>NZ_JBJGZC010000018.1:0-102485 GCF_054050315.1 Geodermatophilus sp. SYSU D00867 | reverse complement strand
GAGAGCTAGCACTCTCGATGTCATCAACCAAAGGAATCCCTCACCACACGAATCAACCGTGCAGTGCGGGGGTTTGTTACTTGGCACTGACTTTCGGCACGCTGTTGAGTTCTCAAGGAGCGGACGCACACCAACTCGACCCTCTCGGGCTTCCTCGGTGGCTGCTTGTTGTCCAACCCTGCGCCCGCCCGGAGTGTTCCCTCGAAGGGTCCTCCGCGCCGGCCCTCCCGGGCCGTGCGGCGCGCAGAGAGAAAGTTACGTGCCTGTCGGGAGCATGTCAAACCGGCTCGGCCGTGACGCCAGACACCGTTCCGGAACCGGCGTGTCACATGGCGGCAACGCGGCAGGACGTCCTCAGTGCGCGACGCGCTGCACCCCGGCGACGGACCGCTTGCCGCGGCGCAGCACCAGCCAGCCGCCCGGCAACCAGGCCTCCTCGCCCGGGACGATGTCGGCGTCGGTGACGCGCTCGTTGTTGAGGTACGCGCCGCCCTCCTTCACCGTGCGGCGGGCCTCGGACAGGCTCGAGACGAGGCCCGTCTGCTGGAGCAGCTGCGCGACGGTCGGCGTCCCGCCGTCGACGGTGACGCTGCCGGCCTCCCGCAGGGCGGCACCGAGGGTGTCGGCGCCGAGGGCGGTCAGGTCGTCCCGCCCGAACAGCGCGCGCCCGGCGGCCTCCGCCTGGCGGAGTTCCTCGGGCCCGTGGACGAGCGCGGTCAGCTCCTCGGCCAGGGCGCGCTGTGCCGCACGCGACGCCGGCCGCTCCCGGCTCTCGGCCAGGACCGCCTCGACCTCCTCGGCCGGCCGCTCGGAGAACTGCGGCAGCCAGGTGAGCGCGTCGGCGTCGTCGGCGTTGAGCCAGAACTGGAAGAAGGCGTAGGGCGAGGTGAGCGCGGGGTCGAGCCAGACGGTGCCGCTCTCGCTCTTGCCGAACTT
Source organism: Geodermatophilus sp. SYSU D00867 (assembly GCF_054050315.1). NCBI lineage: Bacteria > Bacillati > Actinomycetota > Actinomycetes > Geodermatophilales > Geodermatophilaceae > Geodermatophilus > Geodermatophilus sp. SYSU D00867. Next base: position 101,549 of record NZ_JBJGZC010000018.1, on the reverse strand, counting down.
CTGCCCGTCGGACTTGGTGACCAGCACGGTGGACAGGGCGTGCACCGCGGCCCCCTCCACCCGGCGGACCAGGTCGATGCCGGCGGTGAGGTTGCCCCACTGGTCCGAGCCACCGGTCTGCAGCGTGACGCCGTGGCGGCGGAACAGCTGCAGGTAGTCGTGCGCCTGGAGGATCTGGTAGCTGAACTCGGTGTAGCTGATGCCGGCCTCGGAGTTCAGCCGCGCGGACACCGCCTCCTTCGCCAGCATCCGGCCGACCCGGAAGTGCTTGCCGAGGTCGCGGAGGAAGTCGATGGCCGACAGCGGCTCGGTCCAGGTCAGGTTGTCGACGTAGACCGGCGCGGGCAGGCCCTCCTGCTCGGCCGGCCGGTCGAGGAAGGGCGCCAGCTGGCGACGGATGCTGTCCACCCAGCCGGCCACGGTGGAGCGGTCGTTGAGCTGCCGCTCGGCGGTCGGTCGCGGGTCGCCGATCAGCCCGGTGGCGCCGCCGACGAGGACCACGGGGTGGTGGCCGGCGCGCTGCAGCGCCCGCAGCACCATCACCTGGACCAGGTGCCCCACGTGCAGGCTCGGGGCGGTCGGGTCGAAGCCGCAGTAGTAGGTGACCGGTCCCTCGGCGAGGTGGGCGCGCAGGGCGTCCTCGTCGGTGGTCTGGGCGATGAGCCCGCGGCGCTGCAGTTCGTCGAGGACGGAGGAGGTCACGAGGTACCAGTCTGCCCGGCGGCGCGGCGCCGGCGTTGCCCGCCCGGGCGGAAGGCGCTCACCGACGGCGCCCCGGTCTCCCAGAACCGCCACGGCAGCTCGGTCGCCCGGCTGATCCCGACCCGGGGCCCGGCCGAGACGGCGGACGGCGGCTGCCCCGCGTGCAGCCGCACCGGCGAGGCGGGGTCGAGGACGTCGGCACCGCCGTCCTCCGGCCCGATCGCCAGCGCCGCGGTCAGCCGGGCCGGGCCGCGGGCCAGGTCCCGGGGCACGCGGGCGGAGGGACGGCGCAGGGCCGCGACCTGCTCCCCCACCACCACCTCGCCGGCGCGCAGCAGCACCGCCGAGCCGCGGCCGGCGGGACCGACGACGACGTTGGCGCACCAGTGCACGCCGTAGCTGAAGTACACGTACAGCCGCCCGGGCGGGCCGAACATGATCGCCGCGCGCGGGGTGGGGCCGCGGTGCGCGTGCGACGCCGGGTCCTCCCCCTCCCCCGAGTACGCCTCGACCTCGGTGAGCCGGACGGCGACGGTCCCCTCGGGCCGGTCGGTGACCACCCAGCAGCCCAGCAGCGCCGGGGCGACGTCGTCGACCGGCCCGAGCAGCTCCTCCGCCGTCAGCAGGCGGCCTGGCTGGCTCAGAGCGCGGCCGCCACGGGCGAGTCGGCCGACCAGCGACCGTGGGCGGCGACGACGTCCTTGAGCGCGGCCAGCTGGGCGGCGACCCGCTCGGGCGCCGTCCCGCCGCGGGTGTCCCGGGCGGCGAGCGCGCCGCGCACCGACAGCACCCCCCGGACGGCGGGGGTGAGCCGCTCGTCGATGCCGGCGAGCTGGTCGTCGTCGAGCTGGTCGAGCTCCAGGCCCGCGGCCTCGCAGACGGCGACCATCTCGCCGGAGATCTCGTGCGCCGACCGGAACGGCACGCCGTTCTTGACCAGCCACTCGGCGACGTCGGTGGCCAGCGCGAAGCCCTGCGGCGCGGCGGCCTCGAGCACCTCCGGGCGCAGGGTGAGCGTGGCGACCATGCCGGTGACCGCGGGCAGCAGGAGCAGCAGCTGCTCGAGGGAGTCGAAGACCGGCTCCTTGTCCTCCTGCAGGTCACGGTCGTAGGCCAGCGGCAGCCCCTTGAGCGTGGTGAGCAGGCCGGTGAGGTTGCCGACGAACCGGCCGGACTTGCCGCGCGCGAGCTCGGCGATGTCCGGGTTCTTCTTCTGCGGCATGATCGACGACCCGGTCGCCCAGGCGTCGTCGAGGCGGGCCCAGCCGAACTCGGTCGACGTCCAGAGCACGACCTCCTCCCCCAGCCGGGACAGGTGGACGCCGACCATCGCGGCGGCGAAGCAGAACTCGGCGGCGAAGTCGCGGTCGCTGACCGCGTCGATCGAGTTCTCCGCGGCCCGGTCGAAGCCGAGCTCGGCGGCGACGGCGTCGGGGTCCAGCGGCAGCGAGGACCCGGCCAGCGCGCCCGAGCCCAGCGGGCTGACGGCGGCGCGGCGGTCCCAGTCGAGCAACCGGTCGACGTCGCGGGCGAAGGCGTGCGCGTGGGCCAGCAGCTGGTGGCTGATCAGCACCGGCTGGGCGTGCTGCAGGTGGGTCATGCCGGGCGCGGGCACCTCGAGGTACCGCTCGGCCAGCCCCGTCAGGGCGTACTCCAGCGACGCCAGCTCACCGACCAGCGCGCGCACGTTGTGCCGCAGGTACAGCCGCAGGTCGGTGGCGACCTGGTCGTTGCGGGACCGGCCGGCGCGCAGCTTGCCCCCGAGGGTGCCGAGCTTGGCGATCAGGCCGCGCTCGAGCGCCTCGTGCACGTCCTCGTCGGCCTCGACCGGCGCGAAGGTGCCCGCGGCGACCTCGGCCGACAGCTCGGTGAGCGCGCCGACCATCTGCCCGAGCTCGTCGTCGGTAAGCAGGCCGGCGCGGTGCAGCACCCGCGCGTGGGCGCGGGAGCCGGCGAGGTCGTAGGGGGCCAGCCGCCAGTCGACGTCGGTGGACTTCGACAGCGCCGCCATGGCCGGCGACGGCCCGCCGCCGAAGCGGCCGCCCCAGAGCCGGGTCTGCGAGGCGGGGGCGGTCGGGTCGGTCACGGGGCTGATCCTCCAGCGGGGTCGTCGGTCTCGTCGGTCAGGTGGGGCGGCTCGCCGGGTGCGCGGCCGGCCAGCGACCGCAGGCGCCGGGCGAGCGCCGCGCCGCCGTCGGGGTCGCGCGAGACGACGAGCAGCGTGTCGTCGCCGGCGATGGTGCCCAGGACGTCGGGCAGGCCCACCTTGTCCAGCGCCGAGGCGAGGAACTGCGCGGCGCCGGGCGGGGTGCGCAGCACCGCGAGGTTGGCGCTGCCGTCGGCGCTGGTGAGCAGGTCCCCGAGCAGCCGCGTGAGGCGGGCGGGGGCGGCCTGCGCGGGGCGCAGCGGGGCGTTCTCCGGCGGCAGCACGTAGGACGCCGGGGCGCCGTCGGAGCCGCGCAGCTTGACCGCGCCGAGCTCCTCCAGGTCGCGGGAGAGCGTGGCCTGGGTGACCTCGACGCCGGACTCGGCCAGCAGCGCGGCGAGCTGGGTCTGCGAGGTCACCGGCCGGGCGGCGATGAGCTCGGCGATGCGGGCCTGCCGCGCCGACCGGGTCAGCGCCCCGGTCACGTGGATCGCTCCAGCAACCACGTGAGGAGGGCCTTCTGCGCGTGCAGCCGGTTCTCCGCCTCGTCCCAGACGACGCTCTGCGGGCCGTCGATGACGTCGGCGGCGATCTCCTTGCCGCGGTAGGCCGGCAGGCAGTGCAGCACGAGGGCGTCGTCGGCGGCGCGGGCCAGCGCGGCGTCGTCGACGGCGTAGGGCAGGAACGGCGCGACCCGGGTGTCGTACTCGTCCTCCTGGCCCATCGACACCCAGGTGTCGGTGGCGAGGACGTCGGCGCCGTCGGCGGCGGCCGCGGCGTCGGCGGTCCACTGGACCGAGCCGCCGGTCTCGGCGGCGATCTCCGCCGCCCTCTTCAGCACGTCGGGCGCCGGCTGGTACTCCTCCGGCGAGCCGATGCGCACGTGCATGCCGGCGGTCGCGCCGCCGAGGAGGTACGAGTGGGCCATGTTGTTGGCGCCGTCGCCGAGGTAGGTCAGCGACCGGCCGGCCAGCGAGCCCTTGTGCTCGGCCACCGTCTGCAGGTCGGCCAGGATCTGGCACGGGTGGAAGTCGTCGGTGAGCGCGTTGACCACCGGCACCCGGCTGGTGGCGGCCATGGTCTCGAGCCGGTCCTGGCCGAAGGTGCGCCACACGATCGCGGCGACCTGCCGGTCGAGCACGCGGGTGGTGTCCTCCACCGGCTCGCCGCGGCCGAGCTGGCTGGACCCGGCGTCGATCACCAGCGGGTACCCGCCGAGCTCGGCGACGCCGACCGAGAACGACACCCGGGTGCGGGTGGAGGGCTTGTCGAACAGCACGGCCACCGCCCGCGGCACGCCGTTCGCCGCGCGCAGCGGGGTGGGCGCGGCGTCGGTGTGCCGGGTGCGCTTGAGCTCGGCGGCCAGCGCGAGGACCTCGGCCTGCTCGCCGGGGGTGAGGTCGTCGTCGCGGGTGAGGTGCCGGGTCACGAGTCGGTCTCCTGCAGGGCGGTGTCGAGGGCGGCCGGCAGCGCGGCGACGAAGGCGTCGACCTGGCCGTCGGTGAGGACCAGGGAGGGCGCCAGGCGCAGCACGCCGGGGGCGACGGCGTTGGTGAGGAAGCCGGCCTCGCGCAGCGCGGCCTCCAGCGCGCCGGCGACCGGGGCGGTGAGGACGACGCCGAGCAGCGCGCCCCTCCCCCGCACCCCGGAGACGCCGGGGTGCCCGAGGCCCTCGATGCCGGCGGTGAACCGGTGCTCGAGCTCCTTGGCGCGCTCGAGCAGGCCCTCGTCGCGCATCGTGTCGAGGACGGCGAGCGCGGCGGCGCAGGCGATCGGGTTGCCGCCGAACGTGGAGCCGTGCGAGCCGGCGGTCATGAGCTCCGCGGCGTCGCCGAAGGCGAGCGTGGCGCCGATGGGCAGGCCGCCGCCGAGTGCCTTGGCCATGGTGACCAGGTCGGGCTGCAGGCCGTCTGCCTGGTGGGCGAACCAGTGGCCGGTGCGGCCGGTGCCGGTCTGCACCTCGTCGACGGCGAACAGCGCGCCGGCGTCCGCGGCGGTGCGGGCGGCGGCGGCGAGGTAGCCCGGCGGCGGGGGCTGCACGCCGCCCTCGCCGAGCAGCGGCTCGAGCAGCACCATCGCGGTCCGGTCGCCGACCGCCCCGGCCAGCGCGTCGGCGTCGCCGTAGGGCACGTACCGGGCGCCGCCGGGCAGCGGAGCGAACGCGGCGGCCTTGGACGGCTGGCCGGTGAGCGCGAGCGCGCCCATCGTGCGGCCGTGGAAGGCGCCCTCGGCGGTGACCACCTCGGGCCGCCCGGTGAGCCGGCTGATCTTGAAGGCGGCCTCGTTGGCCTCGGCGCCGGAGTTGCAGAAGAACACCCGTCCTGGCCGGCCGGCCAGCTCCAGCAGCCGCTCGGCGAGCGTGACGCCGGGCTCGTGCATCGCCAGGTTGGAGACGTGCCCGAGGGTCTGCGCCTGCCGGGTGATCGCCTCGACCACCCTCGGGTGGGCGTGGCCGAGGATCGTCGTCGCGATGCCGCCGAGCAGGTCGGTGTACTCGCGGCCGTCGACGTCCCAGACGGTCGCGCCCTCGCCGCGCGCGAGCGCGACCGGCGGGGTGCGGTAGTTGCCCATCATCACCGCCGACCAGCGGGTGGCCAGCTCCTCCGTGTGGGTCATGCCGGCTCCTCTCCGCTCAGTGAGTGGGCGGGGACGACCATCGTCCCGGTGCCCTCGGTGGTGAACATCTCCAGCAGCAGGGCGTGCGGGGTCCGGCCGTCGACGACGGTCGCCCGCTTCACCCCGCCCTCGACCGCCCGCAGGCAGGCGGCCATCTTCGGGATCATCCCGGCGTCCAGCGTCGGGAGGATCTCGGCGAGCTCGGCGGCGTCGATCTGCTGCACCAGCGAGTCGCGGTCGGGCCAGTCGGCGTAGAGGCCCTCGACGTCGGTGAGGACGACGAGCTTCACCGCGCCGAGCGCCACGGCGAGCGCGGCGGCGGCGGTGTCGGCGTTGACGTTGTGCACCACGCCGTCGCGGTCGGGCGCGACCGTGGCGACCACCGGGATCTTCCCGGACTGCAGCAGCGCGGTGACCGGCGTCGGGTCGACGGCGACGACGTCCCCGACCCGGCCGACGTCGACCGGCTGCCCGTCGACGAGCGCCCGGGTGCGCTCGGCGGTGAACAGGCCGCCGTCCTCGCCGGACAGGCCGACCGCCAGCGGGCCGTGCTGGTTGACCAGCCCGACCACCTCGGGGGTGACCTGGCCGGTGAGCACCATGCGGACCACCTCGACGGTCTCGTCGGTGGTCACCCGCAGGCCGCCGCGGAACTCGCTCTCGATGCCGAGCCGGCCGAGCATCTCGGTGATCTGCGGGCCGCCGCCGTGGACGACGACGGGCAGGATGCCGCAGGTCCGCAGGAACACCATGTCCTCGGCGAAGGCCCGGCGGCACTCCTCGTCGACCATCGCGTGGCCGCCGTACTTGATCACCACGACGTTGCCGTGGAACTCCCGCAGCCACGGCAGCGCGCCGGTGAGGACGGCGACCTTGCGGGCGTCACCCTCCGGGTCGTAGGTGCGCATGACCCGGGTGGTGCCGATCCGCCGGCGCGGCGGGGGCGCCTCGTCGACCCGGACGTCGGGCGGGGTGGGGTCCTCGTGGGTGTTCTCGTGGGTGTTCTCGTCGGTGTTCTCGTGGGTGCTCACGTCGAGTAGGCCGAGTTCTCGTGCACGTAGGCGAGGGACAGGTCGTTGGTCCAGATCGTGGCCTGCTCGGTGCCGGCGCCCAGGTCGACGTCGATGGTGATGGCCCGGCCGGTGAGGTCGACGCCCTCGCGCGGGTCGCCGATCGCGCCGCCCCGGCAGACGGTGACGCCGTTGATCGTGACGTCGACCCGGTCGGGCTCGAAGGCGGCGTCGGTGGTGCCGATCGCCGCCAGGACCCGGCCCCAGTTGGGGTCGTTGCCGAACAGCGCCGTCTTGAGCAGGTTGTTGCGGGCGCAGGCGCGGCCGGCGGTGAGCGCGTCCTCGACGGTCGCCGCGTTGCGCACGGTGATCGCGATGTCCTTGGTCGAGCCCTCGGCGTCGGCGAGCAGCTGCATGGCGAGGTCGGTGGCCGCGGCGGTGAGCGCCTCGGCGACCTCCTCCGCACCCGGGCTGACCCCGCTGGCGCCGTTGGCCATCGCCACGACGGTGTCGTTGGTGGACAGGCAGCCGTCGGAGTCGACCCGCTCGAAGCTGACAGCGGTGGCGGCCTTCAGCGCCTCCTGCAGCACAGCCGGGTCGACGGCGGCGTCGGTGGTGAGGACGACGAGCATCGTGGCCAGACTCGGCGCGAGCATGCCGGCGCCCTTGGCCATCCCGCCGACCGACCAGCCGTCCCGCTCGACGACCGTCGTCTTGGGCACCGAGTCGGTGGTCATGATCGCCCGGGCGGCGTCGGGACCGCCCTCGGCCGACAGCGCCTTCGCCGCGTCGGTGACCCCGGGCAGCAGCCTGTCCATCGGCAGCCGGACGCCGATCAGCCCGGTGGAGGCGACCGCGACGTCGATCGCGCCCAGCCCCAGCTGCTCGGCGGTGTGCTCGGCGGTGGCGTGGGTGTCCTGGAAGCCCTCGGGGCCGGTGCAGGCGTTGGCGCCGCCGGAGTTGAGGACCACCGCGCGCAGCCGGCCGGTGGCCAGCACCTGGCGGCTCCACTGCACCGGCGCGGCCGGGAAGCGGTTGGTGGTGAAGACGGCGGCGGCGTCGTCCCGCGGCCCGTCGTTGACGACCAGCGCGACGTCGGCCGCGCCGGTGCTCTTCAGCCCGGCCGCGACGCCGGCGGCCCGGAAGCCCTGCGGTGCGGTGACGCTCACGGGGCCACCCCCACCAGCGGCAGGCCCGCGGTCTCGGGCAGCCCGAGGGCGACGTTGGCGCTCTGGATCGCGCCGCCCGCGGTGCCCTTGGTGAGGTTGTCGACCGCGGCGACGACGACCAGCCGGCCGGCGTCCGGGTCGACCGCGACCTGCACCGCGACGGTGTTGGCGCCGAGCACCTGCGCCGTCGTCGGCCACCGGCCCTCGGGGAGCAGGTGCACGAACGGCTCGTCGGCGTAGGCCTTCTGGTAGGCGGCCCGCGCGGCGTCGGCGTCGATCCCGGGCCGCAGCGGCGCCGAGCAGGTGGCGAGGATGCCCCGGCTCATCGGCACCAGGGTCGGGGTGAAGCTGATCCGCACCGGGCCCCCGGCGGCCGCGCCGAGGGTCTGCGCCATCTCCGGGGTGTGCCGGTGCACGCCGCCGACGCCGTAGGCGCTGACCGAGCCCATCACCTCGCTGCCGAGCAGGTGCGGCTTGGCCGCCTTGCCCGCGCCGGAGGTGCCCGAGGCGGCGACCACGACGACGTCCGGCTCGACCAGCCCGGCGGCCAGCGCCGGGGCCATGGCGAGGGTGACCGAGGTCGGGTAGCAGCCGGGGACCGCGATCCGCCGCGCGCCGGCCAGCCGCTCCCGCTGGCCGGGCAGCTCCGGCAGGCCGTAGGGCCACGTCCCCGGGTGCGGCGTGCCGGCGTCGCCGCCGTACCAGCGGGCCCAGGCGGCCGGGTCCTGCAGCCGGTGGTCGGCGCCGCAGTCGACGACCAGGGTGTCCGGGGACAGCTGCGCGGCGATCGCGGCCGACTCCCCGTGCGGGAGCGCGAGGACGACGACGTCGTAGCCGGCGAGGTCCTCGGGCGCGCTCGACCGGACCTCGAGGTCGGCGAAGGGCAGCAGGTGCGGCTGCAGCTCACCCAGGCGTCGGCCGGCGCTGCTGTTCGCGTGCACCCCGGCCAGGCGGAGGTGCGGGTGCCCGGCCAGCAGCCGGCACACCTCTCCCCCCGCGTACCCGGTGGCGCCGGTGACCCCGACCGTCCACGTCTGCCCTGTGTTCACGATGCATGACCATACAGGACCGTGCATGACCTTTCATGGCCGGGTCCCCGCGTGCTCTGGCGCACGCTCGTGCTCTGCCCAGGGAGGTGTGCAGAGCACGGAGGGAGGGGACGCCCCGGGGTCCTGCGCGCGGTCGTGCTCCGCCCACAGGGGTGGGCAGAGCACGAACGTCCGGCGCGGGAGGTGCCGGCTCCGGCCTCCGTGCTCTGCCCCCGGAGGCGGGGCAGAGCACGACCGCGCCCGGACGAGGGCGGTCAGGCCAGCGGGTCGCCGTCGCCGTACGGGAGCAGCCGCAGCTTCCGCGCGTCGTCGGCCGGCTCCGTGGCGCGCAGCGTGTCGAGGTCGTCGACCCCGGCGCGGAAGAACCGCCCCGACCACTGGTCCAGCTCCCCGGCGGCGATGGCCACCACCAGGTCGACGACGTCCTCGGGACGGGTCCAGTCGGTGCGGCCCTCGTGCATCGGCATGGCGCGGGTCATCGCGGTGTCGACGACGCCCGGCGCCAGGTCGAACGCCCGCACGCCGTGCGCGGCACCGGCCAGGTCGATCGACTCGGTGATGCGCATCTGCGCGGTCTTGCCCGCCGAGTAGGCGCTGTAGTGCGGGTTGGCGCGGGTGCTGATCCCGCTGGCCAGGTCGACCACCCGGCCGCCGCCGACGGCGACCATCCCGGGCAGGACCGCGCGGGCGACGAGGAACGGCCCGCGCACCTGGCTCTCCACGACCTCCCACCACTGGTCGGGGTCGGCCTCCCACAGCGGCACCTCGGCGGCGTCGATCAGGCCGGCGTTGTTCACCAGCAGCCCGATCGGCCCGAGCTCGCGGACCACCTCCGCGACGGCGGCGTCGACGGCGGCGCGGTCGGTGACGTCGGCGGGCAGCGCGAGGGTGCGGGCACCGGTGGCGGCGGCGACCTCGGCCATCGCCGTCCGCAGCCGCTCCGCGCCGCGGGCGACGCCGGCGACGGCGGCCCCGCGGGCGGCCAGCCCCTCGGCCAGGTGCCGGCCGATGCCCGCCGACGCCCCGGTGACGAGTGCGACCAGGCCGGTGAGGTCCGCCATCAGTCGCCGCTGCGCAGGGTGATCCCCTGCAGCTCGACGACGGCGACGATGCCCTCGCGCACCCGGGCGACGTCCTCGGCGGTCAGCGTGCGGTCCGGCGCGCGCAGCACCAGGGAGTACGCCAGCGACCGCGACCCGGCCGGGACCGGCGGGCCGGAGTACACGTCGAACAGGCGGACCGCCTCGAACAGCTCCCCCGCACCCCCGCGGACCAGCGACTCGACGTGCGCGGCGGTGATCTCGTCGGGCACGACGAAGGCCAGGTCGAGGAAGACCGGCGGGAACGTCGAGATGCGCGGCCCCACCGGGACGGGCGCCGGCGGGAACGCGTCGACGTCGAGCTCCATCACCGAGGTGCGGGCCGGCAGGTCGAGGGCGGCGCACACCCGCGGGTGCAGCTCGCCGGCGTACCCGACCACCCGGTCGTCCACGACCAGCTCCGCGCAGCGCCCCGGGTGCCAGGGGGCCTGCTCGCCGGGGCGGACGAACAGCTCCACGCCCGCGGCGGCGGCCACCAGCCGGGCGGCCTGGACGGCGTCGGCCCAGCCCGCGGCCCGGCCCGGGCCCCACCAGCCGCGCGGCTCGCGCTGCCCGGTCAGCGCCACGGCGACGTGCCAGGGCTGGTCGGGCACCGCGCCGAGCAGGGCGGCGAGGGTGTCGTCGTCGGGCCGGCGGTCGACGCCGGGCAGCGGCGCGGGGGTGCGCCGGTCGCCCGGGAAGACCGCGCCGTGCTCGAACAGGGCGACGTCGCGGCGGCCGCGGGAGAGGTTGCGGGCCAGCGTCGCGAGCAGGCCGGGCAGCAGCGTGGTGCGCAGCGCCGGCTCCTCCTCCGACAGCGGGTTGCGCACGAGCACGACCCGGCGGCGCGGGTCGTCGTCGGCGAGGCCGAGGGCGTCCAGCGCCGGGGCGCCGACGAACGGGTAGGACGGCGCCTCGACGTAGCCGGCCTCGGCCAGCGCGCGGCCCACCGTGCGACGGCGGCGCTGGGTCTCGGTGAGCCCGCGCCCGGGCGGGGCGGTGGGCAGCACCGAGGGGACGTCGTCGTAGCCGGCCAGCCGGACGACCTCCTCGACCAGGTCGGCCGGGTCGGTGAGGTCCGGGCGCCACGACGGCGGCGTGACGGTCAGCGAGCCGCCGTCGGCCTCCACCGCGCAGCCGACCGCGCCGAGCAGCTCGACCACCTGGGCGGGCGAGTAGGGCACGCCGGAGACCCGGCCGGGCCTCGCGGCGTCCAGCGCGATCGACGGGCGGGGGGCGCGGGTGTCGACGTCGACCAGCGCGCCGACGACGCGGGCGCCGCCGTGCTCGGCGAGCAGCTCCGCGGCGCGGGCGAGCGCGGCGACGGTCATCTCCGGGTCGACGCCGCGCTCGAAGCGGCGGGCGGCCTCGCTGGGCAGCCGGTGCCGGCGAGCGGTGCGCGCGACGCCGGTGGGCTCCCAGTGCGCCGCCTCGAGCAGCACGTTCGTGGTGCCGTCGCCGATCTCGGTCGAGGCGCCGCCCATCACCGCGGCCAGCCCGATCGGGCCGGTGTCGTCGGTGATGAGCAGGTCGTCGCCGGACAGCGCCCGGTCGGCGCCGTCGAGGGTGGTCAGCCGCTCGCCCTCGCGGGCCCGGCGGACGACGATCGGGCCGGTCACGGCGTCCCGGTCGAAGGCGTGCATCGGCTGGCCGAGCTCGAGCATCACGTAGTTGGTGACGTCGACGGCCAGGGAAATCGAACGGACGCCCGACTGGGCCAGCCGGCGGCGCATCCACCAGGGGCTGGGCCGGGTCGGGTCCAGCCCCTCGAGCGCGACCATGGAGAACCGGTCGCAGCGGTCGGCGTCGGCGACGGTCACCTCCCACGCCGGCTCGCCGGACCAGGCGGCCGGCGCCGCCGCGCCCGGGTCGCGCCACGCCACGCCCAGGCCGGTGCCCACCTCGCGGGCGATCCCGCGCATGGACAGGCAGTAGCCGCGGTCGGGGGTCACGTTGAGCTCGATGACGACGTCGTCGAGGCCCACGACGGGGCGGGCGTCGGCGCCGGGCTCGAAGCCCTCGCCCAGCACCAGGATCCCGGCGTGGTCCTCGCCGATGCCGAGCTCGCGGACCGAGCAGATCATCCCGTCGGAGACGTGGTCGTAGGTCTTCCGCGCGGCGATCTCGAACCCGCCGGGCAGCACGGCGCCGGGCAGCGCGACGACGACGCTGTCCCCCGCGACGAAGTTGCTCGCCCCGCAGACGATCCCGCGCGGGGCGCCCTCGCCGACGTCGACCTGGCACCACCGGATCGGCTTCTTGAAGCCGGTGAGCTCCTCGATCTCCAGCACCCGGCCGACCACGAGCGGGCCGGTGACCTCGGCCGGGGTGTGGACCTCCTCGACCTCCAGGCCCAGCCGGACGAAGGCGGCGTCGAGGTCCTCGACGGGAGTCCCGGCGGGGACGTCGACGTACTCGGCCAGCCAGCCGACGGGGACCCGCATCTACAGCTCCACTCCGAACGCACTCGTGAACCGGACGTCGCCCTCGACGATGTCGCGCATGTCGCCGACGCCCGAGCGGAACTGCAGCGCCCGCTCGATGCCGACGCCGAAGGCGAAGCCGCTGTACTCCTCGGGGTCGACGCCGCAGGCGACGAGCACCCGCGGGTTGACCATCCCGCAGCCGCCCCACTCGACCCAGCGCGGGCCGTCGCGGTGCTCGGGGAACCAGACGTCGAACTCGGCCGAGGGCTCGGTGAACGGGAAGTACGACGGCCGCCAGCGGGTGACCGCCTCGGGGCCGAACAGCGCCCGCGCGAGGTGGTCGAGGGTGCCGCGCAGGTGCGCCATCGTCAGCCCGCGGTCGACGGCCAGGCCCTCGACCTGGTGGAAGACCGGGGTGTGCGTCGCGTCGAGCTCGTCGGTGCGGTAGACCCGCCCGGGCGCGACGACGTACACCGGCGGCGTCCGGGACAGCAGCGTGCGGGCCTGCACCGGGCTGGTGTGCGTGCGCAGCACCAGGCCGGAGTCCTCGGGGGCGACGAAGAGGGTGTCCATCATCGTGCGCGCCGGGTGGTCGCGGCCGATGTTGAGCGCGTCGAAGTTGAACCACTCGGCCTCGAGCTCGGGGCCGTCGGCCACCTCGTAGCCCATGCCGACGAACACGTCGGCGATCCGCTCCTGCAGCGTGGTCAGCGGGTGGCGGGCGCCGCGCGGGGTGCGGTCCCAGGGCAGGGTGACGTCGACCCGCTCCTCGGCCAGCGCCCGGGCGTCGCGCTCGGCCTCGAGCTCGGCCCTGCGCGTCTCGTACGCCTCGGTGACGGCGACCCGCGCCGCGTTCACCCGCTTGCCGGCGTCGGCGCGGGCGGCCGGCGGCAGCGCGCCGAGCTCGCGGCGGGCCAGCGGCACGGGCGCGCGGTCGCCGAGGTGGGCCGGGCGCACGGCGGCCAGCGCCTCGAGGTCGCCCGCTCCCGCGAAGGCCTCCCGCGCCGCTGCGACGGCGGCGTCGAGGGCCTCGGCGGACAGGGCCGCGACCTGCTTCGGGTCGTAGGGGTCGTTGGCGCCGGACACGGGAGGCCATTCTGCCCGGCGGCCCCGGGACGCCGCTGCCGGGTTTGCCGCGACCGCCCGACGGCCGCTCGTGCCCGCCGCCACCCCGCCCGGGATCGGCGGTCCCGTGACCACCGGGCGCGAACGGCCACGGGATCGCCGGTCCCGGTGCCGGCGGGAGGACGGGGGCCGGCGGCTGCCAGGATCGGCGGGACGGCGGGACGACGACGCGGGAGGCGCACCGGATGGCGATGGTGCTGGCGCTGGCCTCGGCCGTCGTCTACGGGATGGCCGACTTCTGCGGGGGGATCGCCAGCCGCCGGGCCGCCGCGGCCGCCGTCGTCGCGCTGTCGCAGGCGGCCGGGCTGGTCGCCGTCGTGCTGCTGCTCCCCTGGCTCGGCGGCAGCCCCACACCGGCCGACCTGGGCTGGGGCGCGGCCGCCGGTGTCGCCGGCGGGGCCGGGCTGCTGCTGTTCTACCGCTCGCTGGCCACCGGGGTGATGAGCGTGGTGGCCCCGGTGACGGCGGTGGCGGCCGCGGCGCTGCCGGTGGTCGGCGGCCTGCTGCTCGGCGAGCGGCTCGGCGTCCTGGCCGCGCTCGGCATCCTGCTCGCGCTGGTCGCGGTGGTGCTCGTGGCGGCCGAGGGCGGGCTGTCCTCGCTGCGCGCCGCGCGGCTGGGCACCGTCGCGCCGGCGCTGGCCGCCGGCGCCGGCTTCGGGCTGTTCTTCGTGCTGCTGGACCGCACCGGCGGGGACTCGGGCCTGAGCCCCCTGCTGGCCGCCCGTGTCGTGTCGGTGCTGCTGATCGGCGGGCTCGCGCTGGCGTCGGGCCGCTCGCTGCTGGTGTCCCGCGGGGTGCTGCCGGTGGTGGTGCTCGCCGGCGTCGGCGACATGACGGCCAACGCGCTGTTCCTCGTCGCCACCCAGGTCGGCGAGAAGCTGGCGATCACCGGGGTGCTGGCGTCGCTGTACCCGGCGAGCACGGTCGTGCTGGCGCAGGTCGTGCTGCGCGAGCGGCTGGCCGGGGCGCAGCGCGCCGGGCTGGCCGTCGCGGCGGCCGCCGTCGTCCTCATCGCGCTGCCCGCCTGACCCTCCCGGGGGAGCCGGGCGGACCGACGGGTGTCGCCCCGGGGGTCCGCTGCCGACAACCGGGACGTGACCCGCCCCCACGAGGCACCGGCGCCCTCCGGATCCGACCCCGTCCTCGCCGACACCCTGCGCGGCGTGCGCAGCGTCTTCCAGCCCATCGTCGAGATCGACACCGGGCGGGTCGTCGCCTACGAGGCCCTCGCGCGCGGCCCGGTCGGCCCGCTGGAGCGGCCCGACGCGCTGTTCGCCGCGGCCCGCGGCGCCGGCCGGCTCGCGGAGCTGGACGAGGCCTGCCGCGCGGCCGCCTTCCGCGGCGCCGTCGACGGCGGGCTCGTGGCGCCGCTGACCGTCTTCGTCAACGTCGAGCCCGAGGTGCTCGACACCGCACCGCTGGCCGACCTCGTCGCCATCGCCGAGGGCGCGCCCGGCGACCTGCGGGTGGTCATGGAGATCACCGAGCGGGCGATCGCGGCCCGGCCGGCCGAGCTGCTGCGCACCGTCGAGCGGGTCCGGGAACTGGGCTGGGCCATCGCCGTCGACGACGTCGGCGCCGAGTCGATGTCGCTGGCGTTCCTGCCGCTGCTGTGCCCCGACGTCGTCAAGCTCGACCTGCGCCTGGTGCAGGAGCGCCCGGGCCCGGCGATCGCCGAGATCGTGAACGCGGTCAACGCCTACGCCGAGCGCAGCGGCGCCGTGGTGCTCGCCGAGGGCATCGAGACCGCCGGGCACCTAGCCTACGCCCGCGGGCTGGGCGCCACCCTCGGCCAGGGCTGGCACCTCGGCCGCCCCGGCCCGGGCGCCGCCCCGGGGTTGCCGGTCGGCGAGCTGGTGCTGCCCGGCGCCGGCCGGCCCACCGGCGCGGTCGGCGCGGTCTCCCCCTTCGCCTGCCTGCCCGACGACGTCCCGCTGCGCCGCGCGCCCAAGGCCCTGCTCATCGAGCTGTCCAAGCAGCTGGAGCGGGAGGCCATGCGCCTGGGCGAGACCTGCGTGGTGGCCGCCACCTTCCAGGAGGCGCGCCACTTCACCGTCGCCACCACCCAGCGCTACCGCGACCTGGCCGAGCGGACCGGCTTCGTCTGCGCGCTGGGCGAGGACCTGCCGGTGGAGCCGCTGCCGGGCGTGCGCGGCGCGCACCTCGCCGACGACGACCCGGTGCGCGGCGAGTGGGACGTCGCCGTCCTGTCCCCGCACTTCAGCGCCGCGCTGCTGGCCCGCGACCTCGGCGACGACGGGCCCGACCTGGAGCGCACGTTCGAGTACGCGCTGACCTACGAGCGCACGACGGTGTCCCGCGCGGCGTCGTCGCTGCTGTCCCGGGTGGCCCCGCGCGCCGGCGGCACCGTCCCCGCGGCGGCCGTCGCGCCCCGGCCGGCGGTGGTGGCGAGCCCGGCGGCCGCCGGCCTGGCGGTGGGCACCACGCAGGCGGAGGCGCTGCTGCGGCGGGCGCTGGAGGCCACGCCGAGCGGGGTGACCGTCGTCGACGTGCGGCTGCCCGACCAGCCGATCGTCTACGCCAACGAGGCCTTCCGGCAGCTGGCCGGCCTGTCCTCGGACGAGATCCTCGGCCGCAACTGCCGGCTGCTGCAGCACCCCGACACCGACCCGGGCGCGGTCGCCCGCGTCCGCGCGGCGGTCGACGCCGGGCAGCCGTGCCGGGAGGCGCTGCTCAACGTCCGCGGCCCCGGGCGGACGCCGTGGTGGAACGAGCTGCACCTCGCGCCGGTGCACGACGCCGACGGCACCGTCGTCCAGTACATCGGCGTGCAGGTGGACGTCACCGCGCGCGTGGAGGCGGAACGGGCCCTGGTCCGCGAGCGCGACCGGACGTCGGCCGCGCTGGCCCGCATCCAGGAGCTGGCCTACACCGACCCGCTGACCGGGCTGCCCAACCGGCGCCGGCTGGAGGAGCAGGTGGAGGCCGCGATCTGGGAGGCCCGCGCCCGCGGCGACGCGCTCGGCCTGCTGTTCGTCGACCTCGACGGGTTCAAGGCGGTCAACGACCGGCTCGGCCACGCCGCCGGCGACGAGCTGCTGCAGGTGGTCGCCCGCCGGCTGCGCGAGCGCGTCCGCCGCCGTGACCTGCTGGCCCGCCTCGGCGGCGACGAGTTCCTCATCGCGCTGCCGGACCTGCGGCCGGAGACGGCGCCGGAGGAGGCGCGGCGGGTCGCCGACGAGCTCACCGCCTCGATCCGCCGGCCGGTGCCGCTGCACGGCACCGAGGTGCACGTGGACGCGAGCATCGGGGTCAGCGTCTGCCCCGCCGACGGCGTCGCGTTCGCCGACCTGCTGCACCGCGCCGACCTGCGCATGTACGACCGCAAGGCGGTCACCCGCGGCGCCGCCACCCGGGCCGCCACCGCGCGGGCCGCCGCGGGCGCCGCGCCGGTGCCGCGGCGGGAGCCGGCCCTGCCGTAGGGATGCGCCCCGGAGGTCCGCCCGCGCACGGTGACGTCGCGGGCGTTCCCTCAGGCGGGCGGCAGCAGGCCGACCAGTCCCCCGGCGGCCAGCGCGGTCAGCTGCTCGACCAGCTCGGCGGCGGGCACCTCGCGGGTGCCCGACCACCAGTGCGCGGCCAGCTGCACCATGCCGACGACGCCGTAGGCCCACGTCGTCACGGCACCGGTGGGCCGGCCCGCGGCGGCCAGCCGCTCGCCGAGCAGCGCCGCCAGCGCGCCGGCGACCTCCCGCTCGGTGGCGGCCACGAGGTCCGGGCGCCCGGCGCGGCCGGCCGAGGCGTAGGCGAAGCGGTAGAGCTCCGGCTCGTCCTCGACCAGCAGCACGAACGCGGCGATGACCGCGCGCAGCCGCTCGACGTCGTCGCGGCGCTCGGCGGCCAGCTCCCCCAGCAGCCGCGGCAGCAGGACCGCCGAGGAGATGCGCTCGAGGACGGCGTCGACCAGCTCGTCCTTGTCGGTGAAGTAGCGGTAGATGACCGTCTTGGACACCCCGGCGGCGCGGGCGACGTCGTCGACGGCGAACCCCGGGCCGGCCGCGCGGACCGCCTCGACGGCGGCGGCGACGAGCTCCTCGCGGCGGGCGCGGCGGTGCTCGGTCCAGCGGGCGCGCCGCCCGTCCGCGGCCGGCCGCGGGTCGCCGTCGAGCCGCTGCCTGGGTCCCACGGTCACGGCCGCCCTCCCCCACGGAGACACCCGCCGACCCGAGGAGGCCGGCAGACCTGCACCCTGCCGTCCGCGCCCCGTGGCGGGAAGGCGTCGGCACCCGTCCGGCTCCCGCCGCGGCGCGCCGCCCTCACCGGAACGTCGCCGCGGCCTCCTCGACCACCGCGACGTAGGCGGCCCGGTCGGCGTCGCCGTCGCGGGTGAGGTTGTCGTCGTCCCGCCGCAGGCCGGCCGCGCCGTCGAGGCCCTCACGTAGCACGTCGGCGTGCCCGGCGTGGCGGGCCACCTCGGCCAGCACGTGCACCAGCAGCGTGTGCAGCGTGGGGTGCCGCCGCTCCTCGGGCCACCACGGCACCTCGCCGGTGGCGTCGAGCGGCAGTGCGGCGACCGAGGCGTCGGCGTGCGCGGTGGCGCGGGCGTACAGCGCCAGGACGTCCTCGCGGGACTCGTCGGCGCGCACCCACAGGTCGTCGTCCCCGGCGTCGGGGTCGTCCCAGACCATCGGCTCCGGGAACGGCCGGCCCACGACGTTGCCGAGGTAGCCGGCCTCCACGCAGGCCAGGTGCTTGACCAGGCCGAGCAGGTTGGTGCCGGTGGCCGTCAGCGGCCGGCGGACGTCGTACTCGGACAGCCCCTCGAGCTTCCACAGCAGCGCCTCGCGGGCGGTGCTGAGGTAGCGCAGCAGCACGGCCTTCGCGTCGTCCACGCGGGCAGCCTCTCAGCCCTGGGCGAGCTGCGTCGCGTAGAGGCAGATCGCCGCGGCGGCGGCCAGGTTGAGGCTCTCGGCGCGGCCGCGCATCGGGATCCGCACCCGGGCGTCGGCGGCTGCGGCCAGCTCCGGCGGCACCCCGCGCGCCTCGTTGCCGAACAGCCACAGCACCGGCCCGGCGAGGGCGTCCCCCAGCTCGTCGAGCGCGGCCTCGCCCCCGCCGTCGGCGGCCAGCACGGTGACCCCGCGCGCCTGCAGGCCGGCGACCAGCGGCTCCAGCGGCGCACCCCGGACGACGTCGACGTGGAACAGGCTGCCGGCGCTGGAGCGGACCGCCTTGCCGCCGTAGGGGTCGGCGGACCCGGCGCCGAAGACCACCGCGCCGGCGCCGCAGGCGTCGGCGGTGCGCAGCACGGTGCCGGCGTTGCCGGGGTCGGCCAGTCCGGCCAGGCCGACGGCAAGCGAGGGCGGGTCGGCGGTCAGCCGGTCGGCGGGCAGGTCGCGCAGCGCGCAGACGGCGACCAGGCCCTGCGGCGTCACGGTCTCGGACAGGCCCGCGGCGGCCCTCTCGGTGACCAGCCGGACGGGGACGGTGGTGCCGGCGAGCAGGTCGCGGTGCGCGGCGGCCGCGGCCTCGGTGGCGAACACCTCGCGGACGTCGTCCGGTGCGGTGGCCAGCGCCTCGGAGACCGCCTGGCGGCCCTCGGCGAGGAAGGCGCCCGCGGCGTCGCGGCCGGCGCGCCGGGTCAGCTTGCGCGCGGCGGCGACCCGGCCCGACCGCTCGGTCAGCAGCTCGCTCACGTCGTCTCCCCTCGTCGGGATCGGCGGTCCCGTGGCCATCGGGCGCTCATCGCCACGAGACCGCCGGTCCCGCGCGCACACGGGCCCCACACGCACCGACGCCGCCGGCGCCGGCCCAGGTGGGCCGGTCACCGACGGCGTCGGGAGGGAGTGCCTACGCGGCCTGCTCGCCGCCGGCCGGGGCCGCCGCGACGGCGGCCCGGGCGGTCTCCACCAGGGCGGCGAAGGCGGCCGGCTCGTTGACCGCGAGCTCGGCGAGCACGCGGCGGTCGAGCTCGATGCCGGCCAGCTTCAGGCCCTGCATGAACCGGTTGTAGGTCATGTCGTTCTGCCGCGCCGCGGCGTTGATGCGGGTGATCCACAGCTTGCGGAAGTCACCCTTGCGCGCCTTGCGGTCGCGGTAGTTGTAGGTGGCCGAGTGGAGGATCTGCTCCTTGGCCTTGCGGTACAGGCGCGAACGCTGACCGCGGTACCCGCTGGCGGCCTCGAGGGTCGTCCGGCGCTTCTTCTGGGCGTTGACCGCCCGCTTCACGCGTGCCACGTGAGAACTCCTTGCTGGTTACGGGAGGCGGGGGCTCAGATGCCCAGCAGCTTCTTGATGGTCTTGCTGTCGGCCGGGGACATGACCTGGTCCTTCTCCAGCCGGCGCTTGCGCCGCGAGCTCTTGTGCTCGAACTTGTGCTGGTTGTTGGCCTGCTCCCGCATGATCTTGCCGGTGCCCGTGACGCGCACCCGCTTCGCGGTGCCCTTGTGGGTCTTCTGCTTCGGCATGTCCTCGTCGTCCTGTTCGTGGGTGTCGGCGCCGCCCGGCAGCACGAGGCTGCCGAGACGACGCCGGCCGTCTCGGTGGTGCGTGGTCGGCCCTCCTGCAGGGGCCCGCCGCGAGCGTGCGAGCGGTGGGGGGCAGGAGGGTCCTTCCTCAGGCCGTCGGGGTCTGCCCCTCGGCGGCCCGGTCGGCCTTGGCCTGACGGCGGGCGCCGTCGGTCGCGGCCTGGTTCCGGTGCGGGGCGATCACCATGACCATGTTCCGGCCGTCCTGCTTCGGGTTGGACTCGACGACGCCCAGCTCGGAGACGTCGCCGGCCAGCCGCTGCAGCAGGCGGTAACCCATCTCGGGCCGCGACTGCTCGCGCCCGCGGAACATCACGGTGATCTTGACCTTGTCGCCCGCCTTGAGGAAGCGCTCGACGTGGCCCTTCTTGGTCTCGTAGTCGTGCGGGTCGATCTTCAGGCGCAGCCGCATCTCCTTGATGACGGTGAGCGCCTGGTTCCGCCGGGCCTCGCGGGCCTTCTGGGCGGACTCGTACTTGAACTTCCCGTAGTCCATCAGCTTGACGACCGGCGGCCGGGCCATCGGCGCGACCTCGACGAGGTCGAGCTCGGAGTCCTGCGCCAGGCGCAGCGCCTCGCCGATCGGCACGATGCCGACCTGCTCGCCCTCCGGGCCCACCAGGCGGACCTCGGGGACGCGGATACGGTCGTTGATACGGGGCTCGGTGATGGCCTCTCCTCTGCTCTGTCACACGGGAGGAGGTCGCGCCCACCCGGGCACCGGAGACGGCGAGGGCCCCGTGAGCGGGTGCTCACAGGGCCCGTCTCGCCGGTGCGGCACCGGCCCGTCGCCGGGCCGGGCACGTCGCGGAGGACCGGCCGGGGCAGGCCGGACTCCCGCGAACCGGGGACCTGGGCACCTCGACGGCGCCAGGTGGGAGCGGGCTCCTCTTGGTCAGCGGCCCGGGGCGGGGCCGCTGGAGTGGTTCACGCGCCTCGTGTAGCGGGGAGGCACGCTCATGCTACAGCGTCGCGGACGCTGCAGGTATTCCGGGAGCCGGGACGCCGCTCACTCGTGCAGCAGCGGGCCGTGCGCCGGCGCGGGACGGGCGGCGACGTCGGCGGCCAGCAGCGCCCGCAGCCCCTCGACGGCGGTGGCCGCGCGCTCGCCGTCGACCGCCTGCAGCGCCGTCATCGCCATCGCGTCGCCGTTGGCGAGCTCCAGCGTGGCCACCCACGCCCGGCGGTCGAACCGGACGCCGCGCACCGCCGCCCAGGGCAGCGTCCGCTGCCCGAGCAGGTTCCGCACCCGGATGCCCGAGGCGTCGGCGTCGACCCGCGGCCGGCCCAGCAGCAGGATCCCCGCGCCGACGAACAGGCCGATCCCGGCGATGGCCACGCGGTCGGCGGCGTCGAAGGGGTTGAGCTCGTCCGAGGGGTGGGTGACGAGCGCGGTGACGACCATGACGACGACGACCGTGACGGCGAGCAGCGTGCAGACCACCCGCATGAGGAGGGGGACGGCGGAGATCCGGGCGGGGGTGGTGGGCGGCGTCGGCACGCCCCCATGGTCCCAGCCCGGCGCGCGCCGCCGGGGCTGGCAGAGTGCCGGGGCGTGGACGCGAGCGGCGTGGAGGTGACCGGCCGGGCGCAGCGCGCCGCGTGGCGCGAGCGGTCGGTGCCCGCCGTCGAGCGGGTGCGGCCGGGCCTGTGGTCGGTGCCGGTGCCGATGGGCGGCCCGCTGCGGTGGGTCAACGCCCACGTGCTCGAGCTGGCCGGCGGCGGGCTGGGCCTGGTCGACACCGGCTGGGACGCCGACGACAGCTGGGCGGCGCTGTGCGCCGGGCTGGCCGGGATCGGCGCCGGCGTCCGCGACGTCCGCGGCGTGCTGGTCACCCACATGCACATGGACCACGTCGGCCTGGCGGGCCGGGTGCGGGAGGCCTCGGGTGCGTGGGTGGCGATGCACCCGGCCGACGCCCGCGACCTGACCGCCTTCACCGCCCGCTCGCCCGAGGAGTCCACCGAGGTGGAGGTCGCCTTCCTCGTCGGGCTGGGCGCCCCCGAGCCGGACGCCCGCGCGGACGCCGGGACGCCGGAGGAGCGCGCGCGGTGGCGGCGGCTGGCGCTGCCCGACCGGCTGCTCGAGGACGGCGACCGCGCGGACCTGCCCGGCTGGTCGCTGCGCGCCGTCCACACGCCCGGCCACACCGCCGGGCACCTGTGCTTCGCCGACGAGGCCACCGGCCTGTTCTTCGCCGGCGACCACGTCCTGCCCCGCATCAGCCCGAACGTCTCGACGCACGCCGGCGGCGCCGCCGACCCGCTGCGCGACTACCTGTCCTCGCTGGAGCGGGTCGCCGGGGAGGAGGCCGGCGAGGTGCTGCCCGGCCACGAGTGGCGCTTCCGCGGCCTGGCCGGCCGGGCCCGCGAGCTGCGGGCGCACCACGAGCGCCGGCTGGCCGAGCTGCTGGCCGCGGTCCGGGCGCACCCGGGGAGCACCCCGTGGGACCTGGCCGCACACCTGACGTGGTCGCGGCCGTGGTCGCAGTACGAGCGGCGGATGCGGATCTTCGCCGTCACCGAGACCGACGCCCACCTGCGGCTGCTGGTCACCCGCGGCCTGGTCGTCGGCGACGGCGCGCGGGTGCCGCGCTACGCGGCGGCGCACCTGCGCTGATCCGGCACTAACCTGGGTGCCCACAGGTCGCGGCACCTCGAAGAAGCGGGTGGCCGCGGCCGGTCCCCGCGAGGTGCCCGTGTCCCAGGACGCCACCCGATCCCTCCCCCTGGCCGACGAGCTGTCGGTCGTCTCCGCGCGCGTGGCCGGGCTGCTGCTCTCCGAGGAGACCGTCGCCACCGCACTGGGCCTGGTCGGCTCCCTCGTGCTGCAGACCGTCCCGGCGGCGGCCGGCGCGGGCGTCTCGATCGTCGACCGCACCGGGCGGCGGTCGTCGGGCTCCACCGATCCGGTGGTCGAGCGCGCCGACGCGCTGCAGTACGAGCTCGACGAGGGGCCGTGCCTGGCCGCGGCCGCCGGGCGGGTGCTCGTGCGGGCCGACGACCTGCGCGCCGAGCCCCGCTGGCCGCACTGGGCCGCCGCGGCGGTCGAGCTCGGCCTGCTGTCCACCCTGAGCGTGCCGCTGGTGGCCGGGGACCGGACGCTGGGAGCCCTCAAGGTCTACGGCGCCGACCCCAGCGTCTTCACCGACCACGACGCGCAGGTGCTCACCCTGTCCGCGGCGCAGGCCGCCCTGCTGGTCACCCACGTCACGGCCCGGGAGCAGGCCCGCCGGGCCAGCGACGACCTGCGGAGGGCCGTGACGACGCGCGACGTCGTCAGCACCGCCAAGGGGGTGCTCATGGCCCGGCACGGCGTCGGCGAGGAGACCGCGCTGGCCATGCTGCTGTCCCGCTCAGGAGGGGACGCCGGCACGCTGCGGCAGGCGGCCCGGGCGGTGGTCGACTCGGCCGTCCGCCGGCTCCGCTGATGGTCGCCGCCGGCGTCCCCGACGAGGACCGGCGCACCGTGCTCGTGGCCGCGCTCCGGCACGCCGAGCTCACCCTCGAGCAGCTGTGGCTGCGGTACTTCGAGCTCGGCGGCAACGCCGACCTGTTCGACGTCGAGGCCCACCTGGACGGGCTGGCGCGGCTGTCCGACCTCGACGGCGACCTGCTGGCCGTCGCGGTCAACGAACGGCTCGACGAGCTGTCCGCGGCCCGCCGGGTGCCCTACTCCCGGCCGCTGCGCCCGCCCCGGCCCACCACCGGGCCGCTGGCGGCGCTGCTGCAGCTGCTCGAGGCCGCCCGCACCGCCCCGCCGGACCGGCTGCCGCAGCTGGCCGCGGGGGCCGGCCGGGTGCTCGGCGTCGACGTCACGGTGCACGTCGTCGACCACGAGCAGCGCCGGCTGGTGCAGCTGCCCGGCGAGGGCCGCAGATCCGGCGAGCCGGTCGCCGTCGACGGCACCCTGCCGGGGCGCGTCTTCCAGTCCGGGCAGCTGCTGCCGTCGGAGGCCGGGGGGCTGCCGCGCCTGTGGGTGCCGCTGCTCGACGGCGCCGACCGGGTCGGCGTCCTGGAGGTGCGGGTGGAGGCCGCCCGGGACCTGGAGGACCCCGGCCTGCGCGAGCAGTGCTGGTGGCTGGCCTCGATGGTCGCCCACCTGGTCACCTCGATGGGCGTCTACGGCGACGTGCTCGAGTGCACCCGGCGCACCCGGCCGCGGACGCCGTCGGCCGAGCTGGTCTGGCAGCAGCTCCCTCCGCTGACCGCCGCGACCGACGCCTTCGTCGTCGCGGGCCTGCTGGAACCCAGCGCCGCCGTCGGCGGGGACGCCTTCGACTACGCGCTCGCCGAGGACGCGGTGTGGCTGACCGTGCTCGACGCCATGGGGCACGGCCTCGGGGCGGGGCTGATGAGCGCCGCGACGCTCGCCACCGCCCGCAGCGCGCGGCGGGACGGGCGCGGCCTGCACGACCAGGTCCGCGCGGTGGACGAGGTGGTCGCCGCGACGTTCCCCGGCAGCGCCTTCGTCACCGGGGTGCTCGCCCAGCTCGACGTCGCCACGGGGCGGCTGCGCTACGTCCGCGCCGGGCACCCGCCGCCGCTGCTGCTGCGGCGCGGGCGGGTGGTCAAGGAGCTCAGCGCGGGCGGGCGGGTGCCCCTCGGGCTCGGCACGCCGGCGTTCGAGGTCGCCGAGGAGGTGCTCGAGCCCGGGGACTGGCTGGTGCTCTACACCGACGGCGTCACCGAGGCGCGCGACGCCGCGGGACGGTGGTTCGGCGAGCAGCGGCTGGTCGAGTTCCTCACCCGGGCGGTCGCGGCCGGGCACCCGCCGCCGGAGACCGTGCGCCGGCTGGTGCGCGCGGTCCTCGACCACCAGGGCGGCGTGCTGCAGGACGACGCCAGCATCCTCATCGCCTCCTGGACCACCCGCTGACCGGTCGCGCCCCCGCGGCCGGCCGGCCGAGCAGGGGCCGTCACACGACCGCGACGCCCACCGGCCACCATGGACCGGTGACCTCCTCCCCCGACGCCCCGGCGCTCGCGACCGGTCCGGAGCAGGCAGCCGGCCCCGCGCCGCTGGCCGGGTACACCGTGGCGGTCACCGCCGCGCGGCGGCGGGAGGAGCTCGGCACGCTGCTCGACCGCCGCGGCGCCCGGGTGGTGTACGCCCCGGCGATCCGGATCGTGCCGCTGGCCGACGACGCCGAGCTGGTCGCCGCCACCGAGGCGGTGCTCGCCGCGCCGGTGGACCTGGTGGTCGCGACGACGGGGGTGGGCTTCCGCGGGTGGCTGGAGGCGGCCGAGGCCTGGGACCTCCCGCTGGTCGGGCACCTGCGCGGCGCCCGGGTGCTCGCCCGCGGCCCCAAGGCGCGCGGCGCCATCCGCGGCGGCGGGCTGGTCGACGCGTGGTCGCCGGCGTCGGAGTCGTCGGCCGAGGTGCTCGAGCACCTGCTGTCCGGCGCGGAGGGCCCGCTGGAGGGGCGCCGGGTCGCCCTCCAGCTGCACGGCGACCCGCTGCCGGAGTTCGTCGACGCGCTGCGCGCGGCCGGCGCCGAGGTGCTGACCGTGCCGGTCTACCGGTGGGTGCTGCCCGAGGACGTCGCGCCGCTGCGCCGGCTGGTCGGCCAGGTCGTGGCCCGCGCGGTCGACGCGGTGACCTTCACCAGCGCGCCGGCCGCCGCCAGCCTGCTGTCGGTGGCCGCCGAGCTCGGCCGGCGGGACGAGCTGGTCGCCGCGCTGACCGGCGGGGTGCTGCCGGTGGCCGTCGGTCCGGTCACCGCCGGCCCGCTGACCGCCGCCGGGATCCCGACGCTGCAGCCCGAGCGCTCCCGGCTGGGCGCGCTGGCCCGCGAGGTCGTCGCCCGGCTGCCCGAGCGGGACCCGGTGCTGCGGGTCGGCGGCGCCGCGCTGCAGGTGCGCGGGCACGCCGCCGTCCTCGACGGCCGCCTGGTGGAGCTGCCGCCGGGGCCGATGGCGGTGCTGCGGGCGCTGGCCGCCCGTCCCGGCGCCGTCGTCGCCGAGGCCGACCTGGTGCCCGGGCTGCCCGGCGGCGGGGACGGGCACGCGGTGGAGATGGCGGTGACCCGGCTGCGCGCCGCGCTCGGGCCGGGCGTCGTCGAGACCGTCGTCGAGCGCGGCTACCGCCTGGCCGTCTGAGCCCCGTGCCCTCCCGCGGGGACGCCCCGGGGCGTCCCCGCGGAAGGGCACCGGTCACACGCCGGCCGGGCGGGCCGTCGGGGGCAGGTGGACCACCCGGGTGACGACCACGCAGGCGGCGTGGAAGCCGATGAAGACGAGGTAGGCGGCGTCGCCGCTGCCGGTGGTGCGGAACGACTGCCGGAACGCGAGGTCCACCAGCACCCCGCCGAGGGCGCCGACCGCGCCGGCGATGCCGACAGCGCGCCGGTCGTCCGCAGCGCCCGCCGGTCCGCGGCGGCCGGGTCGCCCCCGGCGGTCACCGCCCGCTGCGCCTGGTGCGGAAGACCGCCGGGATCATCTCGTAGGCCGACCCGTTGCCGATCCCGCTGAGCACGAACAGCAGCACGAACCCGACGACGAACAGCGGCAGCGACCCCACCCGGCTCGCCGTGAGGACCACCGCGGCGCCGGCGGCCATCGCGACGGAGGTCCAGAGGGTGGTCCGGGCACCGCCGAAGCGGTCGGCCAGCGACCCGCCGAGCGGCGGGACGAGGCTGCCGAGCAGCGGACCCAGCCAGGTCAGCGACGCCGTGGCCAGCGGGGTGGCGAAGTCCTCGCCGAACTGGTCTGCAGCACCTGGCCGAAAGCGAACCCGAAGCCGGTGAACGAGCCGGACGTGCCGGTGTGGAGGAGGGACATCACGTAGGTGTGCGGCTCGCGGGCCGCCTCGCGCAGGGCCCGCGGCTGGTTGCGCGCCGTCGTCAGGTCGTCCACGAGCGGGGCCGCGCCGACGGCGGCGACGACGATCAGCGGGACGTGGACGCAGAGCACGATCCGCGGGTGCTCCACCCCGGCGGTCGCCAGCACGAGCAGGCCGACGAGCTGCACCACCGGGACGCCGAGGTCGCCGCCGCCGGCGTTGAGGCCGAGCGCCCAGCCCTTGAGCCGGTCGGGGTGGAAGGCGTTGACGTTGGCCATCGCGCTGGCGAAGTTGCCGCCACCGACGCCGGCGAGGCAGGAGACGACCAGCGGCGTCGTGCAGGAGACGCCGGGCTCGAGGACGACGGCGGTGGCGATCGTGCTCACCGGCCCTGCCCCGCTGTGGTGAGGGTCCGGGCGCCGGGCCGACACGGGGCGGCCGGCTCGGCCATGATCGACGGCGTGGCGGAGTACACGGAGGCGGCACCGGGACGCGCGCTCGTGGAGTCCGGGGAACTGGTCGCCGGGACGATGGCGCGCACGGCCGCGGGGCTGGTGTTCGACGACGGCTCGGCGAAGGTGCGCCTGGACGGCGGGCTGGCCGCGTGGCTGCGGCGCACCGCGACCGCGGCCGACACCGACCCGGCCGCGCCGGTGTCCTCCCGCGCCCGCTGCCGCGCCGGCGCCGCGCTCGCCTTCGCCGCCGAGCTGTCGGTGACCCGCGCCGCCCAGGGCCGCACGGTGCGCACCGACGGGTTCCTCACCCCCGGTCCCGGCGACCGCGCGCCCGCCGACGAGGTGGCCGAGGCCGTGGTGCTCGCCGCGCGTGCCGTCACCGAGGAGTGGCGCGTGCGCCACCTCGGCTACCTGCTCGCCGAGGCCGCCGTCTCCCCCGACCTCGACGCCGCCGTGGTCTTCCGCGGGCTGCGGGTGGCCACGGAGCTCACCGGCCGGCAGTGGGTGCTGCTGGCCGCGGTCGGCCGGCGCGAGCGCACCCCGCTGCCGATGACGCCGGTGCCGCAGGACCCGCGCGGCTGGACGGCGTGGGGCGCGCTCGAGGACCTCACCGACCTGCAGCGCCGCGGGCTGCTCGACCCGCCGCCGGCGACCCCGCGCCCCGGCGGCGCGGCGCTCCCCCGGCTGCGCCCGGCCGACCTGCGGCTGACCCGCCGCGGCGTGCTCGTGCACCGGCTGCTGGCGCTGGACTTCGTGCGCGACGCGACGGTCGCCGCCGCCCTCGCCGAGCTGGCCTGACCTCCCCGGCGGATCGTGATCCGTCCGTGACCTGCCGGTGTGGGTGCGGCGGGCGCCCCGCGGCGTGGAAGGGGTGACGGCCGACCGCGGGAGGGCACGGGTGGAGCAGGGCTTCGAGGACGCGTCCTTCGAGGACTTCGTGTCCCGCGAGCAGGCCGGGCTGCTGCGCCTGGCCGTGCTCCTCGCCGGGGACCGCGGGCACGCCGAGGACCTGGTGCAGACCGCGCTGCTCAAGACCTACCGGCACTGGGACCGGGTCACCCGCGGCGGCGACCCGACCGCCTACGTCCGCCGGGTCGTCGTCACCACCCACACCAGCTGGCGGCGCCGGCTGGCGAGCACCGAGCAGGTGGTCGAGACGCTGCCCGACCGCGCCGACCCGGCGCGGCCGCGCGAGGACGACGAGGAGCTGCGCGCCGCGCTGCGCTCGCTGCCGCCGCGGATGCGCGCCGCCGTCGTCCTGCGCTACTACGCCGACCTCTCCGAGCAGCAGGCCGCCGAGGCGATGGGCTGCTCGGCCAGCGCGGTGAACACCCACACCACCCGGGGGCTGGCCCGCCTGCGCGCGCTGCTGGCGCGGCCGGTCCTCGTGAGCGGGGAGGACTCCTGATGGACGACCTGACCGACCGGCTGACCCGGCTCGCCGAGCGCACCGCTCCCCCGCCGCGGGAGGACCTCGCCGCCGCGGTGGTGACGCGGCACCGGCGCGACCGGCGCCGGCGCACGGGCATCGCCGCGGTCGCCGTCGCGGTGGCGGCCGTGGTGGTGGCGGTGCCGGTGGTGGTGCGCGGCGGGGACGACCCGGTCCCCACCGCCGGCGTGGCCGCGCCCGGGGAGGCCGCGGCCGACGTGCTGTCCGGACCCACCCGCGGCTCGCTGGCCGGGGACGCGGCGTTCGTCGAGGGCGTGCGTCGGCTGCCGTGGTCGAGCGCGGACGTCGGCGTGCCCGAGCCGGCCGTGGCCGACCGGCACGTCGTCTTCGCCGGGGACGTCGCCGGCGCGCGCTGGGCCCTGGTGGCCGCCCGCACCGGGGCGCAGCCGCCGCCGCTCGTGCCCGACCCCGAGCTGGAGACCGACCTCGGCGCGCGCGGCGGGACCGTCGTCGCCTGGTTCACCGGCCCGGCCGGCGCGAGGGCGGAGCAGATGACGGTGCAGGACGTGCCGCACGCCGTCGACCCCTCCCTGCCGCTGGCCTACGCCGACACGGGGATCGACGCGGTGGTGGTCGTGGCCGCGCCGGGTGACGTGGTCAGCGTGTCCGAGCGGCCGGAGGTCGCCGCCGACGGCACCGTCTCGCGCACCTGGACGGAGGTGGCGGCCCCCGACGGCGTCGCGGTGCTCGACCGCGGACCGTCGTCGCTCCCCTCCGACGCCGCCTTCCGCTACCGCGTCGAGCGCGACGGGTCCGTGCTGGCCACCGGCATGCCGGACACCCGCTGGGGCGGGGCCCCGCCGGGCGACCTCGACGTCACCTGGGCGCGCGAGCAGCCGCCGGCGGCGCCCGGCGACGAGATGCGCACGGGCGAGATGGAGTCCCTCCTCGCGCGCACCGGGCTGACCGCGGACGCCGTCGCCTTCACCGTGCTGTGGGCCGGCGACGTGCCCGCGCCCACCGTCGGCACCGCCCGGGTCGCCGTCTTCTCCGCCACCCTCCCCTCGGGCGCGGTGTACGTGGGGACGACGGCCGCGGTGGCCGTCGACCGCAGCGGCAGCGCCGGCTGGAGCTGCGGGTCGGAGCTACGGGCCGCCGGCGAGGGCGACCGGGCGGTGGCCGCGGTGTGCGAGGTGACCGACGCCAGTGCGGACCCGCCCGTGCTGCCGACCCTGGTCGTGGTGGCCCCGCCGGGGGCGACGACGGTGCGGCTGCTGGACGCGGCCGGCGGCGTGCTCGGCGAGACCGCGCTCGACGACGGCGTCGCGGTGGTCGCGGCCCCCGGGGACCTGGCGTCGGTGGAGACCCTCGACGCGGCGGGCGCGGTGCTCGAGCGCGCCGAGCCGCTCCTGGAGGCGACGCTCGAGTGAGGATCCCGGTGCTGCTGGCCGCCGTCCTGCTCGCCGGCTGCGCCGGAGCACCCGGCGGCTCCGGCGCGGTCGTCTGCCCGGCGATCGGGTGGGTCGACGCGGTGCGGGTGGAGCTCACCGGCGACTGGACCGGTCCGGCCCCGGCGTCGGTGCGGGTGGTCTGTGAGCCCTCGTGCGGGCAGGTCGTCCGCCTCGACCGGGACCCGGAGCCGCGGCGCGAGGTCACCGCGCCGCTGACCGGGACGACGGCCGGCGTACCGACGGGCACGGGGACACCGGACGCCGCGACCGTCACCGTGCTCGCGGCCGACGGCGGTGCGCTCGCCGAGGTCGACGCCGACCTGGACTGGGTGCGGGTCGGGGGCAGCGAGGAGTGCGGCGGGCCGATGGAGGCCACCGTCGTCGTCCCGGCGCCCTGAGCGCTCGGGTGCTCCCACGGGTGCGCGCTCCCGGGGCCCACGGCCACGTCGGTCGGCCCGGGGAGCGCACGCCCGACCGCGCGGGGCGCACGGGCCCGTGCACCGGGCGCGGGATGTGCACGTGGCGCGACCCGGGGCGCTCCGGCACCGCGCTCGGTGCACACGCCGCTGGTTGCAGACACCGGCGGGGGCCGTGAGTGGTCAGGCCGGGGGCATGATCGCCGGTGTGGAGGAGCCGGTCGGCACCCGCGTCCCCGTCACCCCCGGGAACCGCGGGGACGTCCCCGGGCCCTTCTTCCACAGGACGCGGGCGACGCTCGCCGTCGGCGACGAGCCGGTCCCCGGTCGCGGCTCGGACTCCCAGGCCGGCCGGGTGACGGACCACGTGTACTCCGCGGCGCTGGTCGACACCGCCGCCCGGGGAGCGGAGCCGGCGACGGCGCCGGCCGGGGACCGGCACCGGGGCCACGTCCACGTCGTGGAGCCGCTGGGGCCCTTCGAGGACGACCCGAACGTCACCGACGAGCGGTTCCCCGGCAACCCCGCGCGGTCCCACCGGACCCGCTCCCCGCTGCGCGTCGGCGAGGTGGAGGACTGGGAGGGGCACGCCCCGGAGGCGGTGGAGGGGATGCTCGCCTCCCTGGCGCGGCCGCGGGAGCAGGGGCTCGACGTCATCGAGGACTGAGCGGTGTGTGCACGCGGCGCGATCCGGAGGAGCCGGGGACCGCGCTGCGTGCACACCCTGCGCCTCGGACGTCCCCCGCACCTCGGACGTCGACGACGAGCAGCCCCTCGACCTCGCGGACCGGGTACACGCGCACCGGGGTCAGCGACCCGCCGCCGAAGCAGCCGACGGCGTCGCAGCCGTACCGGGCCCGGGTGCGCCCGATCGCGGCGACGACGCGGTCGAACGCCTCGTCCCAGCCGGCCTGGACCAGCGGGCTGGTGCGGTCGCCGGGCACCGCGCGGACCAGCGGGCGGGTCAGCCGCTCGGGGTGGTCGAGCAGCTCGGTGGCCGACCAGCCCTTGCTGCACAGCCCGCCCCGGTTGGTCGGGGAGTCGAGGGGTACGAGCGTCGCCGGACGGTCCCCGCGGTGACCGCCGTGCCGCACTGCAGCGAGCAGTAGGGACAGTGCGTCTCGGTGGTCCGCGTGCGAGGACCGGCCGGTGCGGCGGTGCCGGACGGGAGGGCTGCGGACACGGCCCCGAGCGTCGGGCGCGGCGGTCTCCCCGCGGCCACGACGACGTCGAGGCTGCGTTCCGGAGACCTCACGGGCGGGAACGGGGTCCGGTGCGGCGCCGGTGGTGTGCAGGCTCCGACGAGGAACCGGGAGGCGGACGTGGCGCGGACCGACGACACCGTCCCGGTGCACCGTCCCGACCCCGACTCACCGGAGGCCCGTGGCGGAGCCGCGGCCGTCCTCCCCGCCGGACCCCCCGGCACCGGGCGGGCCCCCCTCGACCGCCGCCGCATCCTGGGCGCGGCCGTCGAGTTCATCGACCGGAACGGTCTCGCCGCCCTCACGATGCGGCGGCTCGGCGCCTTCCTCGGGGTGGAGGCCATGGCGCTCTACCGGTACGTGCCCGGACGCGAGCAGCTGCTCGACGGCGTCGTCGAGACCGTCATCGACGAGCTGTACGGCGATCCCGACGTGCACATGCGCGCCGCCGGCGGGTGGCAGGACTTCCTGCAGCGGCTGGCCCACGGCGTCCGGCGGATCGCCCTCGCGCACCCCGAGGTCTTCCCCCTGGTGGCCACCCGGCCGCCGGAGGCCCCCTGGGTCCGCCCGCCGCTGCGCAGCCTGCGCTGGGTCGAGTCCTTCCTCACCGCGATGACCGACAGCGGCTTCGGCGCCGAGGCGGCGGTCGCCGCGTACCGGGCCTACTCGAGCTTCCTGCTCGGGCACCTGCTGCTCGAGGTGTCGCAGAAGGGCGTGCAGATCAGCCCCGAGGACGCGCCGGGGGGCGTCCCCGGCACCGGGACCGACCTCTCCCAGTACCCGCTCGTCACCGAACTGGAGGAGCTGCTGTCCCGGGACGAGTCGGCCGCCGAGTTCGAGGAGGCCCTCGAGAACCTGCTGGGCCGCCTGGAGTCCCTCCGGCGGGAGGGGCGCGTCCCCGGGGAGTGAGCCGGATGGGGTTTACGTCGTAAACGACGGGGCATCCCCAGGGTGGCCAGCTGACCCCCGGCACTCCGCCGCGTGAGGGAGCCGGCCGATCCCCCCTTCCGCGAGGAGCACACGTGATCGACGACCGGCAGATCAGCGACGTCATCGGCAGCACCGCCGTCGGCCCCGACGGCAAGCACGGCAGCGTCGGCGAGGTCTTCCTCGACGACGAGACCGGCCGTCCCGAGTGGGCGACCGTCCGCACCGGCCTGTTCGGCACCAAGGAGGCCTTCGTCCCCCTGGCCGACGCCACGGTCTCCGGCGGCGAGCTGCGGGTCCCCTACGACAAGGCGAAGGTCAAGGGCGCCCCGCACGTCGACGTCTCCGCCGGCCACCTGTCGCCGCAGGAGGAGCAGGAGCTCTACCGCTACTACGGCCTGGGGACCGCGGGCACCACGACCGGTCAGGCGATGACGACCGGGACGACGACCGGGACGACGACCGGGACGACCGGCGGCCGCGCCGACCTCAGCGGCAGGGAGGGCGTCGTCGGCCGCGACACCTCGGGCCCGACGACCGACAACGCCATGACCCGCTCCGAGGAGCACCTCGAGGTGGGCACCCAGCGCGTCGAGGCCGGCAGGGCGCGGCTGCGGAAGTACGTCGTCACGGAGAACGTGAGCCAGACCGTCCCCGTCTCCCACGAGGAGGTGCGGGTCGAGCGCGAGCCGATCACCGACGCCAACATCGGCAACGCGATGGACGGGCCGGCCATCTCCGAGGAGGAGCACGAGGTCGTCCTGCACGCCGAGCGCCCCGTCGTGTCCAAGGAGGCCACGCCGGTCGAGCGCGTCCGCCTCGACACCCAGACGGTGACCGAGCAGCAGGAGGTCACCGGGCAGGTGCGCAAGGAGCAGATCGAGGTCGACGGCGACGTCGACCCGACGACCCGTCGCCGCTGACCCCACCGCGGACCGGCCGGCCCCTCGGCCGGTCCGCACCCGCGCTCCCCGATCCCGTCGGGAAAGCACCATGAGCTCCCCTCCCGGCGGCGACGCCACCTCCGGCTCGGTCGGTGCGTCGGCCACCCGCGGGAAGGCCCGTGACGCCGTCGACGCGCAGCACGAGCGCTTCGGCGGCATCACGTGGGGAGCGGCCTTCTTCGGCTGGCTGTCCGCCAACGGCCTGGCCGTGGTCCTGCTGGCCCTGCTGTCCGCCGCCGGCGTCGCCTTCGGCCTGACCCAGGTGTCCAGCGCCGACCAGGCCACCGACCAGGCCACCGCACAGGCCGACACCATCGGCGTCATCGGCGGCACCACGCTGCTGGTCGTGCTGTTCCTGGCCCACCTCGCCGGCGGCTACGTCGCCGGGCGCACGGCCCGCTTCGACGGGGTCCGGCAGGGCATCGCCGTGTGGGTGGTCGGCCTGCTGGTCGCCGTCGTCCTCGCCGTCCTCGGCGCGGTGCTCGGCTCGGAGTACAACGTGCTCTCGCAGCTCAACCTGCCCAGCATCCCGATCGGCGGGGACACCCTGACCACCGCCGGGATCGTCACCGGCACCGCCGCGCTCCTGGCCACGCTGCTCGGCGCGATCCTGGGCGGCAAGCTCGGTACCCGCTACCACCGCAAGGTCGACCGCGCCGGCTTCGACGTCTGAGTCCGACGCCCCGTGGGGCCGGTCCCGTCCCGGGGGCCGGCCCCACGGTCGTGTCCGGGCCCTGCGTGCGCCGTGGTGTCATGGCTGGCATGAGCGAACCCGGGCCGACGGTCCACGTCGGCGTCCCGGTGGTCCGGGCGGCCGAGCCGCGCGACGTGCCGCGCATCGCCGCCACCCTCACCGTGGCGCTGGCCGAGTCGCGGTGGGTGCGCTGGGCGCTGCCGCTGGACGGGCGCACGCAGCGGCTCACCCGGCTGGCCGAGCTCGACGCCGGCCACCGCGGGGTCGCCACCGGCACGACTTGGGTCAGCGAGGACGTCGACGCCGTCGCCTCGTGGGACGCCCCCGCCGGGGCCGCGACGCCGGTGCCGGCCGACGTCCGCGCGGCGCTGGAACGGGAGGTGCCGCGGCTGCACGCCGACCGCGCCGACGCCGTCGCCCGCACCGAGGCCCAGCTCGCCGCCGCGCTGCCCGAGGGCCCGCACTGGCGGCTGCGCGCGCTGGCCACCCGGCCGCGCTCGCGCCGTCGCGGGCTCGGCGGCGCGGTGCTCGCGCCGGTGCTGGCCCGCTGCGACGCCGACGGGGTCCCCGCCGCGCTGGTCGCCCCCGCCTGGGCGGTCGTGCGCTTCGCCCGCGGCCTGGGGTTCGAGGTGACGCAGGCGACCCGCTCGGCCGACGGGCAGCTGCCGCTGTGGGTGGCGGTGCGGCCGCCGGGCGTGCCCATGCCGGAGCTCTGACGGAGGACCCCCTCGCCCCCCACCGCTCGCAGGCGTCCTCACTCCCAGCTGCCGCGGCGGCGCTTGAGCTCGCCGCGGCGCTTCTTCTCCGCGATCCGCCGCTCCTGCGAGCCGCGGGTCGGCTTCGTGCGCCGGCGCGGCGGTGGCGGCGCGGCCAGGGCGGCGCGCAGCACCGCGGCGAGCCGCTCGCGGGCCGCGGCCCGGTTGCGCAGCTGCTGGCGGTGCTCGCCGGCGACGACGGTCAGGACGCCGTCGACCAGCCGCGGGCCCAGCCGCTCGGCCAGCCGCTGCCGCTGCCCGTCGGTCAGCCCGCGCAGCTCCAGCGGCGCGACCGACAGCTCGACGCGGGAGTCGGCGGTGTTGACGCCCTGCCCGCCCGGCCCCGAGGACCGCGAGAAGCGCCACGCCAGCGCCGCGGCGGGGACGACGAGGGAGCCGGTGACCGGGAGGTCTCCGCTGGTGTCGTCGCTGCCGGGCACGCGCCCAGTCTCGTCGACGGCCTGGTCGTCCGCGATCACGGCGCTCCCGTGGGGACACGCCGACGTCGCCCGGCGCGTCGCCACGCCAGATCCGTGATCGCGGAGGTCAGGCCGGGACCGGCGGGACGAGCGCGCCCAGTAGGCGGCGCACGACCTCGACGTCGCCGTCGACGCGCAGGTCCCCGGCAGCCAGGGCGTCGTCGAGGGACCGGCGGCCGAAGGCGACCGGGCGCAGCACCGCCGGCGCGCCGGACAGGACGGCATCCGGTGCGCCGGTCGTGCCGCGGACGGCGGACAGCCGGCCGTCGGCGACGGTGAGGGTGACCCGGTCGGGCGCCATGGGGTCGTCGACGGCGAGCTCCACCCGCGCCGACCACCCGGCCAGCCGCGCGGGGTCGGCGACGGTGCGCAGCGCGAGCACGAACGCGTCGGTACCCAGCTCACCGGCCGAGGTCTGCACCGTGCGCGAGCCCCACCGGCCGAGCGCGAGCAGCACGTCCTCGAGCTCGCGCCCGCGCGAGGTGAGCGCGTAGACCCGCCCGCCCACCGGCGGCCCGGCCACCGACCGCGTGACGATCCCGGCCGCCTCCAGGTCGCGCAGCCGCTGGCTCAGCACGGTCGGGCTGCTGGCGCCCAGCCCGCGCGCCAGGTCGGTGTAGCGCTTGGGGCCGAGCAGCAGCTCGCGGACGACGAGCAGCGCCCACCGCTCCCCCACGACGTCGAGAGCGCGGGCGACCCCGCACGGGTCGCCGTAGCTGCGGCGGTCCGGCACGCGGCCGAGGCTACCCCTTGCACTTTGTCAGACCTAGCCACTACTACTGAATCCGTAGCAGCCGATCGGAGGAGGAGTCGTGGGCCGGATCAGCATCGTGGAGAACGTCAGCCTGGACGGCGTCGTGCAGGCGCCGGGCTCACCGGACGAGGACACCCGCGGCGGGTTCGCCCACGGTGGCTGGTTCGCGCCCTATCCCGACGGCGTCCTCGGCGAGGTCATGGGCCGCGGCATGGCGGGCGAGGGCGCCATGCTGTTCGGCCGGCGCACCTTCGAGTCGATGCAGGCCGCGTGGGCGGGCACCACCGACAACCCGTTCGGCCCGGTGCTCGACGCCAAGCGGAAGTACGTGGTCACCCGGGATCCGGGCTACGCACCGACGTGGGAGAACACCACGGTCCTCGCCGGCGACGCCGCCGCCACCGTCGCGGAGCTCAAGGCCACCGTCGACACCGACCTCACCGTCCTCGGCAGCCCCGACCTGCTGGCCACCCTGCTCCCGGCGGGCCTGGTGGACGACGCGTGGCTCGCCGTCGCGCCGGTCGCCCTGGGCGGCGGACGCACCCTGTTCCCGGCCGGCGCGCACCTGCGCTGGGAGCTGGTCGAGTCGGTGGCGACGACGACCGGCGTCGTCCTGTCCCACTACCGCCTCGCGCGCTGAGCCCTTCCCCGCCGCCCGGGACCGTGGTGCGCTGGCCGCCGTGCCACCCACGCTCTACGAGTGGGCCGGCGGTGCACCGGCCTTCCGGCGCCTGATCGACGCGTTCTACGACCGGGTCGAGCGGGACGACCTGCTCGGCCCGCTCTTCCCCGGCGGCGTGTCCGAGGCGCACCGCGCGCACGTCACCGCCTGGTGGTGCGAGGTCTTCGGCGGCCCGCCGCTGTACACCGAGCAGCTGGGCGGGTACGAGCGGATGCTCGCCCACCACCGCCGGCTGCGGCTGGTGCCCGAGCAGCGGTTCCGCTTCGCCACGCTGATGAGCCGCGCCGCCGACGACGCCGGGCTGCCCGACGACCCCGAGTTCCGCGCGGCCTTCGTCGGCTACGTCGAGTGGGGCACCCGCCTGGCGCTGGCCAACTCGCAGGAGGGCGCCGCCGTCGTCGAGCACGCCCCGGTGCCGCGCTGGGGCTGGGGTGTGGCGCCGCCGTACCAGCCCTCGTGAGGACGATGGGGCGGTGACCTCCCTGTCCGCCGCCCTCGCCGCCGGCCCGGTCCTGCTCGACGGCGGCCTGTCCACCGAGCTCGAGGCCCGCGGGCACGACGTCGCCTCGGCGCTGTGGTCGGCGCGACTGCTGCGCGACGACCCCGGTGCCGTCGTCGCCGCGCACGCCGCGTTCGCCGCCGCCGGGGCCCAGGTGGCGACGACGGCGAGCTACCAGGCGACCGTCGAGGGGTTCGCCGCGGCCGGGGTGGACCGGGACGAGGCGCTGGCGCTGGTCGCCCGCTCGGTGGCGCTGGCCCGGGAGGGGGCGCCGGGGTCGTGGGTCGCCGGGTCGGTCGGGCCGTACGGCGCCGCGCTGGCCGACGGCTCGGAGTACACCGGCGCCTACGCGGCCGAGGTCGGCGTCGACCGGCTGCGCGCCTTCCATCGGCCGCGGATGGCCGCGCTCGCCGACGCCGGCGCCGACGTGCTCGCCTGCGAGACGCTGCCCGCCGCCGCCGAGGTGGAGGCGGTGCTGGCCGAGGCCACGTCGCTGGGCGTGCCGGTGTGGCTGTCGCTGACCACCGTCGTCGACGCCGACGGCGTGGCGCGCACCCGCCGCGGCGAGCGCGCGGCGGACGTGTTCGCGATGGCGCGCGGGGTGCCGGAGGTGGTCGGCGTCGGCGTCAACTGCACCGACCCGGCCGGGGTGCTCCCGGCGCTGACGGCCGCGGCGGCCGCCGGGGTGCCGCTGGTGGCGTATCCGAACAGCGGGGAGGGGTGGGACGCCGCGGCGCGGCGCTGGACGGGCACCGGCGGGATCGCGGCCGGCGACGCCGCGGCGTGGGTGGCCGCGGGCGCTCGGCTGGTCGGCGGCTGCTGCCGGGTGCGCCCGGCCGACGTCGCCGCGCTGGCCCGCACGATCAGCTGAGCTGATCGTGCCACGTCCTGGCCCACCGCCGACGGTGAGCCAGGACGCGTCAGCGTGAGCTCAGGTGATCATCCGCGGACGGCGTTACAGGATCGGGTTGCCGCCGGTCACCGCGACGCGCGCGCCCGACACGTAGGACGCCTCGTCGCTGGCCAGCAGCACGTACACCGGCGCGAGCTCGGCCGGCTGGCCGGCGCGGCCCATCGGCACCTGCTGCCCGAAGCTGGCCACCTTCTCCTCGGGCATGGTGGCGGGGATCAGCGGCGTCCAGACCGGCCCGGGCGCGACGCTGTTGGCCCGGATGCCCTTCTCCGCGTACATCTGCGCGAGGCTCGCGGTGAAGTTCGCGATGCCGGCCTTGGTCATCGCGTACGGCGCGAGGCTCGGGCTCGGCATGTCGGAGTTCACCGACGACGAGTTGATGATCGACCCGCCCGACGGCATGTGCGGGATGACGTCCTTGCAGAGGGTGAACATCGCCGTGAGGTTGGTGGCCACCGTGTGGTCCCACTCCTCGTCGGAGACCTCCTCCAGGCTGTCGTGCGACATCTGGAACGCGGCGTTGTTCACCAGGACGTCGACCTTGCCGAACTCCTCGACCGCCTTCGGGATGATCGTCTTGGCGTGCGCGCGGTCGGAGAGGTCACCGGCGACCAGCACGCACCGGCGCCCGGCCTCCTCGACGTACTTCTTGGTGTCCTCGGCGTCCTCGTGCTCGGAGAGGTAGGAGATGAGCACGTCGGCGCCCTCGCGGGCGAAGGCGATCGCGACGGCGCGACCGATGCCGCTGTCGCCGCCGGTGATGACCGCGGCCTTGCCGGTCAGCCGGCCCGACCCGCGGTAGGTCTCCTCACCGTGGTCGGGCTTGGGGTCCATCTCGCCGAGGGTCCCCGGCGGGGTCTGCTGCTGCTCGGGCTGGGACTCGGGGCGGGGTGACGACACGGGGGCTCCTCCTGCTCGCGGGACCGGCGGGCCGGGTCTGCTCCCCGTCCCGCCCTCGGCGAGCGCCTACCCGTGCGATCCCGTGCGGAACCCGGACGGCCTCAGGCCGCGCGCCGCGGCTTCGCCTGCGCGGCCGACTGCGGCGAACCCCACCGCATCTCGATCCGGCGACGCCCGTCGGCGTCGGTCACCGTCACCCAGTGGCACTCCGGGCAGTTCTTCTCCAGCACGCGCCTCATCCACCTTCCGTTCACCTGCTGTTCACTTTGACGGACGGAGGCGATCCGCGCCACACCCCACCGGGCGGGTCGTGACCGTTTCGTGACGTCGCCCCGGCGTCCGGGAAGGCCGTGACCGTCGGGCACGCTGTTCCCCACGATGACCGCGACCGCGCCCCTCCCCCTGCTCGACGACCCCGGCGACCTCACCGCCCTCCGGGCGCGCGGCAGCGACCCCGACGAGCTGTTCACCTCCTTCGCGGCCTGGGCCGAGGACGGCGGCACGCCGCTGTACCCGCACCAGGAGGAGGCGCTGATCGAGCTGGTCAGCGGCGCGAACGTCGTCCTCGCGACGCCGACCGGGTCGGGCAAGTCCCTGGTGGCCACCGGCGCGCAGTACGCGGCGATGGCGGCCGGGCGGCGCAGCTTCTACACCGCGCCGATCAAGGCCCTGGTCAGCGAGAAGTTCTTCGCGCTGTGCGGGGTGTTCGGCGCGGCCAACGTCGGCATGCTCACCGGCGACGCGAGCGTCAACGCCGGCGCGCCGGTCATCGCCTGCACGGCCGAGGTGCTGGCCAACGTGGCGCTGCGCGAGGGCGCCGGCGCCGACATCGGCCTCGTCGTCATGGACGAGTTCCACTTCTACGGCGACCCCGACCGCGGGTGGGCCTGGCAGGTGCCGCTGCTGGAGCTCACCGACGCGCAGTTCCTCCTGATGAGCGCCACGCTCGGCAACACCGACGCGCTGCGCGAGGACCTCACCCGCCGCACCGGCCGGCCCACCGCGCTGGTCGCCGGCGCCGAGCGCCCGGTGCCGCTGCACCACTGG
Organism: Geodermatophilus sp. SYSU D00867; assembly: GCF_054050315.1. NCBI lineage: Bacteria > Bacillati > Actinomycetota > Actinomycetes > Geodermatophilales > Geodermatophilaceae > Geodermatophilus > Geodermatophilus sp. SYSU D00867. Next base: position 61,447 of record NZ_JBJGZC010000018.1, on the reverse strand, counting down.
TACGCGACGACGCCGGCGCACGAGACCATCCAGGAGCTCCTGGACACCAGGCAGGCGCCGGTCTACGTCGTGCACTTCACCCAGGCGCAGGCGCTCGAGCGGGCACAGGCGCTGATGAGCGTCAACGTGTGCACCAAGGAGGAGAAGGCCGCGATCGCCGACGCGATCGGCGGCTTCCGGTTCACCTCGGCCTTCGGGACGACGCTGTCGCGGCTGGTGCGCCACGGCATCGGCGTCCACCACGCCGGGATGCTGCCCAAGTACCGGCGGCTGGTGGAGCAGCTGGCCCAGGCCGGGCTGCTCAAGGTCATCTGCGGCACCGACACCCTCGGCGTCGGCATCAACGTGCCGATCCGCACCGTCGTGTTCTCCGCGCTGAGCAAGTACGACGGCAGCCGCACCCGGCTGCTCAACGCCCGCGAGTTCCACCAGATCGCGGGGCGGGCCGGGCGCGCCGGCTACGACACGGCGGGCACCGTCGTCGTCCAGGCGCCGGAGCACGAGGTGGAGAACCTGCGGCAGTTCGCCAAGGTCGCCGACGACCCGAAGAAGCGCCGCAAGCTGGTCCGCAAGAAGGCGCCCGAGGGGATGGTGCCGTGGTCGAAGGCGACCATGGAGCGCCTGGTCGCCGCCGAGCCCGAGCCGCTGACCAGCCACATGCGGGTGACGACGGCGATGCTGCTCGACGTCGCCGACCGGCCCGGCGACCCGGTCGCGGCGGTGCGCCGGCTGCTCACCGACAACCACGAGCCGCGCAAGCGGCAGCTGCGGCTCATCCGCGAGGCGGTCGGCATCGCCCGCTCGCTGCTGCAGGCCGGCGTGCTGGAGCGGCTGCCCGAGCCGGAGCCCGACGGCCGCCGCTACCGGCTGACGGTCGACCTGCCGCCGGACTTCGCGCTCAACCAGCCGCTGTCGACGTTCGCCCTCGCCGCGATCGAGCTGCTCGACCCCGCCTCGGACACCTTCGCCCTCGACGTCGTCAGCGTCGTCGAGGCCACCCTCGACGACCCGCGGCAGATCCTGGCCGCGCAGCTGAACAAGGCGCGCGGCGAGGCCGTCGCGCAGATGAAGGCCGAGGGCATCGAGTACGACGAGCGGATCGAGCTGCTCGAGGACGTCACCTACCCGAAGCCGCTCGAGGAGCTGCTCGAGCACGCCTTCGCCGTCTACGTGCGCAGCAACCCGTGGGCCGCCGACGCGCACCCCTCACCGAAGTCCGTCGTCCGCGAGACGTGGGAGCGGGCGATGACGTTCAAGGAGCTGGTGTCCACCTACGGGCTGACCCGCTCCGAGGGCGCGGTGCTGCGCTACCTCTCCGACGCGGTGAAGGCGCTGCGGTCCGGCGTGCCCGCGGCCGCGCGCACCGAGGAGGTCACCGACGTCGTCGAGTGGCTGGGTGAGCTGGTGCGGCAGGTGGACTCCTCGCTGCTCGACGAGTGGGAGCAGCTGACCAGCCCGGATCAGCCGCTGGACGAGCCGGTCGCCGTCCCGGCGCGGGCCCGGCCGCTGACCGGCAACGAGCGGGCGTTCACCGCGATGGTCCGCAACGCGCTGTTCGCACGGGTGCAGCTGTGGGCGCGGCGCCGCTGGTACGACCTCGGCGAGCTCGACGCCGGCTCCGGCTGGGACGCCGAGCGGTGGGGCGAGGTGGTCCGCGGCTACTTCGCCGAGCACGCCGAGGTGGGCACCGGCGCCGACGCCCGCGGGCCGGCGCTGCTGGTGTGGGACCGGAGCGAGCCCGGTGTCTGGCGGGTGCGGCAGATCGTCGACGACCCGGCCGGCGACCACGACTGGGGCATCGACGCCGAGGTCGACCTGGCCGCCTCCGACGAGGCCGGCGAGCTGGTGCTGCGCGTCGTCGGCGCCGGCCGCAAGGACGCGTGACCCCCGCCGAGGTGCTCGCCGTGCTCGCCGCCGGGGGTGCGGCGGGCGCGATCAACGCCGTCGTCGGGTCCGGGACGCTGGTGACCTTCCCGGTGCTGCTGGCCACCGGGCTGCCGCCGGTCACCGCGAGCGTGTCCAACACGCTGGGGCTCGTGCCGGGCAACGTCAGCGGCGCGGTCGGCTACCGACGGGAACTCGCCGGGCAGCGCGGGCTGGTGATGCGGCTGCTGCCGGCGTCGGTGCTGGGCGCGCTGACCGGCGCGGTCCTGCTGCTGCACCTGCCGGCGGCGGCGTTCGAGGCGGTGGTCCCGGTCCTGGTCGGGCTGGCCGTGGTGCTGGTCGCCGTCCAGCCGCTGCTGACCCGCCGGCTGGCCGCCCGCCGCACCGACGACGGCGCGCCGCCCCGCGGGTGGCGGCTGGCCGGCCTGGTCGCCGGCGCGTACGCGACCGGCAGCTACGGCGGCTACTTCGCCGCCAGCCAGGGCGTGCTGCAGATGGGCGTGTTCGGGCTGCTGCTGGCCGAGCCGCTGCAGCGCCTCAACGCGCTCAAGAACGTGCTCAGCGCCGCGGTGAACGCCGTCGCCGCGACGGCCTACGTCGTCGTCGCCACCGACCGGGTCGACTGGGCCGCCGCCGGGCTGGTCGCCGGCGGCTCGGTGGTGGGCGGCGCGCTCGGCGCCCGGTACGGCCGCCGGCTGCCCGCGGCGGTCCTGCGGACGGCGATCGTCGTCCTCGGCTGCGTGGCCATCGGGGTGCTGGTGGCCCGGTGAACGCGCTGGAGTGGCTGCTGCTGGTCCTCGCCGGGGTCGGCGCCGGGCTGGCGGGGAGCATCGCCGGGCTGGCCTCGCTGGTGAGCTACCCGGCGCTGCTGGCCACCGGGCTGCCGCCGGTGACCGCCAACGTCACCAACACCGTCGCGCTGGTGCTCACCAGCGTGGGGTCGGTGAGCGCGTCCCGGCCGGAGCTGGCCGGGCAGGGCCGCCGGCTGGTGCCGCTGGCCGTCGCGGGGGTCGTCGGCGGGACGGCGGGGGCCGCGCTGCTGCTGCTCACCCCGGCGGAGGCGTTCGAGCGGCTGGTCCCGCTGCTCATCGGCGGCGCGGCGCTGGCCATCCTGCTGCAGCGGCCGCCGGGCGAGCTGGCCGCGGAGGGCCGCCGGCTGCACGGCGCCCGGGACCCGTGGTGGCTGGTCGCCGGCACCGGCGTCGTCGCGGTCTACGGCGGCTACTTCGGCGCCGCCGCCGGGGTGCTGCTGCTCGCGCTGGTGCTGCTGGGCACCGGCGAGGGCCTGCCGCGCGGCAACGCGCTGAAGAACGTCGTCCTGGGTGCGGTGAACGGGGTGGCCGCCGTCGGGTTCGTGGTGCTCGCGCCGGTGGCCTGGAGCGCCGCGCTGCCGCTGGCGCTGGGCTGCCTGGCGGGGGGACGGCTCGGGCCGCGCGTCGTGCGGCGCGTGCCGCAGGCCCTCCTGCGGCGGCTGATCGCGCTGGCCGGGCTGGGCCTGGCCGTCGTCCTCGCCGTGCAGGCCTACGGCTGAGGTCCCCCGGTGTGGTGCGCGCGCGGCCGCTGGACCAAGGTGACCACGGGTCGGGGGACGCGCAGGTCCGGGACGCAGCCACCGGCAGGACCGGTGACCGGGACGACGGGAGTGGACGGGTGACGGCGAGTGACGCGGCGACGCGGTTCCTGGACGCACTGCAGGACCCGCCCGGGACCGGGGAGGACGGCCCGGAGATGGTGCCCTCCCGGCTGGCCCGGGCGGCGGCGCAGGCGGTCCGGGTGGACGGCGCGGCGCTGAGCATCCACGAGGGCGCCGGGCTGCGGACGCCGATCGGCGCGAGCGACCGCACCACCTCGCGGGCCGAGCAGCTGCAGTTCACCGCCGGCGACGGCCCGTGCCTGCGCGCCCACGACACCGGCAGCGCCATCGTCTTCGACATCGAGGACATCCAGCGCAACTGGCCCGAGCTGCACGAGGCGCTGCTCGGCGAGACGCCCTACCGCGCGGTGTTCTCGGTGCCGCTGGCCCCGCCGCTGGGGCCCACGGTGATCGTCGACCTCTACGCGCGGGAGCTGGCCACGCTCACCGGCGTCCCGCGCGACGACGTCGAGGCGGTCGTCGTGTGCCTGACCGAGGAGCTGGTGCGGGCCGCCGGCGGGGTGGCCGACGAGGGCGGGGCCCGGTGGTGGGACGCCCCCGACGCCCGCCGGCGCAGCCGTGTGTGGCAGGCCACCGGCCTCGCCACGGTGGCGCTCGGCCTCGACGTCGTGGACACCCTCGCCGTGCTGCGCGCGCACGCCTTCGCCACCGGGCGGGTGGTCGACGACCTCGCCGACGACATCGTCGCGGGTCGGCTGGACCCCGCCACGCTGAGCGACTCCGACGCGATGGGCTGACGTGCCGCTAGCGGGCCGTGTAGGCGGCGAGGAAGAGCACGAACGCGCTGGAGCCGAGCAGCAGGCGGGCCGGGGTCAGCCCGTTGATCAGCCCCGCGGTCGCCTCCACCCAGGCCGGCCGCACCGTGGCCTCCCGGGCGCCGCGGCGGACCAGCCGCACCTCGTCGGCCAGCAGCGCCCCGGCCGCGCCGAGCATCACCAGTCCGACGACGAGGAACACCAGCGCCAGGCGCTCGGCGAACGCCTCGGCCCGCCCGCCGAGCAGCAGGACGGCGACCACCCCGGCCAGCAGGCCGAGGACCGCACCGGCGAGCGGCGCCCACGGGCCCATGCGGGTCAGCGGGTCGCTCCGGCGAGGGCGGACCACCGGCGGCCGGCCGGGCACCGGCCCGGTCGGGGAGGAGCCCGTCTCGCCGCCGAGCACGGGCCCGCCCGTGCCCGGTCCGCCCGGAGGGCCGCCGGGGGCAGGGGCGGCGGTTCCGGGGGACGCCTGGCCGGCGGCGGTCGCCCCGCCCGCGCCCGGGTCGCCGGGCGGGTACTGCACGGGGGCGGTGGCGGGTGCGGTCGGCGGGGCGGGACGTGCGGGGACGGCGGGCTCGGTCATCGCCGGCGACGCTAGGACGCCCCTCCGACAGGTCCGCGCAGGTCGGCCGGGCGCGGCGGGACCCGCCGGTCCCGCCGCGGGGCGCCGCGGCGCGCGACCACGGTGCGTCGCCCCGGAGTGACGGGGCGTCAGAGCAGCCGGCGGCCGTCCTCGGCGACCACGCGCAGCCAGCGGTACCCGTAGCCCTCGAGCGCCAGCTCCGCCGCGCCGTCGTCGCCGAGGGTCGTCGTCCGGGTGACCAGCAGGTCCTCCAGCCGGTGCGAGGCGTCGCAGCCCTCGAGCATCAGCGGCACCACGCGCGGCTCGGGACCGAGGTTGTGGACGGCGACCAGCGTGCCGTCGTCCCACTCGCAGACGTGCGCGAGCACCTCGCGGTGCGGCTGCTCGAGCACCCGGAACGAGCCCCAGCCCAGCTCCGGCGACTCGCGGTAGCGGCGGATGAGCAGCTTCACGAACGACAGCAGCGAGTCCGGGTCGCGGCGCTGGTCGGCGACGTTCACGAACTCCGGGGCGAAGCCGCCGGTGACCACGGGCCCGGGCAGCCGGTCGGCGTCGGCGGTCGAGAACCCGCCGTTGCGCCCGGCGGTCCACTGCATCGGCGTCCGGACGGCGAGCCGGCCCTCGGCGTCGAGGTCCTCGCCCATGCCGATCTCCTCGCCGTAGAAGAGCACCGGCGTGCCGGGCAGCGAGAACAGCAGACTGTAGACCATGCGCACCCGCCGCGGGTCGCCGTCGAGCATGGGCGGCAGCCGGCGGCGCAGGCCGCGGCCGTAGACCTGCATGCGCTCCTCGGGGCCGAAGGCGGCGAAGACCTCCTTGCGCTCGTCCTCGGACAGCTTGTCCAGGGTGAGCTCGTCGTGGTTGCGCACGAAGGTGGCCCACTGGCTGTCGGGGTCGACGAACGGGCGCTCGACCAGCGCCTTCGTCAGCGGGCCGGCGTCGGCGCGGGCCAGGGACAGGTACATCGCCTGCATGCCGACGAAGTCGAAGAGCATGGTCAGCTCGTCGCCGTCGTCGCCGCCGAAGAAGTCGCGCTGCTGCTCGTGCGGCAGGTTCACCTCGCCCAGCAGCACGCCGCTGCCGGTGCGGCGGCTGAGGAAGGAGCGCAGCGCCCGCAGGTACTCGTGCGGGTCGGGGAAGCGGTCGGCGTCGGCGCCGCCCTCGGTCTCCAGGAAGAAGGGGACGGCGTCGACGCGGAAGCCCGACAGCCCCAGCTGCAGCCAGAAGCCCATGATCTTGGCGACCTCGTCGCGGACCCGCGGGTTGGTCACGTCGAGGTCGGGCTGCTCCTTGTAGAAGCGGTGCAGGTACCACTCCCCCGTCGGCTCGTTGAACGACCAGACCGAGTCCTCCTGGTCGGGGAAGACGACCTGGTCGGAGGTGTCCGGCGGCTCGTCGTCGCGCCAGACGTAGAAGTCGTGGAACGGGTCGTCCTTGCTGCGCCGGCCCTGCTGGAACCACGGGTGCTCGATGGAGGTGTGGTTGACGACGAGGTCGGCGATCACCCGGATGCCGCGGTCGTTGGCGGTGCGGACGACCTCGACCAGGTCGCCGTGGCTGCCCAGCCGCGGGTCGACGCCGTAGAAGTCGGTGATGTCGTAGCCGTCGTCGCGCTCGGCGGTCGGGTAGAAGGGCATCAGCCACAGGCAGGTGACGCCGAGGTCGGCGAGGTGGTCGATGCGCTGGGCCAGGCCCGCGAAGTCACCGGTGCCGTCGTCGTTCCAGTCCAGGTACGTCTCGACGTCGAGGCAGTAGACGACCGCCGTCTTCCACCACAGGTCGGCCGTGTCGGTGATCTTCATGCCCCGCGACCCTGTCGGCCCCGCGCGCCCCGGGCAACAGGACGGTGGGGTCTCGCTGGACCCGCGCTCCTCCCGGAGTCGATCACCGGCTGCGTGTCCGCGACACGCGCCGACACGCCGTCGGGAGCGGCACGGACCCGATCGTCAACGCGCGGGGGGCCGGCCCTCGGGGAGCACGGTGGGCGCCCCGGGCTCGGGCTCCTGCCGCGGACGGCGCGGCCCGCCGGGACCGTCGAGCGCCACCGCCGGCTCGGGCTCGGTGACGCCGAGCTGCGGCAGCACGTGCTCGCCGAACGCGTCGAGGAAGGGCCGCTGCTCCTTGCCCACGTGGTGCAGGTAGATCTCGTCGAAACCGAGCTCGACGTACTCCGCCAGCCAGGCGGCGTGCTGCCCGAGGTCGGAGCTGACCCGCACCGCGCCCTCCACCGCCTCCTGCGGTGTGTACGCGCTGGCCTGCTCGAACGCCTCCGGCCCGTCGAGGTCCCAGCACAGCGGCGGCGGGAAGGTGTTGGTGAACCACTGCTCGTGGGCGATGGCTCGCGCGCGCTCCGGGTCGGGGTCCCAGCACAGGTGGACCTGCAGCACCAGCCGGCCCTGGCCGCCGGCGTCCCGGTAGGCGCCGACGAGCTCGCGCAGGGTCTCGTGCGGCTGGTTGATGGTGATGAACCCGTCGGCCCAGTCGGCGTGCCGCCGCGCCGTCGGGACGCTCATCACCGGGCCGATCAGCGCCGGCTGCTGCTCGGGCAGCGACCAGATGCGCGCCCGCTCGACGGCCACGAGGCCGCGGTGGGTGACCTCCTCGCCGGCCAGCAGCGCCCGGATGACGTCGACGCACTCGCGCAGCCGCGCGTCGCGCACCCGCTTGGGCGGCCACGGCGTGCCGGTGATGCGCTCGTTCATCACCTGCCCGCTGCCCAGCGCCATCCAGAACCTGCCGGGGAACATCGCCGCCAGCGTCGCCGCACCCTGCGCGATGACCGCCGGGTGGTACCGCTGCCCGGGGGCGTTGACCACCCCGCAGGGCAGGCCGGTGGTGGCGAGCGCGGCACCGAGCCACGACCAGGCGAACCCGGAGTGCCCCTGGTTGGAGTTCCAGGGCGCGAAGTGGTCCGAGCACATCGCCGCGGTGAAGCCCACCTCCTCCGCGTGCTGGACGGCGGCCAGCAGATCGGCCGGGTGCACCTGCTCGTGCGAGTTGTGGAAGCCGATCACGGTCACCGGTCGTGCCTACCGCAGCCGGGGCCGCCCGGCCAGGCGACGGCCCAGCTCAGCCCGGCAGCCCAGCCCAGCAGCCCAACCCAGCAGCCCGGCCACCCGCGCGGGGTCCGTGGCGACGTCGAGGTGTGCGCCGCGGCCGTCGCCGGCGACCGGCCGGCCGCGGGCCCGGGCGGCCGCCGGGTCCTGCACCAGCCCCCCGGAGGTCGGGGACGGCGGCCCTGGCGCCGCGGGCGCGCAGCTCCGCGGCGAGCGGGCCGAGCACCGCGGGGCCGGGCAGTGGTGGGTGCACGAGCAGCCAGTCCACGGGCCCGGCCTGCCGCACGCGGCGGGAGCGGTGAGCGGGGTAACCGGCACCACTGCGTCCCCTGCGCTGCGATCACCCCCGCGCGCCCGGAGGATCGGGGGGTGACACGCACCCCCGACACCGACCGGTGGGGCATCGACGCCACCTGGCTCGACGCCCTCGACGAGGAACACGAGGTCGCCCAGGCCACCATCGACCGCCTGCGGGAGGTGATCGGCGAGCCGCCGGAGGACCTCGAGCACCGGGCGCCCATCGTCGCCCGCCCCGGCGACGTCCTGGAGGTCGACGAGGCCGAGGTGACCCTCGAGGACGGGTCCACCCGGCACGTCGACGGCGAGCTGCCCGCCGACTTCCCGCTCGGCTACCACTGGCTGCAGGCGCCCGGCGGCCCGCGGCGCCGGCTGATCGTGTCCCCCGGCCGGTGCTGGCTGCCCGAGGACCGCGCGTGGGGTTGGGCGGTGCAGCTCTACGCCACCCGCAGCCGCGGCAGCTGGGGCATCGGCGACCTCGCCGACCTGCGCGCCGTCCGCGAGATGGCCGCCGGCCAGGGCGCGGGCTTCGTGCTGATCAACCCGCTGCACGCCGTCGCGCCGACGCCGCAGCAGGAGGCCAGCCCCTACCTGCCGGCCACCCGCCGCTTCCGCAACCCCGTGTACCTCCGCGTCGAGGAGGTGCCCGGCGCCGACCGCGTCGACCTCGACGGCGACGCCGGCCGCGCCCTGTCCGAGGGCGACCTGATCGACCGCGACGCGATCTGGGCCCGCAAGCGCGAGGCGCTGCGCCGGGTGTTCGACGCCACCGGCCGCGACGACCCCGCCTTCCCCGACTGGTGGTGGCACCAGGGGCAGAAGCTGCAGGACTGGGCCACCTGGTGCGCCCTGGCCGACGTCCACGGCCCCGACTGGCACACCTGGCCCGAGGAGCTGCGCGACCCGCGCAGCGGCGCCGTCGGCTCCTTCGCGGCCGAGCACGAACGCGACGTCGCCTTCCACGCCTGGCTGCAGTGGTGCCTGTCGCTGCAGCTCGAGCGCGCCACGGAGGGCATGACGGTCATCCAGGACCTGCCCATCGGCGTGGCCGGCGGCGGCGCCGACGCCTGGACCTGGCAGGGGGTGCTCGCGCAGGGCGCGACCGTCGGGGCGCCGCCGGACGAGTTCAACGCGCAGGGCCAGGACTGGGGATCCCCGCCGCTGGTGCCGTGGCGGCTGCAGGAGTGGGACTACGAGCCGTTCGTCGAGTCCATCCGCGCGACGATGGCCGGCGCCGGCGGCCTGCGCATCGACCACGTGATGGGCCTGTTCCGGCTGTGGTGGGTGCCCTCGGGCGGCAGCGCGGCCGACGGCGCCTACGTCCGCTACCCCGCCGAGGACCTGCTGGACATCGTGGCACTGGAGAGCCACCGGGCGCGGGCCGTCGTCGTCGGCGAGGACCTCGGCACGGTCGAGGACGGCGTCCGGGAGGCCATGGCCGAGCACGGCATCCTCAGCTACCGGCTGCTGTGGTTCGAGGACGACGACCCCGCCGAGTGGCCCGAGGAGGCCATGGCCGCGATCACCACCCACGACCTGCCCACCGTGGCGGGACTGTGGACCGGGGCCGACGTCGAGGAGCAGCGCGAGCACGGCACCGGCAGCGACGAGGAGCTCGAGCGCGGCCGGCGGTCGCTGCTGGAGCGGCTGCCGGGGCTGCGGAGGAACGCGAAGCCGGAGACGGCGGTCAAGCGGGCGCACGAGCTGCTCGGGCGGGCGCCGTCGCTGCTGTTGTCGGCCACCCTCGACGACGCGCTCGCCGTCCGCCGCCGGCCCAACATGCCCGGCACCACCGACCGGCCCAACTGGTCGCTGCCGCTGCCGGTGCCCGTCGAGGAGCTCGCGGGGCACCCGCTGCTGCAGGAGGTCGCGCAGACCCTCGCCGCGGGCGTGCTCGCGACGACCGACCCCGAGGAGGACGCGATCGGCGAGCAGGCCGGCGGGGAGGCCCGCCGGGACTGACCGGCCCGTGGGACGAGTCCGGCGCGGCACCCGCTCCGGGTGCCGCGCCGGACGCGTTCTCAGCCGCGGATCAGGACTCGCGGCCGTCCTGCTCGCTGCTGCCGGTGCCACGGCCCTGGGTCAGGACGTCGCCCCCGCCGGGACCACCGACGAGCGTGTCGTCGCCGTTCCCGCCGGCGAGCGTGTCGAGGCCGAACCCGCCGAGCAGCACGTCGGCACCGTTCTCCCCGGAGAGCGTGTCGTCGCCGGCGCCGCCGCAGACGACGTCGTCGCCGTTGCCGCCGCTGATGGTGTCCTCGCCGCCGAGACCCGTGATCACGTCGACGCCGTTGGTGCCGCGCAGGACGTCGTCCCCGGGGGTGCCGGTGATGGTGGGCCGCAGGCCGTTGCAGCGCTCCTGCAGGTCGATCCCGACGACCAGCGGGTCGTGGTCGCTGGAGCGGTAGGGGTCCGGCGCGTACAGGGCCGGGTCACCGGTGTACTGGTAGGCGAACGACTCGACCGAGTTGATGTTCCAGTGGGCCGCGTCGGTGACCTTGTCCGCCAGCGACGCCGTGGCCAGCGCGTGGTCGAGCGAGCCGGAGAGCTCGTCGTACACGTAGCTGTACCGGCCTGGGTCGAGCGCCTCGCCGAGGTCGGTGAACCCGGCCTCGCGCAGGACCTCGATCGGGTCCTCCTGCGAGTAGGCGTTGAGGTCGCCCTGCAGGATCACATCCGGGTCGCCGGTGCTCCGGGCGAGCTGGGCGGCGAAGGCTGCCACCGACCGCGCCTGGCGGACGCGGTCGCCGTTCCACTCCCCCTGACCGTCACCGGTGTCGACGTTGTCGCCGGTCGGGTCGCCGGGGCTCTTGGACTTGAAGTGGTTGGCGACCACGGTGAACGCGTCACCGTCCTTGACGAAGGTCTGGGCCTGCGGCTCGCGTGCGTTGGACCACACCGCCTCGTCGACCAGGCCGACCGGGTCACCCACCGGCTGGACGACGTCGTTGCGGTAGATGACCGCGTTGCGGATGACGTCGCGGTCGACGGCGTAGAGCTCATCCGGCATCGGCACGTGGCTCCAGACCGGCGAGCCCTCCGCGGCGTTGAGCCGACGGACCAGGTCGGCCAGTGCCGTGTCCGCGTTCCCGGGGGTCAACCCGGTGGAGTCGGTGTCCTCCATCTCGAGCAGGGTGACGACGTCGGCGCCGAGACCACGGATCGCCGCGACCTCCTTGGCCGCCTGCTCCTCGAGCTCGGTCTGGTCGGCGGCACCCCGGCCCTCCCCGCCGAAGGTCAGGAAGTAGTTGAGCACGTTGAACGTGCCCAGCCGGACGTCGCCGCCGACCGGCGCCGGAGCGGCGGGGCGCGTGTTCTGCGGCGCGAAGACGTCGGCGGCGGTGCCGTCGGCCGGCTGCAGGCGGTAGGTGCCGAAGCCCTCGCCGAGGACCAGCGACTCCTGGAGACGCAGCTGGTCACCGACCCGCACCGGGGTGGTGGGCGACAGGTGGGGCCGCGTGGTCACCGTGACGCGAGCACTGACGCCGTCGTCGAGGGTGATCTTGCGGGCGGCGTTGTCCGCCGCCACGGCCTCGGCTGCGTCGGAACCCGGGCGGGCGATCTCCGTGGGCTGCACCAGCACGCCACCCGCGGAGAGGGTCAGCTCGCCGTAGCTGGTGAGGTCGTAGACCTCGCTGACGGTGAGCTGGTCGGCCGGGGCGACGCGCATGCCCTCGAGCCGCTCGCGGGTAGCGGCGTCGGCAGGCAGGTCGAGCGGGGCGGCCGGCGGCAGGCTCGCCGCGGTGCCGTCGGCGCAGACCGCGACGTCGGTGCGCGCGGCGATCTGCGTCTGGCCGCTGTACTCCTGCACCTGGCCGGTCACGGCGATGGTGTCGCCGAGGTCGACCGCCACGGGGCTGAAGACGAAGACGCCGTCGGAGGTGACGGCGCTGCTGTCGCCGTCAGCGTCCTGCAGATAGAAACCGGACAGACCCGGGACATCGCCAACGACCACGCCACGCACGGTGACCGTCTGCCCGGTGATCGGGCTGGCGGCGCCGTCGCCCTGGACAGCGCCGATCTCGTGCGTGGGCGTCGCGTCGCAGACGCCGGTCGTCACGGGCGGCGGCGTCGCGGGTGCGGCCGCGTTGACCGCGCCCTTCGACGTGGTCGCGGGACCCGCCCACACCAGCGCGTCACTGGCCGCGTCGTAGGTCCGCGAGAGCGACTGCCCTGCGGGCTCGGTACCGGCCTCGCTCACCCCGATCCCCGTGCTGAGCATGCCGCTCGCCGGGCCGGCCGTCGCCGTGAACTGGCCCTCGTAGGACAGGAACTCGAGGACCTCGGTGCCGCGCACGAGTGCCACACCGTCAGGGGAACCGTTCTGGATGCCGCTGGTCGGCCCGGCGACGACCGCGACCGCGGGCCCGTCTGGAGGCGCGGTGACCGACGGGACGTCCAGCGTCGCGTACGAGGCTCCCCCACTGCCGTTGTAGAGGACGACCGAGAGCCCCGCTGAACTCATACCGGCCGGGATGTGGATCTCGACGAACTCGTCGGCGTCAGCGCCGGCGTTGTCGTAGTGGATCTCGGAGATGAACGGGGCGGTCGGCGCGGCCGCGGAGGCGGTGGCCGGGAGACCCACGACGGCGACGGCCACGGCAGCGGCGCCGAGTGCCGCCCGGCGCGCGAGCAGGCGCCGGGAGCCGGTTGATGAGAGCACGGAGGACCCTTCGGGCAGGTGCCAGGACGTGAGCGACGCTAAGCAGTCGCGGTGCACACTCCAACAACGATCAGTGACGAGTTGGTGACTCCCCGCACGGAGTGTGACCGGGATCACCGACGTGTCGGCGTGTCGCCGAGTCGACACGCCGACACGGCGACACGGCGCCCGCAGCCCGCCGTCCGAACACGTGTTCGACCACCGTGTCAGACTGCCCGGGTGGCAGGCGGGATGCAGCGGGGCAGGTCGCGGCCGTCGCTCGGCGAGCGCGCCGCGGACTCCGGCGTCGCGCCGGCCCCGCCCCCGGGGGCACCGCCGCCCCGGCCGCCTGCGAGGGAGCCGGCGGCGGGCCGGCACTGCTGGGTGCTGACCCCGCCCGGTGCGGACGGGACCGTCCCCGGCCTGCTGGTGGAGTGGCGCCAGTCCGCCGGCGGCTGGCAGGGCCGGGTCGCCTACGCCGTCCCCGGGCCGCACGGCCCGGTGCTCGTCGAGGCCTGGTTGCCGGCCGGGTCGCTCGAGCAGCGCTAGGGGTTTCCCGCCCCCTTCGGCGGCTATGGCCTCCGGGACCGATCGACGACGACGCAGCGGAGGCACTGCGATGACCGAACCCGACCGCCCGACCCTCGACGACGTCATGGACACCGAGGAGTCGGCGCCGCGCGACCGTCAGCAGCACGGCAAGACCGACCCGCGGCCCGACGACGACTGGCTGCAGCACCGCACCGAGCAGGAGCGGCAGGCCGTCGGCTCCGACGACGCCGACCCGGCCGGCGCGGAGTTCCACTCCGCCACCGACTGAGGGAGGACCCTCCTGCTCCCGACCCCTCGCTGGGCTCGCGCGGGTCCCTGCAGGAGGGCCGCACAGCCCGTCACCTCCCGGGGGCGGGTGCCGGACGGCACCCGCCCCTCAGCCCCGGCCCGGCGCGCTGCTGCGCCCGAGCAGCAGGGCCAGCACCAGGGCCCCGCCGATGCCGGTGCCCGCGACCACCACCGCGCCCGGCCACCCCGCCGCCGCCCAGGCCCGGCCGGCCAGCGTGCCGCCCACCGACGAGCCGACGTAGTACCAGAACGAGTACAGCGAGGCGGCCTGGCCGACCGGCCGCTCCCCCAGCGCCGCCCGCGCGGCCACCCAGCCGCTGGCCACGCCGTGCGCGGCGAAGAAGCCGACCGTCAGCACCGCCAGGCCCGTGACGAACAGCGCCAGCGGCGCGGCCAGGGTCAGCGCGAGGCCCGCCGCGGTCACCGCCAGCGCCACCGGGACCACCACCCGCCGCCCGGCCCGCTCGGCCAGGCCCCCGGCGACCGGTGAGGCCACCGATCCCAGCAGGTAGGTCAGGAACACCAGCCCGGCCAGCGCGGGCGACAGCCCGTACGGCTCGGCCTCCAGCCGGAACGTGCCCGCGTTGTAGACCGCCACGAACCCGCCCATCAGCAGCGCCGCCAGCCCGTAGAGACCGAGCAGCACCGGGTCGCCGAAGCCGCGCGCGAGCTGGTGCAGCACCGGCGTCTCCCGCGGCACCGCGACGAACCGGCGCGAGTCCGGCAGCAGCACCCAGACGGCGACCGTGCACGCCACCGCGAGCCCGGCGATGCCGCCGACCGCCGCCCGCCAGCCGCCGAGGTCGGCCAGCGCCCCGGCGACCACCCGGCCGCTGAGCCCGCCGATCGCCGTGCCGCCGACGAACAGCCCGATCGCCCGCGAGCTCACCGAGGCGTCCAGCTCCTCGCGGAGGTAGGCGACGCCGACGGCGGGCAGCCCGGCCAGCGCGAACCCCTGCAGGCCGCGCAGGACGAGCAGCGCCTCCCACGCCGGCGCCGCCGCGGTCAGCACCGCTAGCCCGCTCGCCACCGCCAGCGCCGCCCGCAGCACCGGCCGGCGGCCGATCCGGTCCGACAGCGGGCCGAGCACGAGCAGCCCCAGCGCCAGCCCCGCCGTCGCCACCGAGACCGACAGCGTGGCCGCGGCCGGCGACACGGTGAAGGCGCGGGTCAGCTCGGGCAGCAGCGCCTGCGGGGCGTACAGGACGGCGAACACGGCGACGCCGGCGAGGAACACCGCTCCCGACGCGCGGCGCAGGCCCGCGTCGCCGGCCCGGTGCCCCGGCGGCAGCGGCTCCTCCCCGCCCGGCGCGGCGGCGGGCGGGGGCGGCACGCGCCCATCGTGCCCGGCTGCTGGGATGGGCCCGTGCCCCGCCTCCGGCCCGCCGACGTCGCCTGCTGGGTGGTCAAGACGGCCCGGCCGCCCGAGGCGGTCGTCCCCGGCTGGCGCCCCGGGGAGCAGGCGACGTTCTCCCGCTGCCTGCGCCGTTCCTACCGGCTCGGGCTCATGCGCCCCGGCGACCCGTGCCTGCTGTGGCTGAGCGGCCCCGACCGCCCGGGCGTGCACGCGACCGGGGAGCTCGCCGGGGAGGTCGGCGAGGACGCGGGCGGGCCGGTCGTCGTCGTCCGGCTCACCCTGCTCGCGGCCCCGGTGCCGCGCGGCGACCTGCTGGGCGACCCCGTCACCCGCGACGCCGAGGTGCTCCGCATGCCCGCCGGCAGCAACCCCTCCTACCTGACGCCCGCGCAGCACGCCGCCGTCCTCGCCCACCTCGGCTGACCCGCCGCCCGCGCGCGCGGGCGGCAGGGGCGGGCACGGGACCGGCTGGGACCATGGGCCGCATGCCCGGCAAGCGGATCACCTGGGGTGCGGTCGCCTGGCTGCTGACCCTGCAGTTCTTCGTCGTCGAGACGGTCGTGCAGCTGCGGTCGGTGCTGCCGTACTCGCGCTCGGCCGACACCATCAGCGCCCTCGGCGACGCCACCCAGCCGGCGCACGCGCTGATGAACGCCTCGTTCGTGGTGCAGGCCGGGCTGATCGGCGCCGGGGCGGTGGCGCTGCTGCCGGTGCTGCGCGGGCGGGCGGCGCGCCCGGCGGTGGCGCTGCTCGGCGTCGCCGCGCTCGGGGTGCTGCTGGTCGGCGTCTTCCCGCGGCTGACCTCGCCGAGCCTGCACACCGCCGGCACGGTGCTGTACCTGGTCGGCGGCGGCCTCGGGCTCATCGCGCTGGCCTACGCCGTGCGGCCGTGGTCGGAGGCGCTGGGCACCACCGTGGTCCTCCTGGGCCTGTTCGCCACCGCGATGACGGTCTTCTACGGCGCCGGGGTGGTCGAGCTGCTCGGCGAGGGCGGCACCGAGCGCGCCGCGGCGTACGTGCTGCCCGTCGGGCTCGCGCTGGCCGGCGCGGGGCTGTGGTGGCTCAGCCGGACCCGCGCGGAGCCCGACACCGGCCGCCCGACCCGGCGGCAGCTGCGGGCGCAGGAGCGCGAGCGGGAGCGGCTGGAGCGGGCGCGGCGCGCCGCCGAGCGGGACGACGCGCTCGAGGCCGCCGCCCGCCGCGCCGATGCGACCCGGGAGACCCCGGCCGACGCCGACGACGACCTGGACCCCGACGACCCGTGGGCCGGCCCCCGCCGGCGCCGGGAGCGCTGACCCGCTCGCGGGCGTCCGGGGGTGCGGCCACGATGGGCTCGTGACCGCCGAGGAGGTGGGCCCCGAGCACCGCGCCGACCTGGTCGCGCGCACGCGGGCCACGGGCCTCGAGCCGTGGGCGCCCGGCGAGCACGGGCACCGGGTGCGGCTGATCCCCACGGCGGTCACCGGCCGGCGGATCGTGCCCGGGGAGCTGCCGCCCGCGGTGGACCCCCGCGCCTACCTCTGAGCGGCCGCCTCCAGCACCGGCTCCGGCTGCCGCACCGGGCCGCGGCGCCGGGACAGCGCCACTCCCGCCAGGCACACCGCACCCCCGGCGACGGCGAGCGCCGGCGGCACCTCGTCCAGCAGCACCCACCCGAGGACGACGACCAGCGGCGGCACCAGGTACGTCGTGACGCCGAGCCGGCCGGCCTCCGTGCGGGCCAGCGCGTAGGCCCAGGTGCTGAACGCCAGCGCCGTCGGGACGACGCCCAGGTAGACCGTCCCCAGCACCGAGGACGCCGGCGCGGCGGCCAGGTCGGACACCAGCGCCCCGGCCCACGGCAGGCAGCACGCCGCCCCGATCGCGCAGGCGGTCGCGGTCACCTGCAGCGGCGGCAGCCGGCGCAGCACCGGCTTCTGCGCCACCACGCCGACGGCGTAGGTCACCGCCGCGACCAGGCACAGCAGCACCCCGACCAGGTCGCCGCCGCTCCCCCGGCCGACCGCCCCGATGAGCAGCACCCCGGCGAAGGCGACGGCGAGGCCGGCGACCAGCCGGCGCGGGAAGCCCTCGTGCAGCCACACCCCGGCGAGCACCGCGATCAGGATCGGGCCGATGTTGACCAGCATCGCCGTCGTCCCGGCGTCCAGGTGCCGCTCGGCGGCGTTGAGGGCGACGTTGTAGACGGCGAACCAGCCGACCCCGCAGACCGCCAGCAGCCCCCACTCGCGGCGGGTGGGGGCGACCCAGCCGCGGCCGAGCGACAGCAGCGCGAGCACCGCCGTCCCGACCAGCAGCCGCCCCAGCGCCAGCGCGCCAGGGGACAGGTCGGCGCCGACGGCGCGGATGCCGATGAAGGCCGAGGCCCAGGCGAGGACGGTGACGGCGACGGCGGCGAGGACGGGCAGGGACACCGGGCGGGCGGGCACCAGCCGACCGTAGGGGCCGCGCGTGCCCGCACACCGGCGGTTCCCGGACCTCGCCCTCGACCTGGCGCTCCCCTTGCGGAGATCGGCAGGGACGGCGCGCTCAGCTCCGGAGGTGCTCGGCGTAGGTGACCCGCCCGCGCGCCGCATGCGGGCCGGGGAGCACCCCGCCCTCGCGGAAGGCGGCCGACAGCCGGCCCGGCAGCGGGGTGGCCACCACCCGCACCGAGGGCTCGCGGGCCGCCACCCACGCGTGGGCGAGGTCGGCGGCCGAGAGGTCCTCGGGCCCGCCGAACTCGACGACCTCCCCGCCGGACGGGGCCCCGGCGACGACCTCGGTGAGGAACCCGGCCGCCTCCCCGACGTCGACCGGCGCGGCGCTCCAACCCATCGGCACGATCAGCACCGGCCCGCGGCGGGCGGTGCCGAGCATGTCGTCGACGAAGTCGTGCCACTGGGTGATCCGCACGATGGTCACCGGCAGTCCCGAGGCCAGGGCCACCTGCTCGGCGGCGAACTTGGCCCGGTAGTAGTTCCACGGCACCCGGTCCACCCCGACGATCGAGACGTGCACCAGGTGCCGCAGCCGGTCACGGTCCAGCGCCTGCACCAGCCGCCGGGTGCCGGCGACGTCGACCTGCCACGGGTTGCCCCGCGGGTCGGTGGCGGCGTGCACGACCACCTCGGCGCCGCGCACCGCCGTCGCGAGGTCCCGGCCGGTGGCCAGGTCGGCCCGCACCCCTCCCGGGCCGGTCCCCCGCCTCGACACCTGCCGCACCTGGTGCCCCGCCGCCTGCAGCGACGGGACCAGGACCCGGCCCAGCCTCCCCGTACCTCCGGTGACCACGACGTCCATGGGTGCAGTCTGGCCGGACCGGTCCTTCCCGTTCCACCGGCGTGCCGCAGCAGTCGTATCTCACGTGCGAGATACCGTTCCCGACCGTGACGGCGACCGAGCTCCCGGCCGAGACCACGACCACCCCCCTCTCCCCCGCCCCCTCCTCCGCGGCCAGCGCCATGCAGCGCATCGGCCTGCTGGTCCGCGACGCCCGTCGGCACCGCGGGCTGACCCAGCAGCAACTCGCCGAGCGGCTGGGCACCAGCCAGAGCGCGATCGCCCGGATCGAGCAGGGCGGGCAGAACCTCACCCTCGACCTGCTCGGCCGGCTCTCCGAGGCGCTCGAGAGCGAGCTGATCAGCGTCGGCCCGGCCGGCCCCACCCACCTGCGGGTCACCGGCGGCACGCCGCTGCGCGGCAGCGTGACGGTGAAGTCGTCGAAGAACGCCGCCGTCGCGCTGCTGTGCGCCGCCCTGCTCAACCGCGGCCGGACGACGCTGCGCAACGTGGCCCGCATCGTCGAGGTGGACCGGATCCTCGACGTGCTGCGCTCGATCGGCGTGGCGGCCACCTGGGACGGGACCGGCCGCGACCTGACCCTGCAGGTCCCCGACCAGCTCGACCTGGCCGGCATCGACGCCGACGCCGCCCGCCGGACGCGCAGCATCATCATGTTCCTCGGCCCGCTGCTGCACCGGGCCCGCTCGTTCCGGCTGCCCTACGCCGGCGGCTGCGACCTCGGCACCCGCACCGTCGAGCCGCACATGATCGCGCTGCGCCCGTTCGGCCTGGACGTCGAGGCGCACGCCGGTGAGTACCACGCCACCGTCGACCCGCGGGCCACCGCGCGGCGCACCATCGTGCTGACCGAGCGCGGCGACACCGTGACCGAGAACGCGCTGCTGGCCGCCGCCCGCACCGAGGGCACCACGGTCATCCGCAACGCCAGCTCGAACTACATGGTCCAGGACCTGTGCCTGTACCTGCAGCTGCTCGGCGTCGACGTCGAGGGCCTCGGGACGACGACGCTCACCGTGACCGGCCGGGCGGTGCTCGACGCCGACGTCGACTACACGATCAGCGAGGACCCGGTCGAGGCGATGAGCCTGCTGACCGCCGGCATCGTCACCGAGTCCGAGCTGACCGTCCGCCGCGCGCCCATCGAGTTCCTCGAGATCGAGCTGGCGGTGCTGGCCGAGATGGGGCTGCGCTACGAGCTGTCGCCGGAGTACCTGGCCGACAACGGGCACACCCGGCTGGCCGACGTCACCATCCGCCCGTCGCAGCTCAAGGCCCCGATCGACAAGATCCACCCGATGCCGTTCCCGGGCCTGAACATCGACAACCTGCCGTTCTTCGCGGTCATCGCCGCCTCGGCCACCGGCTCGACGCTCATCCACGACTGGGTCTACGACAACCGCGCGATCCACCTGTCGGACCTGACCCGGCTGGGCGCCGACGTCCGGCTCATGGACCCGCACCGGGTGCTCGTCACCGGCCCGACCCGCTGGCGCAGCGCCGAGGTCGTCTGCCCGCCGGCGCTGCGGCCCGCGGTCTGCATCCTGCTGGCGATGCTGGCCGCGCGCGGCACGTCGGTGCTGCGCAACGTCGACATCATCGCCCGCGGCTACGAGCACCTCTACGAGCGCCTGGTCGAGATGGGCGCCTCCATCGAGGTCTTCTCCGACTGAACGCGGCACCGGGAGCCGTCCGCACGTGTCGACGACCGGCACGTGCGGACGGCCTCCCGTGCCTCAGCGCTCCTGGGCGGTGGGGCGGACGAGGACCTCGTTGACCGCCACGTGCGGCGGCTGGCTGACGACGTAGGTGATCGCCCGCGCGACGTCCTCGGCCTGCAGCGGCGTCATCTCGGTGTACATCCGCACCGAGGCGGCCTTGGCGTCGGGCTGCGTGATGTGGTCGGTGAGCTCGGTGGCCACCGCGCCCGGCTCGACGAGGGAGATCCGCACGCCCCGGGTGGTCACCTCCTGGCGCAGCGACTCGCTGAAGGCGTTCACCGCCCACTTGCTGGCGTTGTAGACGCCGGCGCCCTTGCGGGCGGTGCGGCCAGCGACGCTCGAGACGTTCACGACGTCGCCGGAGCCCTGCTCGACCATGCCGTCGATCGCCGCGTGCGTCATGTACATCAGGCCGAGCACGTTGGTGGACAGCATCCGCCGCCAGTCCTCGACGTCGGCGCCGACGATCGTGCCGAGCAGCATCACGCCGGCGTTGTTGACCAGGACGTCGAGCCCGCCGAGCTCCTCCCGGGTCCGGGCGACGGCGGCCCGGCAGGACGCCTCGTCGGTCACGTCCAGGTCGAGCGTCAGCACGCGGGCGCCGTCGTCGCGCAGCTTCCCCGCCAGCGCGTCGAGCCGGTCGGCCCGGCGGGCGCCGATCGCCACGGCGGCGCCGGCCTCCGCGAGCGCGACCGCGGTCGCCTCCCCGATCCCCGACGACGCCCCGGTGACCAGGGCGACCCTCCCGGACAGTGGTCGGCCGGCGTCGGTCATGCGGTCCTCCTCCCGCGCCGCACCGTGCGGCACCCCGGCCAGCCTGCGCCCGCCCGCGCGATCCGGCAGCGCGGACCACAGCGGAACGAGACCGGTCGCTCCCGGTGGTTCCCAGCGCCCCCGCCCCGGGTCTAGGACCTCTCCATGACGACGCGACGCGGGTTCCTCCTGGGCGCCGGAGCGGGCGCGGCCGGACTGGCGGTAGGCGCCACCGGCGGCGTGCTCGTCGCGACCGAGGACGACGAGGTCCGGCGCCGGGCGACGGCGCGCGCCGAGGAGCGCTTCTTCGAGGCCGCCGGCGCGGCGGACGAGGGCGAGGGCGTCGCCCGGCTCGGCACCCGCCGCGTCGTCTGGAACACCACGGTCTCCGAGCCGGTCGCGGCGATCACCTTCGACGACGGGCCGACGCCGGAGTACACCCCGCGGATCCTCGACGCGCTCGACCGGGCCGGCGTCACCGCGACGTTCAACGTCATGGGCTGGAACGGCGTCCACCACCCCGACGTGCTGCGCGACGTCGTCGCCGCCGGGCACGAGATCGGCAACCACACCTGGACGCACCGGGACCTCACCACGCTCACCCAGCAGGAGACCCGGGAGGAGATGGTGCGCTGCAAGGACGAGATCGAGGCCCTCCTCGGACAGCCGTTCACCAGCTTCCGGCCGCCCCGCGGTGAGCTCACCGGCTACGCGCTGCGCATCGCCGCCGAGCTCGGCTACGACACCTTCATCTGGTCGGTCACCCGCGGCCCGGGCGACCGGAAGGAGGTGACCGAGATCGAGGACTACATGGGGCAGACCGTCACCGCCGGGGACGTCCTGGGCCTGCACGACGGCATCGGCCGCGGCACCTTCGACCCGCGGGCCGCCTTCGCCGTCGCGCTGGCCGAGCGGCGCGAGCTGGAGGTGCGGGCGCTGCCGTCCGCGCTGCAGCAGGTCGCCGACCGCGGCATCACCCTGGTCAGCGCCAACCGGCTGCTCGAGCGCAGCGCGGTCGAGCCGGTCGGGGGCAGCCCGCCGCCGGCGCCGGACGGCGACTGAGCGGCCTCAGACCCGCACGACCACCCCGCGGCGCAGCAGCGCAGCGCACAGCGCCCACGTCACCACGATCGAGAGCACCGGGTAGAGCCAGGCGGACACGGCCGCCCCGGCGACCGCGGTGACCCAGCCGTCGACCGCCGGCTGCACCCCGGGCGAGAGGACCGCGCGGAACACGACCTCGGAGAAGACGAACGCGACGATCGCCTCGATCCCCAGCACCTCGAACGGCCGGAACGGGCGCGCCGTCCCGCGCTCGTCGACCAGCCAGTGCAGCAGCGCCAGCGCCAGCAGCGCGATGCCGCCGGTGACCAGCACGAACGACGGCGACCACAGTCGCTTGTTCACCGGCACCAGCGGGCCGAGCGCCGCGCCCGCGGCGACCAGCGCGGCACCGCCCGCCGTCAGCCGGACCAGGGCCGCCCGGCCCGCGCCGGACCGCAGTGCCCGCCCGGCGAGCACGCCGAGGAAGACGGTCACCGCGCCACCCAGGTAGGAGTGCGGCGCCTCGGCGGAGAAGCGCAGGCCGAGGGCGGCGTCCACGGCGTGCCCCCACGACCGGTCGGGGCCGTCGCCCAGGACGACCGTGAGGACGCACAGCCCCGCCAGCACCCCGGCGGCGACGGGCACCTGCGCCGGGCGGGGCAGCCGGAGCAGCGCCCAGCACAGCAGGTAGGCCCCCGCGACGTGGCCGAGGACGCCCAGCCCGGCGGTCGGCGAGCCGTACTTGACCGTGACGACGAGCCAGCCGAGGACGGCGAGCTTGGCCACCCGGGCCAGCGCGGCCCGGGGCCGGGCGGACCGCCGGGAGAACGGCACCGACACGCCCACCACCAGCAGGAAGACCGGGAAGACGACGTCGGCGACGTGCAGCCCGTCCCACGCCACGTGCTCGAGCTGGTCGGGGATCGCGGCGTTGCCGCGGTTGTCGACGAGCAGCATGCCGACGACGGCGAGCCCGCGCAGCACGTCGACCCCGCGCAGCCGGGGTCGCGGGTGTGCGTCGACCTCCTCGCCGGGGACCTCCGGTCGCGCCGCCACGTCCCCACGCTAGGACGGCGCCGCCCCGGCCCTCATCCCTCCGGCAGGACGACGCCGAAGCCGCGCACGGCCAGCCGCAGCAGCACCGGCCCGCCGCGCTGCAGGTCGGTCACCCGCGCGGCCGCCGCGGCCTCGAGCTGGGCCACCCGGCAGGCCAGCGCCTCGGGCCCGTGCAGGCGCGCCCGGTGCAGGACGGTCGTGTTGCCCCACACCCGGCGCCGCGACTCGCGCAGCAGCGCCCGGGCCGCCGTCCGGTTGAGCCCGGCCAACACCCGGTCCACCGGCGTGCGGCGGCTGCCCGCGGCCTGCAGGGCGAGGTCCTCGGCGGCCACCCGGCCGGCCAGCACCTCGTCGATGCGCTCGTGGTCGCGGCGGCGGGAGTCCAGCAGCGGCGGGTCGGCGAAGTCGGCCGGGCCGATCACCCGCACCAGCGACTGCGGCAGGTCGAAGTTGATGTGCGCGTTCATGCCGAGCAGCACGTGCGCCTCCGGCCGGGCGGCCGGGTCGGTGCCGAACGCGGCCCGCCACGGCGCCGGCGGGGTGGCCGGGTCGCGGCGGTGCGCCTCCAGGGCGTCGAGGTACAGCCCGGCGAAGTCGACGTCCCACGCGGTCACCCAGTCCGGGTCCTCGAACCGGCCGGCGTCGATCGCCGCGTTCACCGCCTCGGTGGTGCGCAGGTAGGTGCCGAGGAAGTGGCGGGCCGGGTCGCCGGCGGCGACCAGGTCGTCGAGCAGGTCCTGCATGCGGGCGACGAGCTCGTCCACCGGTGCGGTCACGCCCGCGATCGTCCCCGCGCCGCCCGCCCGGCGCAGGTCAGGCCTCCAGGAGGCCGGGCAGCCGGTCCAGGGCCGCCGTCAGCAGGTCCGGCAGGTCCCCGGCCTCGCCGGCCAGCCAGCCGGCCCGGGCGACCTCGAAGCAGGCGACGACGAGCTTGGCCAGCAGCAGCGCGTCCCCGGCCGGGACGCCGCGGGCGGCCAGCCCGTCGGCGAGCGCGGCCTCCCAGCGGCGCAGCTCGGCCGCCGCCCGCGACCGCAGCGCCGGCACGCCGGCCACCACCCGCTCGCGGGTGAGCAGCAGGTCGCGCAGCGGGGCGACCCGACCGGCGATCGCGACGGCGGCCGTGCGCAGCGCCGCCCACGGGGACAGGTCGGGCGGGGCGTCGGCCACGGCCGTCGCGGCGGCGGCGAGCAGGTCGTCCTCGAGGCCGAAGAGCAGGTCCTCCTTGTCGGCGAACAGCCGGAACAGCGTGCTGCGCGAGACGTCGGCCGCCGCCGCCACCTGCCCGGTGCTCGTGGCGGCGTAGCCCTGCGCGGCGAACAGGGCGACCGCGCGGCGGGTCACCTCGGCACGCAGCCGCCGGCGCCGTCGCTGCGCGGCCGTCTCGGTCACCGCCACCTCCTGTTGACACGGCGTCCCATCCTGGCACAGAGTCCCACATCGGGACGCCGTCCCGCGAGGCCCCGGGAGGCACGATGGGCGCCATCCGCACGGCCCTGGTCACCGGGGCGACGTCGGGGCTCGGGCGGGCCGCCGCCGGACACCTGGCGGCCACCGGGCAGTGGCGGCTGCTGCTCGGCGCCCGCGACGCCGCCCGCGGCGCGGCGGTGGCCGCCGAGCTGGGACCCCTGGCCGAGGTGGTCGACCTGGACCTGGCCTCCCTCGGTGCCGTCCGGGCGGCCGCGGCCCGCGTCGCCGCCGGCGAGCCGCTGGACGCGCTGGTGCTCAACGCCGGCGTCCAGCTGCCGGTCGCCGACGAGGCGAGCGCCGACGGCCACGAGCTGACCTTCGCGGTCAACCACCTCGCGCACTTCCTGCTCACCGTGGAGCTGCTGCCGCACCTGGCGCCGGGCGCGCGGGTGGTCGTGGTCGGCAGCGGCACCCACTGGGGCACCTGGCGGAAGTCCGGGCCGTTCCCCGCGCCGCGCTGGGCCGACCCGCGCGAGCTGGCCCGCCCGCGCCGGGAGTCCGGGCAGCGCGCCTACGCGACGTCCAAGCTCGCCAACGTCCTCTTCGGCGCCGAGCTGGCCCGCCGGCACCCGGAGGTCGACGTCGCCGTCTTCGACCCCGGCCTGGTGCCGGGCACCGGGCTGCACCACCGGTACCCCGCCCCGGCCCGCGCGGTCTACACCGGCCTCGCGCCCCTGCTGGCCCGGCTGCCGTTCGCCTCCGGCGTCGACGAGGCGGCCGCCCGGCTCGCCGCCGCGGTCACCGGCCCGCCGGGCACCAGCGGACGCTACCTCGAGCGCGGCGTCGAGGCGCCGTCGTCGCCGGACAGCCGAGACCCCGGCCGCGCCCGGGAGCTGTGGGAGGCCAGCCTGGAGCTGACCCGGCCTCAGACCAGCGCGTCGTAGCCGTCGTCGGGGGGCAGCAGCCCCGAGTCGACCGGCGGGCGGTGCGGCTGGTCCAGCCCGCGCATGCGCGCGGCGTGCAGCGCCAGCAGCAGGTTCAGCCGCAGCGTGGGATCGGTGGTGAAGGGCCCGAGCAGCCGCTCGAGCTTGCCGATCCGGTAGCGCATCGTGTTGTAGTGGAAGTGCAGCCGACGGGCGGACTCCGCGACGTTGAGGTTGGTCTCCAGCAGCACCCGCAGCGTCTCGCGCAGGTCCGCCGAGTCCGGGTCAGCGGCGTCGGCCAGCGAGCCGAGCACCTCGTCGACGTAGGAGCGCAGCTCCGTGCTGTCCGGGATGAGCGACAGCAACCGGAACACCCCGAGCTGGTCGAAGTGGGTGACCGCGGCCGCGCCGTGGATCTCCTGCCCCACGCCGAGCGCCCGCTGCGCCTGCTGGTGCGCCTCGCCCAGCGCCGAGATCGACTCCGCGGGGCGGCCGATGCCGGTGCCGAGCACCCGGCCGACCCGGCGCACCCGCGCGTTGACCCGCGAGGTCACCGCGGTGACCAGCGAGGTGATCTCCTCCGGCGTCCGGCCGTCCAGCGGCAGCACCGTGACGATCTCGGTGGACAGCCCCGCCACCGCGGCGCCGCTCACCTCGGTCTCCAGCGCCGCCCGCCAGCCGTCGGCCAGCCGGTCCAGGACGTCGAGGGCCCGGGTGGGGTCGGCCGCGGGGTCGGCGGCGGTCTCGGTGGCGGTGACCAGGACGACGACGGGGCCGTCGAGCCGCCAGCCGAAGGAGCGGGTCTGGGCCAGCGCCCGCTCGGTGTGCCGCAGCGAGCCGCCGACCAGCCGGCGGACCAGGTCGCCCTGGAAGCGCAGCTCCACCGAGTGCACCGCCTGCTGGCGGATCACCGACAGCGCCGAGACGACGGCGGCCCGCTCCAGCACGCCGCCGGCGCCGACCACCATCTGGCCGCTGCGGTGCACCGCGACCAGCCAGCCGTGCCGCTGGTCGCCGGCCATGATCGGCGCGACCGCGTACTCCCCCACCCCGCCGGGCAGCTCGTGGTGGCCGGGGACGAGCAGGATGCCGTCGGCCGGGGACAGGTCGGCGTCGGCGAGCACGTCGGCGGGCGTGACGACGGTCTGGTCGGCGCGCACCCCCGACAGCCGGTGGGCCGGCGCCATCATGGCCAGCTCGTCCTCGGCCTCGGCGTCGAGCAGCCACAGCCAGTCGCTGATCTCGGCGACGTCGGCGGGCGGGCCGGCGCTGGTGACGATCTCCCGGTCGGGGCCGAGCCCGAGGACGGCGGCGCCCTCGAGGTAGGTGGCCAGCTGCTCGGTGACCTCGGCCAGGCCGCCGCCGCTCAGCGCGACGTCGATGAACTGGTCGTGCATGCGGGCAGAGACGGCCAGCGCCTCGCCCTGCCGGCGCACGACCGCGCCGAGCACCTCGGAGACGGCCTCGTCCATGCGGACGGTGGCCGGCAGCGCCACCACGGGGAACCCGTGCCGCTCGGCCTCGGTGAGCACCTCGGCCGGCACCGCGGGCGGCCCCTCGGTGCGGCGGAAGGCCAGCGCGGCGGCGCCGACCTGCAGCAGCCGGTCCACCAGGGCGCGGCCGGCGGCGGCGTCGGCCGGGGGCAGCCGGGCGCCGAGGACGACGAGGACGTCGGGACCGGCGGTGGCCAGCGGGGCCGACGGGTCGTCGACGACCATGTGCCGGACGACGCGGCCGGTCCCGGAGCGCCCGGCGACCACCTCGGCGCCCACCAGGCGGGGCAGGCGCAGCGCCTCGTCCAGGCGCAGGCCGACGCGGTCGCGCCACCCGGCGCGCTCGTCGCGGGCAGGCAGGGCGCGGGACGGAGAGGGGTTCTGCCACCCGTGGGGCAGCTGCAGCGGCGCAGTCGGGTACATCGCCGAAGTCATCGGCGTATCACTGTGAGTCACGACTCGCCCTCCTCCTCACCCGTCGTCCTTCTCGAGTTGCGGGAAAATGGCAGGTGTGCCTGGACGGGCACCCCCATTCTTGGCCACATTCGCCATAAGAGGACGTGCGACGCGCCGCATAGCTTCGAGCCAGTCGGACCGTCCGCTGGATGGTAGGCGCTCCCCCCAGGTGGTGCGTCTCACCCTCCGACGGCCGGTCCGAGGGGCGGGAGTCGAGCGGAGGGTCGCTCCCGCTGTCCGACGGGGAAGGGCTGCACACATGCGCACCATCGACCACTCGACCACCGGTTCTCCGACCGCACCGGGGCGCGCCGCCCGTGCCGGCGTCCCGACGATCCCCCTGCCCCGCTCGTCGGCGCAGGAGACGCTGCGGACGGCGTCGCCGGCACGCGCCGCCTCGGCGGTCCCGGCCTCGGCCAGCACCGGCGTGGCCGACCTGCTGCGCGGTCCCGTCCGCCCCGCGCGGGTGCTCATGAGCATGCCCGCCGCGGTGTACCTCCAGGTGCCCACCGAGCGCGGCACCGACGTCGTCGGTGTGCTCACCAGCGACGCCGCCCGCCTGCCCCTGGGCTGCGTCCTCTTCCGGCCCAGCAACGGCCGTCCCCTCGTCGCGCTGCCGAGCGGTGCGCCCGCGGAGGTCGGTGGCGGCCGGATCGTCGTCGGCGACCTGGTCGTGCGCGCCGCGGCGTGGTGGGACCCGCGGCCGCGGCTGCCCAGCCCGCGTCCGGCGCTGCTGCCCGAGGGCGTGCGCCAGCTGCGCACCACCCTCTACGGCGAGGGCGTCCCGCACAGCGCGTTCACGCTGCCCGGCCTGCCCGCCGGCCCCGGCGGCCCGCTGGCCGCACTGCGGGGCGCGGTGCGCCGGGCCGACCTCGACGCCGCGCTGCGCACCGCCGCCCGGCTGATCGGCCTGGGCCCCGGCCTCACCCCGGCCGGCGACGACGTCATGGCCGGCACGATGGCCGGCCTGGTGCTGCTGCGGCACCCGGCCGCCGAGCGGTTCGCCGCCGGCGTCTACTCGCTGGCCGCCGGCCGCACCACCGAGCTGTCCCGGGCGCTGCTGCGGCACGCCGCGGCGGGACGGGTCAGCGGCGAGTACGCCGCGGTGCTGCAGGGCCTGGTCGGCGAGCGCCCGCTCGGCCCGGCCATCGAGGGCCTGCTGGCCACCGGCTCCACCAGCGGCCGCGCCATGGCGCTGGGCCTGTGCACCGCGATCGACCTGGTCGACCGCACCACCCGCGCCCGCTGACCGCACGACGACCCCACGGCGGCCCCCTCCCCACCCGGGGAGGGGGCCGCTGTGGCTTGGTGCGGGAACGGCCACCCTCCAGGGTCCCTCCGCCTGCGCTCGCGCGGCGTGGGCGGAAGGGCGGTCCCCCGTCTAGAGACGGCAGGCGTGGATGCTCGTGACCAGGATGGCGCGGGCGCCGAGCTCCCAGAGCTCGTCCATCACCCGGTTGGTGTCGGACTGGCGCACCATCGCGCGCACCGCCGACCAGCCCTCGGTCTGCAGCGGGCTGACCGTCGGGCCCTCCAGGCCGGGGGTGAGCTCGGTGGCCCGGGCCAGCAGCTCGTTCGGGCAGTCGTAGTCGAGCAGCACGTACTGCCGGGCCACGAGGACCCCGCGCAGCCGCCGCCGCAGCTGGGCGACGGCGGGGATCTCCTCCGAACCCTCCCGGCGCACGAGCACCGCCTCGCTGGTGAGCACCGGCTCGCCGATGATCCGCAGGCCCGCGGCGCGCAGCGTCGTCCCGGTCTCGACGACGTCGCACACCGCGTCGGCCACCCCGAGGCGGCAGGCGGTCTCCACCGCGCCGTCGAGCTTGACCACGCCGGCCTTGATCCCCGACTCGTCGAGGTACCGCTGCAGCAGCACCGGGTAGGCGGTGGCGATCCGCCGTCCGGCCAGCTTCTCGACCGAGTCGATGCCCGACTCGACGGGGCTGGCGAACCGGAACGACGAGCGGCCGAAGCCCAGCGGCATGACCTCGACGGCGGTCGGGCCCTCGCCGTCGGCCGGCGCGGTCTCCAGCAGCATGTCGCGGCCGGTGATGCCGACGTCGAGGGTGCCGGCGGCCACGTAGACGGCGATGTCGCGCGGGCGCAGGTAGAAGAACTCGGTGTCGCTCTCGGGGTCGTAGACCGCGAGGTCCTTGGTGCTGCGCCGCTGGCGGTAGCCGCTCTCGGCGAGCATCGCGGCCGCGGGCTCGCTCAGGACGCCCTTGTTGGGCACGGCGATGCGCAGCACTGTGTGTCTCCTGTGGGTCGACGGCGGTGGTTCAGAGGTGGGTGTAGACGTCGTCGAGGGTCAGCCCGCGGGCGAGCATGAGGACCTGCACGCGGTAGAGGAGCTGGCTGATCTCCTCCGCCGTCCGCTCGGGCCCCTCGTGCTCGGCGGCCATCCAGGACTCCGCCGCCTCCTCGACCACCTTCTTGCCGGCGGCGTGCACGCCGTCGCGGACGGCGGTCACCGTGCCCGAGGCGGGGTCGCCCGCGGCGACCTTGGCCGACAGCTCGGCGAACAGCTCGTCGAAGCGCTTCACGCCAGCCCCTGCCCGACGGCCGGGGTGGCCTGGAAGCCGGTGGAGTGCCGCGGCCCGCGCAGGTCGCGGAGGGTGAGCGCGGTGGCCAGCGCGGCGACGGCGGCCTCCCAGCCCTTGTCCTCGGCGGAGCCGGGCAGGCCGGCGCGGTCGCGGGCCTGCTCCTCGGTGTCGCAGGTGAGCACGCCGTTGCCGACGGGCCTGCCGGCGTCCAGCGCCACCCGGGTGAGGCCCGCGGTGACCGCGTCGCAGACGTACTCGAAGTGCGGGGTGCCGCCGCGGATGACCACGCCGAGCGCGACGACGGCGTCGTGCCGCTCGGCCAGCGCCTGGGCGACCACCGGCAGCTCCACCGCGCCCGGCGCCCGGACGACGGTCGGCCGGTCGATGCCGCTGGCGCGGGCGGCCTCGACGGCGCGGGCGAGCAGCGCGTCGGTGATCTCGGCGTGCCAGGTGGTCGCGACGATGCCCAGCGTCAGCCCGGCGGCGTCGACCGCGCCGGCCTCGGGGCGTCCCTGCCCGCTCACGCCGCCTCCTCGCCGACGGTCGCCGGCCGCGTGCGCGGACCCGCTGCTGTGCCCCTCGGTGGACTCGCCGGCTCGTTCACAGCCGCTGCTCCCTCTGGCCCAGGGGGACGTCGGTGCCCGGGACGGTGGCGTGCTCACCGGTGGGGACGTCGGCGGGGCCGGACTCGGTCTCGGGCTCGATGATGTCGAGCAGGTGGCCCATCCGGTCGCGCTTGGTGCGCAGGTAGGACAGGTTCTCGGCGGTGACGTGGCTGGGCAGCGGCACCCGGCCGGTGACCTTGAGGCCGTAGCCCTCCAGGCCCGCGCGCTTGGCCGGGTTGTTGGTCAGCAGCCGCATGGTGTGCACGCCGAGGTCGACGAGGATCTGCGCGCCGGTGCCGTAGTCGCGGGCGTCGGCGGGCAGGCCCAGGTCGAGGTTGGCGTCGACGGTGTCCACGCCGGCGTCCTGCAGCTGGTAGGCCTGCAGCTTGTGCAGCAGGCCGATCCCCCGGCCCTCGTGCCCGCGGATGTAGAGCACGATCCCGCGGCCCTCGTGCGCGACGGCGGCCAGCGCGGCCTGCAGCTGGGGGCCGCAGTCGCAGCGCAGCGAGCCGAAGACGTCGCCGGTGAGGCACTCGGAGTGCACGCGCACCAGCACGTCCTCGCCGTCGCCGATGTCGCCGTAGACGAAGGCGACGTGCTCGCGCTCGTCGTAGGAGCTGCGGTAGCCCACCGCGGTGAAGGTGCCCGGCGCCAGCGGCACGGTGGCCTCGGCGACCCGCTCGACCAGTTTGTCGAACCGCTTGCGGTAGGCGATGAGGTCGGCGATGGAGATCAGGCACAGGTCGTGCTCGTCGGCGAAGACCCGCAGCTCCTCGGCGCGGGCCATGCCGGTCGGGTCCTTCTCGCTGACCAGCTCGCACAGCGTGCCCGAGGGGCGCAGGCCGGCGAGGACGGCGAGGTCGACGGCGGCCTCGGTGTGCCCGGGTCGGCGCAGCACGCCGCCGTCCTTGGCGCGCAGCGGCACGATGTGGCCGGGGCGGGCGAGGTCGGCCGAGGAGGTGTCCGCGGCGGCGAGCAGCCGGATGGTGTGCGCGCGGTCGGCGGCGGAGATGCCGGTGGTCACGCCCTCCCGGGCGTCGACGGTCACGGTGTAGGCGGTGCCGCGGCGGTCCTGGTTGACCCGGAACATCGGCGGCAGGTCCAGCCGGTCGGCGTCGGCCTCGGTGACCGACACGCAGATGTAGCCCGAGGTGTACCGGACCATGAAGGCCACCAGCTCGGGCGTGGCGAGCTCGGAGGCGAAGATCAGGTCGCCCTCGTTCTCGCGGTCCTCGTCGTCGATGACGACGACGGGGCGGCCGTCCTTGATCGCCGCGATGGCGCTCTCGACGGTGTCCAGGCGGACGGTGCCGCTCATCGGCGCGCTCCCAGCAGGCGTTCCACGTACTTGGCGATCACGTCGACCTCCAGGTTGACCGGGTCCCCGGGGGCGCGTCCGCCCAGCGTGGTCTCCCGGAGGGTGGCGGGGATGAGGCTCACCTCGAACCAGGGCCCGGGGTCGTCGGCGGCGCTCAGCGCGCTGACCGTGAGCGAGACGCCGTCCACGGTGATCGAGCCCTTCTCGACGACGTAGCGCGCCAGCTGCGGCGGCAGCGCGACGCGGACGACGTCCCAGCGCTCGCCCGGCGTGCGGGACACGACGGTGCCGACGCCGTCGACGTGGCCCTGCACGACGTGCCCGCCCAGGCGGCCCCCGGCGGCGACGGCGCGCTCGAGGTTGACCGGGTCGCCGTCGCCGAGGGTGCCGAGGCTGCTGCGGCGCAGCGTCTCGGCCATGACGTCGGTGGACCACACCTGGTCGCCGTCCGGGCCGGGCTCGACGCCGGTGACGGTGAGGCAGACGCCGTTGACCGCGATCGAGTCGCCGAGGCGCACGTCCTCGAGCACGCGGCGCGCGCGGATGCGCAGCACCGCGGCGTCGCCCGTCGGGCCTCCCAGGTCCTCGCGTGCGGCGAGGGAGCCGACCTCCTCGACGATGCCCGTGAACACGTCAGCCCCTTCCGTCCGCGTCCGGTCGCTCTCCAGTGTGCCGGGTCGGCCGCAGGCGGATCTGCACGTCCCCGCCCAGCAGGGTGACGTCCCGGACCTCGAGGGACAGCGCCGCGCCGATCGTGCTGATTCCCAGGTCCCCCACCAGCGGGGGACCGGCGCCGAGCAGCTTCGGGGCGAGGTGGACGACGGCCTCGTCGACCAGCCCGGCGCGGAGGAAGGCCGCGGCCAGGGTCGGGCCGCCCTCGAGCAGCACCCGGCGGACGTCGCGGTCGAACAGCTCCGCGAGCAGCTCCGCCGGGCCGGCCGCGCGGCTGACGTGGGTGGGCGCGGCGCCGTCGAGCACCCGCGCGGTGGCCGGCAGCCGCCCGCGGCGGTCGTGCACGACGCGCAGCGGCTGGCGGGCGGCGTCCCGGCCGTCGGCGTCGCGGACGGTGAGCTGCGGGTCGTCGGCCAGGGCGGTGCCCGACCCGACGACGACGGCGTCGCAGGTGGCGCGCAGCGCGTGCACGGCGGCGCGGGCCGTGGGCCCGGTGATCCAGCGGCTGGTGCCGTCGGCGGCGGCGACGCGCCCGTCCAGGGTGGCGCCCACCTTCCAGACGACGAACGGCCGGCCCGCGCGGACGCCGGTGAGCCACGCGGCCAGCGCGCCCTCCTCGGCGGCCTGCCGCTCGACGCCCACCTCGACGTCGACGCCGGCCGCGCGCAGCCGCCCGGCGCCGCCGCCGGCCAGGCCGGTGGGCTCGGGCACGGCGACGACGACCCGCGCGATGCCGGCGGCGAGCAGCGCGTCGGCGCAGGGGCCGGTGCGGCCGGTGTGCGCGCACGGCTCGAGGGTGACGACGGCGGTGCCGCCGCGGGCGCGCTCGCCGGCCCCGCGCAGCGCGTGCACCTCGGCGTGCGGCCCGCCGGGCGGGGAGGTGGCGCCCTCCCCCACGACCGCGCCGCCGGCGTCGAGGACGACCGCGCCGACCGGCGGGTTGGGGCTGGTGGTCCCGAGGACGCTCTCGCCGAGCGCCCGTGCCCTCGCCATGGCGGCCTGCTCGGCCGGGGTGACCGTCACCCGGCGGTCGCCGCCGTGGCCCGGGCGCGCAGGGCGGCGATGGCGCGGGCCGGGTCGTCAGCGCCGTAGACGGCCGAGCCCGCGACGAAGACGTCGGCGCCGGCCTCGGCGGCCCGCTCGATGGTGTCGGCGTTGATGCCGCCGTCGACCTCCACCAGGACCTGCAGGTGGCCGGTGTCGACCAGCTCGCGGGCGCGGCGGACCTTGGGCAGCACCTCGGCCATGAACGCCTGGCCGCCGAAGCCGGGCTCGACGGTCATGACCAGCAGGGTGTCGAAGTCGCGCAGGACGTCCTCGTAGTCCTCCAGCGGCGTGCCGGGCTTGATCGCCAGGCCGGCCAGGGCGCCGGCGGCGCGGACGTCGCGCGCGACGCCGCGGGGGTCGCCGGTGCAGGCCTCGGCGTGCACGGTGACGTTGCGGGCGCCGAGCTCGGCGTACCCGGGCGCCCACCGCTCGGGCGCCTCGATCATCAGGTGGCAGTCGAGCGGGATCGGGCTCACCGCCTGGATCGCCTCGACCACCGGCCGCCCCAGGGTGAGGTTGGGGACGAAGTGGGCGTCCATGACGTCGACGTGCAGCCAGTCGGCGTCGGCGACGCGGGCCACCTCCTCGGCCAGCCGCGCGAAGTCCGCCGAGAGCAGGCTGGGGGCGATCATCGGGGTCCGGGCCACGTCGTCCGAGTCTAGGCAGCCGGTGATCACCCCCTCGCGGCGCCGCCGTCCCACTACCGTGCCGCCCGTGTCCGGGACCGGGGTGGCCGCGCGGGTCGCCGCGCTGTGCCTGGACCCGCGCGGGCGCCCGGGTGACTGGTCGGTCTGCGGTCCGGCCGTCCGCGCGGGCCTGCTGCTCGACCTCGGGCTGGACGGCCGGGTGACCCAGACGGCCGACAGCGTCGTCGTGGACCGGTCGCCGACCGGGTCCGCCGCCGCCGACCGGCTGCTCGCCGCGATCGCCACCGGGCCGGAGCGGTCCCTCGACAGCTGGGTCGAGGACGGACCGGTCGGCCTGCGCGACGTCGCCGACGCGGAGGTCGCCGCCGGCCGCTGGCACCGGCGGCGGCTGCGGTGGCGCCGGGACCGGTTCGTGCCCGACCGCGAGCGGCTCGACGTCGACCGCACCCGGGACCCCGGCCTGCTCGACGACGGGTGGAGCGCAGGGGACGCCGCCGTCGTCGCCGTCGCCCTGGCCGCCGGGCTCCGCGGCGGGGGCCCGGTGCCGCCCGCGCCGGAGCTGGTCGCCGCCACCGGTGCCGCCGCGTGGCTGTGCGGGGCGGTCACCGAACACCTGCACGCCACCGCCCGCCGCTACCGCGCGCAGGCCACGGCGCTGCGCGCGGGCGACGCGCCCGGCCCGGCCTGACCGGCGCTCAGTCCCGGTCGGGCAGCGCGGTCCAGTCGGCCCAGGACAGGTCGCGGCCGACGTGGCGCGGCGCCCGCAGCGGCCACTCCGCGGCCAGCCAGCGCGGGACGAAGGCGTCCAGCGCCGCCTCGACCTCGGTGCCGGCCAGGCGGTCGACCACCCACCAGGACACCTCGGCGTCGGCGTCACCGGCCTTCTCCGGCGGGTCGACGTAGACGCAGCCGAGCAGCTCGGTCTCGTCCTCGTCGAGCAGCGCGTAGTTGAAGCTCTCGTGCGCCTCGATCTCCCGCTCGTGGCGGGCGAGGTCCTCCCGGTCCTGCTCCTCGGTCATCGTCGCGGGCGGCCAGCCCCATGCGTCGCCGTAGATGCCCCACAGCCGCTCGCGGGAGCCCATGACGGCGGGGAAGTCGATGGCGGTGTCGGCCGCGCGGATCGGGCGCAGGTGGTGGCCGGTGGGCAGGTCGGCACGGAGGGGGTGGACGAAGTCGTCGGGGAGCCAGGAGTCCGAGGGCACGGCGGGGCAGGCTAGGCGACGGACGTCGGTCGTGGGGCCCCGCCGCGCCTCAGCCGGCGCGGCGCAGCAGGGCCAGGAACATGGCGTCGGTGCCGTGCCGGTGCGGCCACAGCTGCCCGTACGCGCCGCGCTCGATCCCGGGGACCTCGGGGAACAGCGGCGCCACCGGCAGCACCTCGACGTCGTCCCGCGCGGCCGCGGCGTCCGCCACCGCGACGGTCTCCGCCGCGTGCGGCGAGCAGGTCACGTAGGCGACGACGCCGCCGGGGCGCACCGAGGCCAGCGCGCGGTCCAGGAGCGCCGTCTGCAGGTCCACCAGCGGGCCGACGTCGTCCGGCGTCCGCCGCCAGCGCACCTCCGGCCGCCGGCGCAGCGCGCCCAGCCCGGTGCACGGCGCGTCGAGCAGCACCCGGTCGAACGAGCCCGGCGCCCACGGCGGCTCGCGGCCGTCGGCGACGAGCACCTCCACGTCGTCCTCCCCCGCCAGCGCCCCGCGCACCAGCTCGGCGCGGTGCGGCGCGCGGTCGGCGGCGGTCAGGTGCACCCCCGCCGGGCGGACGGCGGCCAGCAGCCCCGCCTTGCCGCCGGGCCCCGCGCAGACGTCCAGCCAGCGCCCGTCCGGGCCCTCCAACGGCGCGCGGGCGAGCAGCAGCGCGGCGAGCTGGCTGCCCTCGTCCTGCACCGCGGCCCGGCCCGCCCGCACCGAGGGCAGCCGGCCCGGGTCTCCCCCGCCCATCCGCACCGCGTACGGCGACCACGGCCCCGGCGTCCCGCCGGACTCCTCGGCCAGTTCGTCGCGGGGCACGTGCCGGGCGACCAGGTGCACCTCGGGCGCGGCGTCGTCGGCGAGCAGCGCGTCCTCGAGCTCGGCGTCCCCGGCCGCACCGCCGCCCAGCGCCTCGCGCCAGGCCGACACGATCCACCCGGGGTGGTCGGTGGCCAGCGCCAGCCGCCGGTCGCCGTCGGCGCCGAGCCGCTCGAGCCAGGCGGCGCGGTCACCGCCGGCGGCCACCTTCCGCAGCACGGCGTTGACCAGCCCGGAGGCCCCGGCGCCGACGATCGCGCGGGTGAGGTCGACGGTGGTCGCGACGGCGGCGTGCGCCGGCACCCGCAGGTCGAGCAGCTGGTAGGCGCCCAGGCGGAGCAGGTCCAGGACGCGCCGGTCGAGGTCGGCCAGCGGGCGGTCGACCAGCCGGGCGAGCACCGCGTCGAGCGTGCCCTGCGCGCGCAGCGCCCCGTAGGCCAGCTGGGTGGCGAAGGCGGCGTCGCGCGGCTCGAGGGAGCGCTCGCGGAGCAGCTGCGGCAGCAGCAGGTTGGCGTAGGCCTCCCGCGCCGAGACGCCGTCGAGGACGTCGTAGGCGGTCAGCCGGGCACCGTCGAGCGCCGGACGGCGCGGCGGGCGGTCGCGGCGCCCACCGCGCGGGCCGGCCGGGCGCCGGGGCGGGCGGCTCACGACTCCTCCTCGCCGGCGCTCGTCGTCGCCACGGGCCGGGCTGCTCCGCCCCTGCGTGACCTCGCGAGCCCGGTCACGAGCCCAGCCGCTCGCCGGGTGCCGGACGGGCGCCGCGGGCCCAGTCGGCCGCGGGCAGCACCCGCTTGCCCGCCGGCTGCACCTCGCCCAGCCGCACCGAGCCGCGGCCGGTGCCGACGACGACGCCGCCCGGCCCGGCCGACACCTCCCCGGGCGCCAGCGCCGGGGCGCTCGGCAGCGGCTCGACCGGGCCCAGGCGCAGCCGGTCGCCGCGCCAGGTGGTCCACGCGCCCGGCACCGGGGTCACCCCGCGCACCCGCCGGTCGACGACGTGCGCGGGCAGCTCCCAGTCGACCCGGGCGTCGGCGGTCTCGATCCGCGGCGCGAGGCTGACCCCCTCGGCCGGCTGGGGCCGCGGGACCAGCGTGCCGGCGGCGATGCCGTCGAGGGTGGCGACCAGCAGCCGGGCGCCGCTGACCGCCAGCCGGCCGAGCAGGTCGCCGGCGGTGTCGCGCGGGCCGATCGGCTCGGTGACCACGCCGAAGACCGGGCCGGTGTCCAGGCCCTGCTCGAGCCGGAAGGTGCAGGCGCCGGTGACCTCGTCGCCGGCCATGACCGCGTGCTGCACGGGCGCGGCGCCGCGCCAGGCCGGCAGCAGCGAGAAGTGCAGGTTCACCCAGCCGTGCGCGGGCAGCTCCAGCGCCGCGGGCGGGACCAGCGCGCCGTAGGCGACCACCGGCGCGCAGTCGACGGCGAGGTCCGCGAGCTGCCCGAGGAACTCCGGCTCGCGCGGCGAGCGCGGCTGCAGCACCGGCAGCCCGGCGGCGTCGGCGCGCTCGGCCACCGGGGAGCGGCTGACCTTCCGGCCGCGGCCGGAGCGGGCGTCGGGCCGGGTGAGCACGGCGACCACCTCGTGGTCGGAGGCCAGCAGCGCGTCCAGCGAGGGGACGGCGGCCTCGGGCGTCCCGGCGAACAGGAGCCTCAGTGGGGGCTCACCTCCACGCGCGGCACCCAGGCGCCCATGCCGGCCCACTCGGCCTCGGCCAGCGCGGCCCGTGCCGCGGCGGCGGCCTCGGGGTCGAGCCGGTCGACGAACACGACGCCGTCGAGGTGGTCGACCTCGTGCTGCACCGCGCGGGCCAGCAGGTCCGAGCCCTCCACCCGCACCGGGTCGCCGTGCTGGTTCCAGCCGGTGGCGACGACGTGCAGGTGGCGGCGGCAGTCGAAGCGGAAGCCCGGGATGGACAGGCAGCCCTCGGGCGCCTCCTCGGTCTCGTCGCCGACGAGGTCGACCGAGGGGTTGACCAGGTGACCCACCTCGCCGTCGACGTACCAGGTGAAGACGCGCAGTCCGACGCCGATCTGCGGCGCGGCGAGCCCGGCGCCGCCGGCGGCGTGCATGGTGTCGGTCAGGTCCGCGACGAGCCGGCGCAGCTCCGCGTCGAAGTCGACGACGGGCGCCGCGGGCCGGTGCAGGACCGGGTCGCCCAGCAGCCGGATGGGGGTGACGCTCACCCGCCCAGCGTAGGTGGGGGCGGGCGGGGACCCGTCACACGAGGTCGAGCGGGTCGAGCTGGACGCGGACGTGCTCGGGCACCTTGCGGGCGCTGCGCACGCCCTGCACCTCGGCCAGGGCGGTCGCCAGCGCCAGGCCCTCGGTGCGCGGCACCCGCACGAGGTACCGCTCGCGCTCGCCGTCCTGCCCGGGCCGCGGGGGCTCGGGCACCGGGCCGAGCAGGTCGGCCTCGTCGGGCAGCCGCGCGGCGCCCAGGAACTCCGCCAGCGCCGCCGGCGACCCGGACAGCGCGGCCATCCGGGTGGCCGGCGGGAAGCCGAGCTCGCGGCGGTCGGCGAGCTCGCGCCCGGCCAGCCAGCCCGGGTCCCAGCGGACCAGCGCCTGGACGACGGGGTGCGCGGCGTCGGCGGCGACGACGACCGAGCCGTGCGCCCGCACGAGCGTGGCGGCGTTCATCCAGCGGCGCAGGGTCTCCTCCCCCGCCCGCAGGTCCGCCCGCCCGAGCAGCGCCCACGAGTCCAGCAGCAGCGCGGCGCCGTAGCCGCCCTCGGCGACCGGCTCGGCGCCCGGCGTGGCCACGACCAGCTGCGGCCCGGCGGGCACCGACGGCAGCACGCCGGACCCGCGTCCGGACACCCGCACCGGCGCCCCGGGGAACGCCCGGCCCAGCTCCTCGGCGGTGCGGTTGGCGCCGACGACGGAGGCGCGCAGCTTCGTCCCGTGGCAGTGCGGGCAGTCGAAGGTGGCCGCGGGCCGGGCGCACCAGCGGCAGGCGGGCACCCGCGAGCCGCCCGGCCCGGGCGTGGGCGCGATGCCCAGCGGCCCGGAGCAGACCGCGCAGCGGGCCGGCGCCCGGCAGCGGTCGCACGACAGCCCGGGCGCGTAGCCGGCGCGCGGCACCTGCACCAGCACCGGCGTGCCCTCGGCCAGCGCCGCGCGGGCCACCCGGTGGGCGAGGCTCGGCAGCCGGGCGGTGCGCGCGGCCGGGTCGCGGGCCAGCTCGTGGTCCTCGCCGAGGGCCTGCACCCGCGGGGCGACCGCGCGCAGCGTGGCGCGGTCGGCGACGAGCTCGTGCGCCCAGCCGCTCTCGACCAGCAGCGCCGCCTCGGCGGTGCGCGCGGTGGCCGCGACGACGGCGGCGCACGAGGACAGGTGGGCGCGGTGCACCAGCACGTCGCGGGCGTGCGCGTACGGGGCGCGCGGCTCGGCGTGCAGGTCGTCGCCGTCGTCCCAGATCGCGACCAGACCCAGGTCGGCGACCGGCGCGAAGGCCGCCGCGCGGGTGCCGAGGACGACCTTGGCGCTGCCGCGGGCGGCGTCGAGGAAGCGGCGGTAGCGGGCGTCGGGGGCGGCGTCGGCGCGGAGCACGACGAACGACCCCTTCGGCAGCCGGGCGCCGGCCGCGGCCTCCAGCCGGTCCAGGTCGCGACCGTCGGGGACGACCACCAGCGCCCCCCCGCCGCCGGACAGCGCCGCCTGGCACAGCTCGGCCAGCCGGGCCGGCCAGTCCTCCCCCGGCAGCGCCGTCCACACCGCGCGGGCGGGCCGGCCCTCGGCGACGGCGGCCAGCAGCGCCGGCCCGGTCGGGTAGCGGGCGAAGCCGGCCGGGTCCGGCGGCGCCGGCGGCGCCGGGGGCTCGGCCGGCGGGCGCTTCTCCGCGGCCGCCCGGCGCGGCGGGACGGCCAGCCGCAGGACGTCGGTCAGCGTGCCGCCCCAGCGCTGCGCGACCGAGCGGGCCAGCGCGGCCACCTCGGGGGTGAGCACCGGCTCGGAGGAGACCAGCTTGGCCAGCGGGGCGAGCGTGCGGCCGGAGTCGCTGACGTCGGTGAGCTCGAGGACGAACCCGTCGACCAGCTGCCCGGCGAAGCGCACCCGCACCCGGCAGCCGGCCCGGACCTCGCCGGCCATCTCGTCCGGGACCGCGTAGTCGAAGGCCCGGTCGAGGTGGGCCAGCGGCACGTCGACGACGACCCGGGCCACCCGCGGGCTGCGGGCAGCCGGGCCGGCCGGCGCGTCCGTGGTCTCGGGACTGGCGGGTGCCGAGGTCAGCGCTGTTCTCCGTTCGGCGGGGTCGTGTCGCAGCAGTGTCCCCGCCGGGTCCGACATCCCGGCCCCGCTGCAGCTGCCCGCCGCGAACCCGGTGACGTGCTGGGAGGCCACCCTCCGGGGCCCCTCCGCCTGCGCCTGCGAGGCGTGGGGGGAAGGGTGGTCCTCCGTCAGCCCACGGCGGAGCGGAGGGCCTCCACGCGGTCGGTGCGCTCCCAGGGCAGCTCGACGTCGGTGCGGCCGAAGTGGCCGTACGCGGCGGTCGGGCCGTAGATCGGCCGCAGCAGGTCCAGGTCGCGCACGATCGCGCCGGGGCGCAGGTCGAACACCGTGGTGACCGCCTTCTCCAGGACGTCGTCCGGGACGGTGCCGGTGCCGTGGGTGTCGACGAACAGCCCGACCGGGTGCGCGGCGCCGATGGCGTAGGCCACCTGCACCTCGCAGCGGCGGGCCAGGCCCGCGGCGACGACGTTCTTGGCCACCCAGCGCATCGCGTAGGCACCGGAGCGGTCGACCTTCGAGGGGTCCTTGCCGGAGAACGCGCCGCCGCCGTGGCGGGCCATGCCGCCGTAGGTGTCGACGATGATCTTGCGGCCGGTCAGCCCAGCGTCGCCCATCGGGCCGCCGATGACGAACTTGCCGGTCGGGTTCACCAGCAGCCGGTAGCCGTCGGTGGGCAGGCCGAGGGCCTGCAGCTCCGGCTCGACGACGAGCTCCTGCACGTCGGGGGTGAGCAGCTGCTCGATGGAGATGTCCTCGGC
This sequence comes from Geodermatophilus sp. SYSU D00867, assembly GCF_054050315.1. Lineage (NCBI taxonomy): Bacteria > Bacillati > Actinomycetota > Actinomycetes > Geodermatophilales > Geodermatophilaceae > Geodermatophilus > Geodermatophilus sp. SYSU D00867. The sequence continues at coordinate 20,413 of NZ_JBJGZC010000018.1, read as the reverse complement.
GTGCTGCGAGGAGACGACGACGGTGTCGACGCCGACCGGCCGGTCGTCCTCGTAGACGACGGTGACCTGGGTCTTGCCGTCGGGGCGCAGGTAGGGCACCGAGCCGTCCTTGCGGACCGCGGACAGCCGGCGCGACAGCCGGTGGGCCAGCGCGATCGGCAGCGGCATGAGCTCGGGGGTCTCGTCGGTGGCGTAGCCGAACATCAGGCCCTGGTCGCCGGCGCCCTGGCGCTCGATCTCGTCGTCGGTGGTGCCGGTGGTGCGCGCCTCGTAGGCGGTGTCCACGCCCTGCGCGATGTCCGGCGACTGCGCGCCGATGGAGACGCTGACGCCGCAGGAGGCGCCGTCGAAGCCCTTGCGGGAGGAGTCGTAGCCGATCCGCAGCACGGTGCGGCGGACGACGTCGGCGATGTCGACGTAGCCGGCGGTGGTGACCTCCCCGGCGATGTGGACCTGACCGGTGGTGATGAGCGTCTCGACGGCGACGCGGCTGCGCGGGTCCTGCGCCAGCATCTCGTCGAGGATCGCGTCGCTGATCTGGTCGGCGATCTTGTCCGGGTGGCCCTCGGTCACCGACTCGGACGTGAAGAGGCGGCGTGGCACTCGGTTCTCCCTGGGTCGGTGACGAGATCGCGGCGCGGCCTGCCCGCGCCGTGGGAGCAACTTACCGGCGCGTCCAGCCCGTGGCAGCCGCCGGTCAGGCGAGACGGGGCAGGACGACCTGCCAGACCGCCGCGGCGACGGCGTCCTTGCTGCCGTGGGGCACCTCCGTGGCGGTGCCGTCGGCGGCGAGGACGACCGCGGCGTTGTCCGGGCGGCCGAACACCCCGCCGCCGGAGACGTCGTTGACGACGAGCAGGTCGCAGCCCTTGCGGGCGAGCTTGGCGCGGGCGTGGGCCAGCACGTCGGCGTCGGCGTCGCCGGTCTCGGCGGCGAAGCCGATCACGAGCTGCCCGGGGGCGCGCTTGGTGACCAGCTCGGCGAGCACGTCGGGGTTGCGCACCAGCGGGACGGCGTCGGGCTCGCTCGCGCTGTCCTTCTTGAGCTTGGTGGCCGCGACGGTGGCCGGCCGGAAGTCCGCGACCGCCGCCGCCATGACGACGACGTCGGCTGCCGCCTCCCCGCCCGACCCAGCCTCGGCGAGCATCGCGGCGCGCAGCTCCTCCGCCGTCCCGGCCGGGACCACGCGGACGCCGAACGGCGCGGGCAGGTCGACGTTGGCCGCGACGAGGGTGACGTCGGCGCCGCGGGCGGCGGCGACGCGGGCCAGCGCCCAGCCCTGCATGCCCGACGAGCGGTTGCCCAGGTAGCGCACCGGGTCCAGCGGCTCGCGGGTGCCGCCGGCGCTGATCAGGACGCGGCGGCCGGTGAGGTCGGCCCGCACGACGTCGGCGCCCGCCGCGAGGACCACCTGCGCCAGCGCGGCGACGTCGGCGGGCTCGGGCAGCCGGCCGGGCCCGGAGTCGGGGCCGGTCAGCCGGCCGACGGCCGGCGGCAGCACGATCGAGCCGCGGCGGCGGAGCGTGGCGACGTTGTCCTGGGTGGCCGGGTGCAGCCACATCTCGGTGTGCATGGCCGGCACGAACACCACCGGGCAGTGCGCGGTGAGCAGCGTCGCGGTGAGCAGGTCGTCGGCGCGGCCCGTCGCGGCGCGGGCGAGCAGGTCGGCGGTGGCCGGCGCGACGACGACGAGGTCGGCGGTCTGCCCGATCCGCACGTGCGCCACCTCGGGCACCTCCGACCAGACGTCGGTGGTGACCGGGTGGCCGGACAGCGCCTCGAAGGTCGCCGCACCGACGAAGTGCAGCGCACCGGGGGTGGGGACGACGCGGACGTCGTGCCCGGCCTCGGTCAGCGCGCGCAGCAGCAGGGCGGCCTTGTAGGCGGCCACGCCCCCGGCGACGCCCAGCACGATCCGGCTCATGCGCTCCATCCTCCCGCAGACGCGACGACGCCCCCGGCCAGGGCCGGGGGCGTCGTCACCACTTCGGGGCCGGGCGGCCTAGTTGTCGCCGGCGGTGTGGGTCAGCAGGCCCTCGTTGATCTCGCGCAGCGCGATCGACAGGGGCTTCTCCTGGGGCGCGGTGTCGACCAGCGGGCCGACGTACTCGAGCAGGCCCTCGGAGAGCTGGCTGTAGTAGGCGTTGATCTGCCGCGCGCGCTTGGCGGCGAAGATCACCAGGCCGTACTTGCTGCTGGTGCGCTCGAGCAGCTCGTCGATCGGCGGGTTGGTGATGCCCTCGGGGGCGGGTGCGACTCCGGACACGGGCGGGCGTGCTCCTCGGTTGGCTCGGTGGGAGTGAGGGGCCTCGGGTGGCCGGTCACTCGGAGGCGCCGGCAGCCTTTCCTGCCGACGGCGCGACCAGCAATCCTACCAACTCGTCCGCGGCCCTCGCGACGTCGTCGTTGACCACCACGACGTCGAACTCCCCCGCGGCGTCCAGCTCGGCCTGCGCGATGGCGAGCCGGCGCTCCTGCACGGCCGGCGGCTCCGAGCCGCGGCCGGCCAGCCGGCTCTTCAGCTCCGCCCACGACGGCGGGGCGAGGAAGACGAGCTGCGCCTCCGGGGCGCGCGCCCGCACCTGGCGGGCGCCCTGCAGCTCGATCTCGAGCAGCGCCGGGGCCCCGGCCGCGAGACGCTCGCGGACCGGGGCGGCCGGCGTGCCGTAGCGGTTGCCCGCGTACTCGGCCCACTCGAGGAGGCCGTCCTCGGCGACCAGCCGGTCGAACTCGGCGTCGCTGAGGAAGTGGTAGTGCACCCCGTCGACCTCGCCCGGGCGCTGCCGGCGGGTGGTCACCGACACCGAGACCCACACGTCAGGGTGCCGGCGGCGGACCTCGGCGACGACGGTGCCCTTGCCGACCCCCGAGGGTCCGGAGAGCACCGTCAGGCGCGCCGGGGCAGGGATCGGCTGGGCAGTCGGCAACGGGTGGTCCCTCGTGGTGCTGGCGTCGGACGGGTGGTGCGGCGGGGCGACCTCAGACCGTCGAGTCGGCGGGCACCTGGTCGGCGACGACGTTCTCGCCGCCGAACTCCGCCTCCAGCGCCTTGCGCTGGTTGGCGCCCAGGCCGCGCACCCGGCGGGTCGGGGAGATCTCGAGCCGCTCCATGATCTTCGCAGCCCGGGCCTTGCCCACGCCGGGCAGGGACTCGAGCACCGCGGAGACGCGCATCTTGCCGATGACCTCGTCGGTCTCGCCCTGCTTGAGGACGTCGCCGACCGTGGCGCCCTTGCTCTTGAGCCGCTCGCGGAGCTCGGCGCGCGCCTTGCGGGCGGCGGCGGCCTTCTCCAGGGCGGCGGCGCGCTGTTCGGGGGACAGGTCGGGGAGGGGCATGGTGCGTCCCATCGTGTCGTTGCCGGGGATCTGCGACCCGGCGGGTACGTGCGGTGTCGGGAGCGGGGCCCGCGGTCTGGGCGCCGACGATCAACCTAGTAACCACGAATCCGCAGGTCACGCGCTGTTTGCACGAGGTTTTCGACCTCCGGTCGCCCGCTCGTGACGCCCTGTGGAAGGTCGGCGTGACCGTCCGTGAACACCGCAGGTCACAAAGTATACGAAACGCATTCGTATCGGGTCAGCGGCTCCGACACGACCGCACGTGACACGCCGGACGGCGCGCCGGGACGCCCGCCGGCAGGCGGGCCGGCGGCCGGCTCAGCCGGCCAGGTCCTCCGCCCAGCGGGCGGCCGCGGCGCGCAGCCCGGCGGGGTCCGGGCCCGCGGCGAGCACGTCGCGGGAGACGGTCGGGACGACCGCGCGGCCGGTGCCGAACAGCCGCCGCAGGTCCGCGGCCGAGCCGCCCTGGACGCCCAGCCCCGGCGCGAGCACCGGGCCGCCCAGCCCGTCGAGGTCGACGTCGAGCCCGCCCAGCGTGGCGCCGACGACGACGCCGAACGACCCGGTCGCGGCGCCCCAGCGGCTGCCGAGGTCCCGCACCGCGCCGGGGTCGGGCAGCGGGTCGCCCACCACCCAGCCGGGGGTGTTCCAGCCGCGGACGGTGTCGACGACGACCTGCGCCACCGACCGCTCCCCCACCGCCGCGTGCTGCAGCGTGCCGGCGTCGGGGTTGGACGTGCGGGCCAGCACGAACAGCCCGCCGCCGGCGAGCCGGGCGGTGTCCACGGCCGGCTGCAGCGAGCCCGGCCCCAGGTAGGGGCTGACGGTGAGCGCGTCGACCGCGCACGGGTGCTCCGGGCGCAGCACGTCGGCGTAGGCGTCCATCGTCGAGCCGATGTCGCCGCGCTTGGCGTCGAGCAGCACCAGCGCCCCGGCCGCGCGGGCCCGGGCGACGGCGTCCTCCAGCACGGCCAGGCCGCGCGAGCCGTGCCGCTCGAAGAACGCCGACTGCGGCTTGAGCACCGCGACCTCGCCGGCCAGCGCGTCCACCACCGTGTCGGTGAACCGGCGCAGCCCGTCGACGTCGTCGGCCAGGCCCCAGCGCTCCAGCAGCGGCGCGTGCGGGTCGATGCCCACGCACAGCGGTCCCCGGGTCGCGACGGCGTCGGCGAGGCGCTGCCCGAACGGCGCGCTCACCGGGGCACCGACCGCGGCAGGGTGTCGCCGTGCGCGGCGATGCAGTCGCGGGCGAGGAAGGGGTCGGCGAAGGCGCCCGACGCCGACTGCACGGCGTCGGCGCCGGCCTCGTGCAGCGCCGCGAACGACGCCGGGTCGGTGACCCCGCCCATCGCCAGCACGTCGAAGCGCCGGCCGGACGCCTCGCGCAGCGCCACGAGCCGGCGGGTGAAGTCCAGCGCCCGGCCGCGCACGGCCGCCCCCGACAGTCCGGCCACCGCGCGGCCGGGGAAGGTCGGCTCGCCGTCGCCGCGCACCACCCGGCTCGCCACCGTGTTGATGCCCGCGACGCCGTCGACCAGCGGCGCCAGCCGGGGCACCAGCGCGGCCAGCCGGTCCTCGTCGAGCCAGGACAGCTTGGCGACCAGCCCGGTGCGGTCGTCCAGCGCGCGGCGCACGCCCTCGACGACGGCGACGGTGGCGTCCGCGTCCAGGCACAGCGGCGGCTTCACGCCGTCCGGCGAGGCCGACAGCGTGTTCGGGCACGACAGGTTGAGCTCGACGACGGTCGCCCCGGCCTCCTGGGCCATCGCCGCCACCCGGGCGAAGTCGTCGACCAGGGCGGGGCCGTCGCCGGACCCCATGACGCTGACCAGCAGCAGCTGGTCGGCGTCGACGGCGGCCAGCGACCGCTCGAGGTCGGCCATCCACTCCCCCGGCGCCGGCGAGGGCACGCCGAAGGAGTTGACCGTGCTGACGTCCGGGGAGCCGGGCTCCACCCAGTCCCAGGGGTCGGAGACGACGGCGTCACCCGGCGGGCGCGGCGCGAACGTCCAGTTCGGCTGCACGTTCGGCTCGTGCGCCCGGCTGCGCACGGTCTTGTAGGTGAGCACGCTGAACCCGTTGCGGGCGTGGAAGCGGACCCACTCCTCCCCGCCGTTCAGCACGCACGCCGGCACCCCCAGCGGGAAGGCGACGTCACGGCCGAGCACCCGCCACCGCCGGTCACCGGCCCGCGGCCGCCGCGGCAGCCGCGGGCCGACGGGGGTCGGCAGGTTGTCGCGGTAGGAGCCGAGCAGGTCGTAGGACGGCGTCCGCACCCCGTGCGCGGCCAGCAGCCCGCCGTGCCCGGCGAAGAACGCCACCCGGGTGAGCAGCGGCAGGTCGGCGTCGCCGGCCTCCCCCGCCGCCAGCCGCGCGGCCAGGCCCTCGGCGCCGGCCCGCAGCGCGGCGAGCTCGTCGGCCGGCGGCGTCGCGAACCGGGTGACCCCGGCCAGGAACGACGCCGCCAGCCCGTCGAGCAGCCCGCGGGCGACCAGGTCGTCCCGCACCTGCCCGACGACGCTCACGGGCGCGGCGCCGGCGCGGCGGTCAGACCGGCGTGGACCTCCTGCAGGCTGCGCACGCCGAGGCCGCCGCGGCGCAGGGCCTCGACGCCCTGCACCGCCGCCGCCAGCCCCTGCACCGTGGTGACGCACGGGATGCCGGCGGCCACCGCCGCGGTGCGGATCTCGTAGCCGTCCAGCCGCGGCCCGCTGTTGCCCGGCGACCCGAACGGCGTGTTCACCACGACGTCGACGTCGCCGGCGAGGATCCGCTCGACGCAGTTGCCCGGGCCCTCGCTGTACTTGCCGACCACCTCGCAGTCCACGCCGTTGCGGCGCAGCACCTGCGCGGTGCCGGCGGTGGCGAGCACCCGGAAGCCGAGGTCGGCCAGCCGCTTGACCGGGAACACCGCGGCCCGCTTGTCCCGGTTGGCCAGCGAGACGAAGACCGTGCCCCCGGTGGGCAGCGAGCCGTAGGCGGCGGCCTGGGACTTGGCGAACGCGGTCCCGAAGCCGTCGTCGAGGCCCATGACCTCGCCGGTGGACTTCATCTCCGGTGACAGGACCGTGTCGACGCCGTGGCCCTCGACGGTGCGGAACCGGTGGAAGGGCAGCACCGCCTCCTTGACCGCGATCGGCGCGTCCTCGGGCAGGTCGGTGCCGTCGCCGGTGGCCGGCAGCACGCCGGTGGTGCGCAGGTCGGCGATCGTCTCCCCCACCGCGATCCGCGCCGCGGCCTTGGCCAGCTGCACCGCGGTCGCCTTGGACACGAACGGCACCGTGCGGCTGGCCCGCGGGTTGGCCTCCAGCACGTACAGGACGTCGTCCTTGAGCGCGTACTGCACGTTGAGCAGCCCGCGGACGCCGATCCGGGCGGCCAGCGCCTCGGTGGCGGTGCGGATCTGCGCCAGGTCGGAGGAGCCCAGGGTGATGGGCGGCAGCGCGCACGCGGAGTCGCCGGAGTGGATGCCGGCCTCCTCGATGTGCTCCATGACGCCGCCGAGGTAGAGCTCGGTGCCGTCGTAGAGCGCGTCGACGTCGATCTCGACGGCGTCCTCGAGGAACCGGTCGACCAGCACCGGGTGCTCGGGGCTGACGTCGGTGGCCTTGGCGATGTAGGCCTCGAGCGTGGCGTCGTCGTAGACGATCTCCATCCCGCGCCCGCCGAGCACGTAGGACGGGCGGACCAGCACGGGGTAGCCGATCCCGGCGGCGATCGCGCGGGCCTCGGCGAACGTCGTCGCGGTGCCGTGCTCGGGCGCTCGGAGGGCGGCGTCGGCGAGCACCCGGGAGAACGCCCCGCGGTCCTCGGCGTCGTCGATGGCCTCGGGCGAGGTGCCCAGCACCGGCACGCCGGCGTCCTTGAGCCGCTGCGCGAGGCCCAGCGGCGTCTGCCCGCCGAGGGTGCAGACGACCCCGGCCACCGGCCCGGCGGCGCGCTCGGCCTCGACCACCTCGAGGACGTCCTCGAAGGTCAGCGGCTCGAAGTACAGCCGGTCGGCGGTGTCGTAGTCGGTGGAGACGGTCTCGGGGTTGCAGTTGACCATCACGGCCTCGTAGCCGGCGTCCTGCAGCGCCATGACCGCGTGCACGCACGAGTAGTCGAACTCGATGCCCTGCCCGATCCGGTTGGGCCCGGAGCCGAGGATCAGCACGGCCGGCTTCTCCCGCGGCTCGACCTCGGTCTCCTCGTCGTAGGACGAGTAGTGGTACGGCGTGCGGGCGGCGAACTCGGCGGCGCAGGTGTCCACGGTCTTGAACACCGGCCGGACGCCGAGCCGGTGGCGCAGCAGCCGGACGCCGTCCTCCCCCGACAGCTCCGGCCGCAGCGCGGCGATCTGCCGGTCGCTCAACCCGTGCCGCTTGGCCCGGCGCAGCACCGCGGCGGTGAGCGCCGGCGCCTCGCGGACCTCCCCGCCGACCTCCCCGACCAGCGCGATCTGGTCGACGAACCACGGGTCGAAGCCGCTGGCCTCGGCGACCTGCTCGACGGTGGCGCCGGCGCGCAGCGCCGCCTCCGCCACGTACAGCCGCCCGTCGACCGGCGTGCGCAGCGCCTCGAGCAGCTCCTCGGCCGTCGACCCGTCCTCCGGGCCGGTCCAGAAGCCGGCCACCTTCGTCTCGGTGGACCGCATCGCCTTGCCCAGCGCCTCGGGGAAGTTGCGGCCCATCGCCATGACCTCGCCGACGCTCTTCATCGTCGTGGTCAGCCGCGGGTCGGCGCCGGGGAACTTCTCGAACGCGAACCGCGGGATCTTCACGACGACGTAGTCCAGCGCCGGCTCGAAGCTGGCCGGGGTGACGCCGGTGATGTCGTTGGTGATCTCGTCGAGGGTGTAGCCGATGGCGAGCTTCGCGGCGATCTTGGCGATCGGGAAGCCGGTGGCCTTCGACGCCAGCGCGCTCGACCGGGACACCCGCGGGTTCATCTCGATGACGACCAGGCGCCCGTCGGCCGGGTTGACGGCGAACTGGATGTTGCAGCCGCCGGTGTCGACGCCGACCTCGCGCAGCACCGCGATGCCGACGTCGCGCATCCGCTGGTACTCGACGTCGGTGAGCGTCATCGCCGGCGCGACGGTGACCGAGTCGCCGGTGTGCACGCCCATCGCGTCGACGTTCTCGATCGAGCAGACGACGACCACGTTGTCGCTGCGGTCGCGCATGAGCTCGAGCTCGTACTCCTTCCAGCCGAGCACCGACTCCTCGATGAGCACGGTGTGCACCGGGGAGTCGGCCAGGCCGTGGGAGGCCATCCGGCGCAGCATCGCCTCGTCGGTGGCGAACCCGGAGCCGAGGCCGCCCATGGTGAAGCTCGGCCGGATGACGACCGGGTAGCCGACCTCGGCGGCGGTCTCCAGCGCCTCCTCGACGGTGGAGCAGACCCGCGAGCGCGGGGCGTCGGCGCCGATGGACCGGACGATGTCCTTGAACATCTGCCGGTCCTCGCCGCGGTTGATCGCGTCGACGTCGGCGCCGATGAGCCGGACGCCGTAGCGCTCCAGCGTGCCGTTCTCGTACAGGCCGATGGCGATGTTGAGCGCGGTCTGCCCGCCGAGGGTGGCCAGCAGCGCGTCGGGGCGCTCCTTGGCGATCACCCGCTCGACGAACTCCGGCGTCAGCGGCTCGACGTAGGTGGCGTCGGCGACGTCGGGGTCGGTCATGATCGTCGCCGGGTTGCTGTTGACCAGGCTGACCCGCAGGCCCTCGGCGCGCAGCACGCGGCAGGCCTGGGTGCCGGAGTAGTCGAACTCCGCGGCCTGGCCGATGAGGATCGGCCCGGAGCCGATGACCAGGACGTGCGAGATGTCGGTGCGCTTGGGCATCAGGCGTTCTCCCCCGTGCTGTGCTGGACCCGCGGCGCCGGGCTGACCGCGTCCCCGCCGTCCCGCGTGGCCTGCAGGAGGTCGACGAACCGCTGGAACAGCGGTGCCGCGTCGTGCGGGCCGGCGGCGGACTCGGGGTGGAACTGGACGCTGAACGCCGGGGCGTCGAGCAGCCGCAGCCCCTCGACGACGTCGTCGTTGAGGCCGACGTGGCTGACCTCGACCCGCCCGTAGGGGGTGTCGGTGGGCCGGTCCAGCGGCGCGTCGACGGCGAACCCGTGGTTGTGGCTGGTCACCCGGACGGTGCCGCTGACCCGGTCGAGCACCGGCTGGTTCAGGCCGCGGTGGCCGAAGCGCAGCTTGTAGGTGCCCAGGCCCAGCGCCCGGCCGAGGATCTGGTTGCCGAAGCAGATGCCGAACAGCGGCCGGCCGGCGTCGAGCACGCCCCGCACCGCGGCGACGGCGTAGTCGGCCGCGGCCGGGTCGCCGGGGCCGTTGGAGAGGAACACCCCGTCGGGGCCGGCGGCGAGCAGGTCCTGCGCGGTCGCGGTCGAGGGCAGCACGTGCGTCTCGACGCCGAGCGCGGCGAGGTGCCGCGGGGTGGCGGTCTTGATGCCGAGGTCGAGCGCGGCGATGGTGAACCGCCGCTCCCCCACCGCCGGGACGACGTAGGGCTCGCGGGTGCTCACCTGCGGCGCGAGGTCGGCGCCGGCCATGCCCTCGGCGGCGCGCACCCGGGCGAGCAGGGCGTCGGGGTCGGTGGACTCGCTGCTGATCCCGGCGCGCATCGCGCCGCGCTCGCGCAGGTGCCGGGTCAGGGCGCGGGTGTCGATGCCGCTGATCCCGACGACGCCCTGCGCGGCGAGCTCGTCGTCGAGGCTGCCGGTGGCCCGCCAGTTGGCCGGGCGGCGGGCGGGGTCGCGGACGACGAACCCGGCCACCCACATGCGACGGCTCTCGTCGTCCTCGCCGTTGACGCCGGTGTTGCCGACGTGCGGCGCGGTCATCGTGACGATCTGGCCGGCGTAGCTGGGGTCGGTCAGCGTCTCCTGGTAGCCGGTCATCCCGGTGGCGAACACCGCCTCGCCGACCGTCGTCCCGACCTTGCCGTAGGACTCGCCGCGGAACGTCCGCCCGTCCTCGAGGACGAGGATCGCCTCGCTCACTTCACTGCCTTTCCGTCGAGCACCGTCGCCTCGCCCCGCAGGAACGTGGCGACGACCCGGCCGGGCAGCTCCCGGCCGGCGTAGGGACTGTTGCGGCTGCGGCTGGCCAGCGCGGCCGGGTCGACGGTGACCCGGGCGGCGGGGTCGAGCAGCAGCAGGTTGGCCGGCTCACCCGGCGCCAGCGGGCGCCCGTGACCGGCCAGGCGGCCGATGGCCGCGGGGCGGACCGACGTGCGGTCGGCGACGCCGGCCCAGTCGAGCAGGCCGGGCTCCACCAGCGTCTCCAGCACCACCGAGAGCGCCTGCTCCAGCCCGAGCATCCCCGGCCGGGCCTGCGCCCACTCGCTCTCCTTGTCCTCCACCGCGTGCGGCGCGTGGTCGGTGGCGACGGCGTCGATCGTGCCGTCGGCCAGGCCGGCGCGGAGGGCGTGGACGTCCTCGTCGGTGCGCAGCGGCGGGTTGACCTTGAACACCGGGTCGTAGGACTCGGCGCAGGCCTCGGTGAGCAGCAGGTGGTGCGGGGTGACCTCGGCGGTCACCTGCACGCCGCGGGACTTCGCCCAGCGCAGGATCTCCACCGAGCCGGCGGTGGAGACGTGGCAGACGTGCAGCCGGGCTCCCACGTGCTGGGCGAGCAGCACGTCGCGGGCGATGACCGCCTCCTCGGCGGCGGCCGGCCAGCCGGTCAGCCCGAGCCGCGCGGAGCGGTCGCCCTCGTTCATCTGCGCGCCGGCGGTCAGCCGCGGCTCCTCGGCGTGCTGCGCGACGACGCCGTCGAAGGCCTTGACGTACTCCAGCGCGCGGCGCATGAGCGCGGGGTCGGCCACGCAGTGCCCGTCGTCGGAGAAGACCCGCACGCGGGCGGCGGAGTCGGCCATCGCGCCGAGCTCGGCCAGCCGCTCGCCGCGCAGCCCGACGGTAACCGCGCCGACCGGCACGACGTCGACCAGCCCGGCCTCCTGGCCCAGCCGCCACACCTGCTCGACGACGCCGGCGGTGTCGGCGACCGGGTCGGTGTTGGCCATGGCGTGCACCGCGGTGAACCCGCCGAGGGCCGCGGCGCGGCTGCCGGTCTCCACCGTCTCGGCGTCCTCGCGGCCGGGCTCGCGCAGGTGGGTGTGCAGGTCGACCAGGCCGGGCAGGGCGACCAGCCCGTCCGCGTCGACGACGGTCGCGCCGGTGGCGGACAGCCGGTCCCCGACCGCGGCGATCCGCCCGTCCTGGAGCAGCAGGTCGGCGGGCTCGCCGCCGAGGACGCGCGCCCCCTTGATGAGCGTGGTCACGAGGAGGCCCCTCCCAGGAGCAGGTAGAGCACGGCCATCCGCACGCTGACGCCGTTGCCGACCTGCTCGACGATCGTCGAGCGGACCGAGTCGGCGACGTCGGCGGCGATCTCCATGCCGCGGTTCATCGGGCCGGGGTGCATGACGATCGCGTCGTCCGACAGCGCGGCCATCCGGACGGCGTCGAGGCCGTAGCGGCGGCTGTACTCGCGCGCGCTGGGGAAGAACGAGGCGTTCATCCGCTCGAGCTGGACCCGCAGCATCATCACGACGTCGGCCTTGGGCAGCACGGCGTCGAGATCGTAGGAGACCTGCACCGGCCAGGACCCGACGCCGACCGGCAGCAGCGTCGGCGGCGCGACGAGGGTGACCTCCGCGCCGAGCGTCGTCAGCAGCCAGACGTTGGAGCGGGCCACCCGGCTGTGCAGGACATCGCCGACGACCGCCACCCGCACGCCGTCGAGCCGGCCCAGCCGGCGGCGGATCGTGTAGGCGTCCAGCAGCGCCTGGGTGGGGTGCTCGTGGGTGCCGTCGCCGGCGTTGACGACGCTGCCGCGCACCCAGCCGGCCAGCCGGTGCGGAGCGCCGGACGCCGAGTGGCGGACGACGATCGCGTCGCTGCCCATCGCCTCGAGGGTGAGCGCGGTGTCCTTGAGGCTCTCGCCCTTGGAGACGCTGCTGCCCTTGGCCGAGAAGTTGATGACGTCGGCGGACAGCCGCTTGGCCGCGAGCTCGAAGGAGATGCGGGTGCGGGTGGAGTCCTCGTAGAAGAGGTTGACCACCGTGCGCCCGCGCAGCGTGGGCAGCTTCTTGACCTCGCGGCCGGCGAGCGCCTGGTCGATCTGCGCGGCGGTGTCGAGGACGAGCGTGGCGTCGGCGCGGTCGAGGTCGGCCGCGTCCAGCAGGTGGCGCTTCACCGGCCGGTCACCAGGACCTCGTCGGTGCCGTCGGTCTCGGCGAGGTGCACCCGGACCTTCTGCGCGCGCGAGGTGGGCACGTTCTTGCCCACGTAGTCGGCGCGGATCGGCAGCTCGCGGTGGCCGCGGTCGACCAGCACCGCCAGCTGCACCGCGCGGGGCCGGCCGAGGTCGCGCAGCGCGTCGAGCGCCGCGCGCACCGAGCGGCCGGAGAACAGGACGTCGTCGACGAGGACGACCAGCCGGCCGTCGATCCCGGCGGGCGGCAGGACGGTGTCCTCCAGCGCCCGGACGCCGCGCATCCGCAGGTCGTCGCGGTACAGGGTGATGTCGACGGTGCCGACGTCGACCGCCGTGCCGGCGAAGGCGGCGATGCGGGCGGCCAGCCGGCGGGCCAGCGGGGCGCCGCGGGTGGGGATGCCGACCAGGACGACGTCGGGGAGGGCGTCGCCGGCCTTCTCGATCACCTGGTGGGCGATGCGGTCGACGACGCGGGCGACGTCGGCTGCGGCGAGCAGCACGGTGGGCGCCGGGCCGTCGGACGGGTCTGTGGACTGGTTCGCGGGCAGGGGTCCGGTCGTGCCGGCCATCAGGCCTCCTTCCCCGCCTCACGGGACGGGTCGTTAAAGGAGTGGGGTGGACCGGTCTCGACCGTACTGCACCCCTCCGTGTGACCGTCGTCGCGCGTCGTGGCCCTGCAGGTGGGCGCGGGAGTCCCAGGATGATCCGCACGAGGGATGCGCTGTTGCCATCCGCCACTTGTGAGTACGCTGCGTGACGAACCGGCCTCCGACACGACGACGGACAGTGAGCAGAGACGCATGAGCACCGACTACTCACGGGCACTCGGCGCCCGGCTGCGGGCCATCCGCAACCAGCAGGGTCTCTCCCTCCAGGGCGTGGAGGACAAGTCGCACGGACGCTGGAAGGCCGTCGTCGTCGGGTCCTATGAACGCGGGGACCGCGCGGTGACCGTCCAGCGGCTCTCCGAGCTCGCCGTGTTCTACGGCGTGCCGGTCTCCGAGCTGCTGCCCGACCCGCGCCCCTCCTCGGCCGTCACCTCGACGACCAAGATCGTCCTGAACCTCGAGTCGCTGGGCTCGCTGCCCGCCGACGAGGCCGGCCCGCTCGCCCGCTATGCCTCGACCATCCAGGCGCAGCGCCACGACTACAACGGCAAGGTCCTCTCCATCCGCGCGGAGGACCTCAAGTCGCTGGCGATCATCTACGACATGAGCCCCGACGAGCTCACCACCCGGCTCATCGAGTGGGGCGTGCTCAACCCCGGCATGGACGGCGTCGGCGGCCCAGTCGACGACGAGGACGAGGCCTGGGACCGGCGCCGCGCCCCCCGCTGAGGAACACCGCTGTCCCGCGGCAGGCCTCGCGACAGCACGACGAGACCGGGCTGACGAGACCGGGCTGACGAGACCGGGCCACGGAGTGCGTGCGCCCCGGCCACCGGCCGGGTCGGTCCGGCTGGGGTGACCGGGGCCTGTGTCCGCGCCCGCCCGGGTCCGCGGTCACAGCCGCGCGGACAGCCGCCGCCCGCGCAGCGTCAACTCCCCTCGGGCGCCGTTCGGAGGGCCCGTGCGCGGGGGCGGGTCCACGAGCGCGTCGGACAGCTCGGTCCGACCGGTGATGCCGAGCTTGCCGTAGATGTGAGAGAGGTGCGCCTCGACGGTGCGCACCGACACGACCAGCCGGTCCGCGATCTGCACGTTGCTCAACCCGAGGCTGGCCAGCCGAGCCACCTCCTGCTCCCGTGCGGTCAGGGACGGGGGCAGCAGCGCCTGCAGGGACTGACTGCCTGCCAGGCCGCACTCGCGTGCCAGCGTGACGGCCCGTGCCATGGCCGTGGCCGCCGCACGCCGCGCGCCGCGGCGCTCGTGGGCGGCCGCCGCCTCCGCGGCGGCGTCCGCAGCGGTCAGCAGCAGGCCGGCCTCCTCGAAGCGGCGGCTCAGCACGTCGAGGTCGTCCCCGTTCTCGGCCACGATCGCCCCCACGTGGTCGGCGAGGTCCTGCACGTAGGCCGACTCGCAGCGCCGGGCGAGGACGCCGAGCCGGTCGACCACGTGGAGCGGGCGCCCGAAGCGGAAGGTGGTGTGCAGGACGACCGCCTCGGTCGCCACCTGCCCCTGCTCGGCGGCGCTTCGAGCGGCCTCCCTGCTGAGCCGGGCGGCCTCGGCGGAGTGTCCCTGGGCACCGGCCACCACGGCGCGCGCGACGAGGACGAAGGGGGCGTAGACGGGGAGCGCGGCGGAGGCGGCTTCGTCGAGTTCGGCGACGAGCCCGCGTGCGGCGTCGACGTCGCCGAGGAGCGCCCGCGCCATCGCGAGCTGGGAGCGGCACACCGGCAGGAGACCCAGCGGGTCGGCCCTCCGCAGGCCCGTGTACGCGCTGACCAGCCAGCGGGCCGCCACTCGTACCCGCCCGGCGGCGAGCGCGGCCCAGCCACAGTGCAGGGAGGCGACGGCGTCCCCGTACCACTCCGGGCCGGCCAGGTTGCGCCGGTGGAGGTCGGCAGCGAGGGACTCGAGCTCACGCGCCCGTCCGCTCAGGCGGAGCGCCATGACCTCGGCCTGCGCCAACGCCAGGTGCACGAAGGCGGGCACGCTCCTCCCATCCGGCCACGAGAGACCGGCCCGCCCCTCGGCGACCCTGGCCAGCGCCGACCGCGGAGCTCCGGTGACGGCGTGCCCCAGTGCAGCCGCGGCGGTCGCGAGCTGCCAGGCCGGCTCCCCTTCGCGGGCGGTGGAGCGCACAGCCGTTGCCTGGTCCACCGCCCCGACCGGGTCGCCGCTGCAGAACGCGAGGACCGCCCCGGTCGCCGCGAGGAGGGAGCGGCCGTGGTCGGAACGGACTGCCGGGACCACCGCGTCGAGCACGGCCTGCGCCTGGGCGACCTGACCGAGGGCGCAGGCCAGGTCCAGCACCCGGATCACCGTGGCCTCGACGCGGTCGTCGTCCGTGACGGCGACCTCTGCGGCGTGGCGGGTGAGGTCCTCGGTCTCCACCGGGGACCCGGGCCAGGTGGTGGCCTCCACCAGCGCGAGGTACGCCGGCGCCTGCCCGCCCGCCTCGACGGCGGCCCGCGCCAGGCGCCCGGCGAGGCGGTGGTCCAGCATCGCGGCCGCGCGCCGTGCGGCCGCGGTGAGCTGCCCGGCGTCCGGCACCGGCTCCCCTCCGTCGAGCAGTGCCAGGCACCGGGCTGCGACGTGTGCCGGGGACCGGTCGTCCCCGGAGCCGGCGAGGAGCTCACGACGGATGGATCGGAGCACCGCCTCGGGTGTACGGCTCCGGACGACCTCCGTGTACAGCGGGTGTGCCGTACGGACGAGACCCGGCGTCCCCTCGGCGTCGTCGACGACGACGCCGAGGCGTTCGAGCCGGGCGACGGCCTCCCGGCTGCTCAGCGCCTCGACCTCCCGGGCCGACAGCGGTTCGACCGTGGCGAGGACCTCCAGCACCCGCCATTCCGCGGCATCCAGCTGCCCCAGCTGGGCGAGCACGGTCTCACACAGCCGCTGGGACGGCAGCATGGCGTCCTGCCACCGCCACGCCCCCTCGCACTTCGTCAGCCGACCGCTCCAGACGCCGTCCTCCAGCAGCTCCCGGAGGAACAACGGGTTGCCTTGACTCAGGTGCCAGAGTCGCTCACCCGTCCGGGCGTCCACGTCCCCGCCGAGCACCTGGCCGACCAGCCGGACGAGCTCGGCGCGGCGCAACGGCTCCAGGTGGATCCGGTCGGCCAGCCCGTCCTTCCACAGCGGGGCGGCCGGATCCGGCTCCGTCGCGCCTGTGCGCACGGTCAGGACCAGCATGACCGCACCGCTCGCGGCGAGCTGGTGCAGGAGGGTCACCGACATCTGGTCGAGCAGATGGGCGTCGTCGACGGCGAGGACCGGGGTCGGACCGGTCCCGTCCCCGGCGATGGCCGCGGTCGCCCGTTGCAGCAGGGCCAGTCCGGTTGCGCCGTCGTCCACCGCGGGCAGGAGGTGGGCCAACGCGCCGAGCGGCACGAGCGCCGCGGCACCGGTGGCCACGGCCCACGCGGTCGGGTGGCCCCGCTGCGCGGCGGCGGTCAGGGCCTCCCGAGCCAGTCGGGACCGCCCCACCCCCGGGGGACCCGTGATCACCAGGCTGCGCTCCGGCCGCGCGGTGAGCGCAGCGTTCATGGTCCTGAGCTCGGCTTCCCGACCCATGAGGGGCCAGCGCATCGCCTCCATCAGACGGGACGAGCGCGATCAGGGACGGACCACGGCATCCCGTGTCCCGTCCGTCGTTCCACCGCTCCCGGCATGAGCTCCCTCGCCACTGCCGCTCCCCCGAGCTACTGGTACGGATCCCGCGCGGCGACTTTAGTCACGGATTCGTCCCGAATTCGACGTCCGGGCTCCCGCGCGGCCCGGGTCGTGCCCCTGCGCTACGCCTCCCTCACGATCAGTTCGCCCGATCGGAGGCCGCTCCCCCGGTCCCCGTTCCCGGACCGACCATGAGGACAGCGGGCCCCCCGCCGAAGGCGGCAGCCGGCGGTGTACCGGCGGTGGGGCCGCCGACCGTGACCTCCCAGTCCGCCTCCGCGGCCGCCGGCGACCCGCCCCGGACCAGCCGATCGGGCGGGACCCCGTCCCGGAGGAGGTCCCCCCACAGCCCGGCCGGCACCGCCACGGTGCCGCCGGAGGACGCCGGCCCGGCGATCCAGTCGGCGAGCTGCTGGTGCGGCGGGGTCCGCGCGGACACCGGCAGGAAGAGCGCTCCGGTGATCACGACGACCAGGGCGGTCACGAGGAAGGTGCCCCTGAGCAGCGGGTGCGGTCGGGCCGTCGCCGGGCCACCGGTCCACGCGGCAGCGAACAGGACGCCGAGCAGCACCACGGCGACCAGCACCACCGGGAGCGCCGTGCCGGCCCCGTGCCAGGGCACCACGGCCGGCACGGTGGCCGCACCGGCAGCTACCGCCGGCAGGCGGAGGCCGCGGAGGAGGAACCCGGTGCCGACGGCGAGCGCCGCGAGGAGCAGCAGCACGGCGCGCTCGGAGGCTCCGAGGGGGAGGTCGGCCGGACCGCTCGGCACGGTGGCCACCACAGCGGCGACCGGGAGGACGACGAGCGCTGCCAGCCACGGTCGGGTGTCGCCCTCCACCGTGTCCGGGCGGGCGTGCCGGGGTCCGCCCGCGTGCCGCGCGCGCCGGCCCGATCCGGCTCCGAGGTGGGTCCCGATGCCCACGGCCAGCGGGACGGCGACCAGGGGCTCGGTCGCCACGCCCACCGCGACGGCGGCGATCCCGAGCGCTCCCGCGACGGGGCGCCGTGCCCGGGTCAGCACGAGCGCGCCCACGGCGGCCCACGCGGCCCCGACCAGACCGCTGCCGACCGTGGCGAGCACGGTGACCGCCGGCCCCATCACGAGCACCGCCAGCAGGGGCAGGGCCACCGCGACCGGGCGCACCCGCCGGGTCCGGACGAGCACGAGGAGCGCCACCACCAGGACCGCGGAAGCCACGACCGCGAGTTCCCGGCCTCCCGCCAGGATCGTGTCGTGCCGCTCGAAGGCACCGGTCAGCCAGGCGTAGCCGGCCACCTGCAGGCGCAGCAGCCGGTCGCCGGAGCCCGCTGCGGCACCGTCCACGCCGTGCAGGGCGGCCCACGCGCCGTCCACCAGCCGGAGCTCCGCCGCGGTGGCCGGGTGCGACCAGGCGACGGAGGCCACCCGCACGAGCAGGAGGACGCCGAGGCCTGCCAGCCCGACGACCGCACCGACCCGGCGGACGGCTGCCCGGTGGGCCGAGCCGACCCGCCCGGCCCGGCGGACGGCGGGACGGCCGGCGACCAGGGCGACGGGACGCCGGGCGACCAGGGAGGCCAGTGACCACAGGATGAGCCCCAGGCCGAGCCACGGCAGCACCAGCAGCAACAGTTGCAGGACGCCCAGCGTGGTGGCCACGACGTCCCCGTTCCGGGCGTCGGCGTCGAGGTGCCGGACGTACTCCAGCGACGCCTGCCAGGCGACGGGCAGCAGGTACGGCAGGGCGACGAGGACGGCGACCAGCCAGGCGAGCAGCGTGGGGACGATCAGCACGACCCACAGAACGACCACCCGGCGCGCCCGTGGCCTGAGTCTGCGCAGGAGCGGGTGGGACGGGCGGCCCGGGAGCAGGCTCAGCAGCGCCGGCTTCACGAAGCCGAACAGCTCGGGGACCCCCACCAGGTCGGCGAGGATGTAGTAGCCGTCCATCCGCAGGTTGGGCAGGAACTGCCAGGCTGTCTGCGTGTGCATCGCGACCAGCGCGATGAGCAGCCACGGCTCGCCCGTCCCGAGGTAGCACAGGCCCAGCGCCAGCATGGCGATGCAGTTGAAGTAGACGCCGCCCAGGTCGGTCCGCAGCCGCCCGACCCGGTCGAGGCGGTAGCTGTCGGTGACCTTGCTGTAGAAGGCCGGCCAGACGATGTAGAGACCGACGCCGACCTCACCAGGCCGGGCGCCGCCGTAGCGGCAGGCGGTCACGTGGCCGCACTCGTGGTAGGCGGTGAAGACCACGGTGAGGCCGAGGAGGGCGAGGATGAGCCCCGGCTGCCGGGCCACGTCGACGACGGCGGACTCCATCCGGCCGAGGACGTCGCCCTGGGCGACGATCCACACGTCGACGGCGAGGAACGCGGTGACCAGCGCCACCCAGGCCGGCCGGGTGAACAGCGGGCGGAAGAACCCGGCGATGCGCCAGCTGACGGCGGCCGGGATGACACCGGCGCGGTAGCGGAGCCCCAGCAGCGGGTCCGCGCGGACCGGCGCCTGGGGGCTCGCGTCCGCGGTCCCGGCGACGGAGGCGTCGGGAGGGCCGAGAGCGACGATCCCGGCGGGCCGGAGCCGCTCCTCGACCAGGAAGGTCACCTGCTCGGCGGTCAGCTCCCGGCCGAGCTCGGCGCTCAGGTCGGCCGCGATCTGCTCGGCGTCCCGGCCGTCGAGGGAGCCGGCGAGCCGGTAGAGCAGGCGGGGCACCTGCATGACCTGCCCGTCGACCCGGCGGATGATGAACCGGGGGTCCTCGTAGGCGGAGTCCTGGTACTGGCCCAGCAGCTCCGTGCCCAGGGCCAGACGCGGCGGCGGTACACCCGCCGCCGGGCGGTCGAGGACCTCGCTCTGCGTCACGCTGCCGTCCCCCTTCTCGCGGACCGATCAGGACACGGGGAGGGACGGCCGGGATCGACCGCCCCTCCCGTGGCGGCGGCGCAGGTCCGCACCGCCTTCTCTGCGGTCGTGGTCAGCCGCGGCCGAGTCCGCGGCCGACGTTGACGCCGGCCAGTGCCGTCGCCACGGCCGTGTTCACCTGCGTGCCGCCGAAGTTGATGTTCCCGGCGTTGATGGCGATGGCGATGGAGAGATTGCCGTTCTGCGAGAAGAAGGCCTGCATCGTGGTCCGCTCGGGCAGCAGCTCGACGGTCTGGTCCTCGAACATGGGAACTCCTCAGGATCGGTACTGGGAGGAAGTCCCCCGGCGCGGCCGCCAGCCTCCTCGGCCGCCCGGGTGGACTGCCGAGTCCGATCGGTCCGGATCCGGCGGGCGGAAGTCTGTGACGCTCGCCCGGACCGCTACAACCGCGGCGGACACCTACGAGGACGAGGACGGTCACGGACTCACGACGTCGTGGCCACGGCCGGCCGGTGAGCTCACCACGTAGACCCGAGCGCCACCACGGACGTCGACGCGTCCGCACCGCGGATCGGCCACCGAGGCACCAGGGTGGTGACGAGCCGTTGTGACGGCGACCCGCGCTGTGCGCGGACACGGAGGAGGGGGGGGGGGGGGGGGGGGCGCCGCCCCCCCCCCCCCCCCGCGCGAACGAACACCCCCGCCCCCCCCACCCCCAACCACAACAATAA
>NZ_JBJGZC010000017.1:0-120925 GCF_054050315.1 Geodermatophilus sp. SYSU D00867 | reverse complement strand
CCCCCCCCCCCCCCCCCCCCCCCCCCCCCCCCCCCCCCCCCCCCCCCCCCCCCCCCCCCCCCCCCCCCCCGCCCGCCCCCCCCCCCCCCCCCCCCCCTCTCCTGCGTCCTGGGGGTCACTCGAAGCTGACGTTGCCCTCGGCGTCGAGCGTGGCGGTGACGAGGGCGCTGTTGGTCGGGTCGTCGGCCGCGGCCACCTGGCAGTCCAGCGTCAGGCCGTCCTCGGCGACGAGCACGGTGCGGTCGCCGGCGTCGCAGGTGGAGACGACCTCGAGGCCGGTGCTCGCGGCGAACTGCTCGCTCAGGGTCGCCTCGACGTCGGCCACGTGCACGTAGACCTGGTCGCTGTCGATGGTCACGTTGCCCTCGTCGTCGGTCTGCTCGACGGTGAAGGTCACCTCCTGGCCCTCCAGCTGCGCGGTGCAGGTGGTGACCGTGCCGGCGGCGAGCTCGAGGTCCTCGGGGCAGCTGACGTCGGTGACGGTGACGCCGGCCTGCTCCTGCGCGACGGCGGCGATCTGCCGCTCGGCCTCGGCGGTGTCGAGCACCTTGCTGCCGAGGAGGAGGAAGGCGCCGACGCCGAGCGCGGCGACGACGAGCACCGCGAGGACGCTGCCGACGATCGCGCCGGTGCGCTTCCCGGGGGGCTGCTGGCCGTAGGGGGCGCCGGGGCCGTCCCAGCCGTTGGGGGCGGGGAAGGGCGCCGGGGCGTAGGGGCCCTGCGGGGCGTGCGGCTGGGCGTTGCGGGGGTCGTGGACCTGGGTCACGGGGTGCTCCTCGGTGCGGTCCCGGGGCCGTCCCCGGGTGCTCGGGAGCACCGTCCCGCCGCCCGCTTGCAGCGCCCTTCGGGACGACTTGCGGTCCGCGACAAGTGGCGGTGACCGGCGCGCCCGGCAGGGATCGAACCTGCGACCAAGTGCTTAGAAGGCACCTGCTCTATCCGCTGAGCTACGGGCGCTCGGTCGCCGATGATGACACCTCCACGGCGCCGGGGGTGAGCGGGTGACGACCGGGCCGGTCGCCGTCCACAGGCGCCGGGTCCTCCACAGGCCGCTCCCGGCGCCGCCACGGGCCCCCGCGCGGGACGAGGGTCGGGCCCGGACCGGCACCGTGCCGGCTCCTGGGACCCGAGGAGCACCGTGAGCACCACCGAGATCACCGTCGTCGGCAACGTCGTCACGTCACCCAGCCGCGTGCGCACGCAGAGCGGCACCGTCACCAACTTCCGCGTCGCCTCCACCGAGCGGCGCTGGGACAGCACCGCCCAGGGCTTCGTCGACGGCGCGACGTTCTTCGTCGACGTCGAGTGCTGGAACGAGCTGAGCGGCAACGTGTCGCACAGCGTCAGCAAGGGCGACCCGGTCATCGTCCGGGGCACGCTGCGCACCGACGAGTGGGAGAACGACACGGGCCGCCACAGCCGGCCGCGGGTCCGGGCCCGGACCGTGGGCTTCGACCTCAGCAAGGGCACCGCCGAGTTCCGCAAGACCCGGCGGACGGCGGCCGCGCCGCCGCCGGCCGAGCCGGTCGACGAGGCCGCCGACGGGCGGGACTATCCGGAGCCGGTCCAGCCGTTGTACGAGGTGGACCCCGACTCGTCCGCGGCCGGTGCGGCGCTCGACGCCCTGCCGGAACCGGCTCTCCACTAGCCGCCGCGAACTGGGAGGATCGGGGACGAGAACGCACGGGGGCCGGGCCGGGGCACGCACCGGCCCGCCCCTCCCTGCGCATCGACACCGCGCACCGACGGAAGGCTCGAACGCCCAGTGGCTCAGTACATCTACACCATGGCCCGTGCCCGCAAGGCGCACGGCGACAAGGTCATCCTCGACGACGTCACCCTGTCGTTCCTGCCCGGCGCCAAGATCGGCGTCGTCGGCCCCAACGGTGCGGGCAAGTCGACCGTCCTCAGGATCATGGCCGGGCTGGACCAGCCCTCCAACGGCGACGTGATGCTGGCCGCCGACGCGACCGTCGGCATCCTGCTGCAGGAGCCGCCGCTCAACGAGGAGCTCGACGTGCGCGGCAACGTCGAGGAGGCGGTCAAGCCGCTGCGCGACGCGCTGACCCGCTTCGAGGAGGTCAGCGCGGCGATGGGGGAGCCCGACGCCGACTTCGACGCGCTGCTGGCCGAGCAGGGCGAGCTGATGGAGGTCATCGAGCAGCACGACGGCTGGGAGCTCGACGCCCGCATCGAGCAGGCGATGGACGCGCTGCGCTGCCCGCCCGGCGACGCCGACGTCAGCGTCCTGTCCGGTGGTGAGCGCCGCCGCGTCGCGCTGTGCCGCCTGCTGCTCGAGGCGCCCGACCTGCTGCTGCTCGACGAGCCCACCAACCACCTCGACGCCGAGAGCGTCGCGTGGCTGGAGCAGCACCTCGAGAAGTACGCCGGCACCGTCGTCGCCGTCACCCACGACCGGTACTTCCTCGACAACGTCGCCCAGTGGATCCTCGAGCTCGACCGCGGCCGGGCCTACCCCTACGAGGGCAACTACTCCACCTACCTGGAGACCAAGGCCGCCCGCCTCAAGGTCGAGGGCGCCAAGGACGCCAAGCGGCAGAAGCGGCTGGCCGAGGAGCTGGAGTGGGTGCGGTCGGGCGCGAAGGCCCGCCAGGCCAAGAGCAAGGCCCGCCTCCAGCGCTACGAGGAGATGGCGGCCGAGGCCGACAAGTACCGCAAGCTGGACTTCGAGGAGATCCAGATCCCGCCGGGCCCGCGGCTGGGCAACGTGGTCGTCGAGAGCCACGACCTCACCAAGGGCTTCGGTGACCGCATCCTCATCGACGACCTGTCCTTCACGCTGCCGCGGAACGGCATCGTCGGCGTCGTCGGCCCCAACGGCGCCGGCAAGACCACGCTGTTCAAGATGCTGGTCGGCGAGGAGAAGCCGGACGACGGCGAGATCAAGGTCGGCGAGACCGTGAAGATCTCCTACGTCGAGCAGACCCGCAGCGGCATCGACCCCAAGAAGACGCTGTGGGAGGTCGTCTCCGACGGGCTGGACCACATCAAGGTCGGCAACGTCGAGATGCCCTCGCGGGCCTACGTCGCGGCGTTCGGCTTCAAGGGCCCGGACCAGCAGAAGCCGGCCGGCGTGCTCTCCGGCGGTGAGCGCAACCGGCTGAACCTGGCGCTGACCCTCAAGCAGGGCGGCAACCTGCTGCTGCTCGACGAGCCGACCAACGACCTCGACGTCGAGACGCTGACCAGCCTGGAGTCGGCGCTGCTGGAGTTCCCCGGCTGCGCCGTGGTGGTCAGCCACGACCGGTGGTTCCTCGACCGCGTGGCCACCCACATCCTCGCCTACGAGGGCGACTCGAAGTGGTTCTGGTTCGAGGGCAACTTCGCCGACTACGAGAAGAACAAGGTCGAGCGGCTCGGCCCCGAGGCCGCCCGCCCGCACCGTGCCACGTACCGCAAGCTGACCCGCGACTAGTCCGCGGTCACACCCCACCGACGGCGGCCGGAGCACCCGCTCCGGCCGCCGTCGGCGTCCGCGGGCGCCGAGTGTGCACACGACGCGGGCAGGCGGCGGTCCGGGGCGCGGTGCGCGCACACGGCGTCGGGAGCCGCGGTCGACGGGCACGGGAGGCGTGCGGCAGGGTGTCGGACCGTGCGGTTCACGGTGCAGGTCCCGATGCGCTGGTCGGACATGGACGCCTACGGCCACGTCAACAACGTCGTCCACCTGCAGTACTTCGAGATGGCGCGGGTCGCGCTGTTCTTCGAGCGGGCGTCGCTGGAGGAGCGCACCGGGCTGCGCCGCGGCACCGTCGTCGCCGCCCACGAGATCGCCTACAAGCGGCCGGTCGTCTACTCCGCCCGGCCGCTGGACGTGCAGATCTGGGTGTCGGGCGTCCGGGCGGCCGCCTTCACCTGCCACTACGAGGTCTTCGACCACGAGCGGCTCGCCGTCACCGGCAGCACGCTGCTGGTGCCCTTCGACTTCTCCATCGACCGGCCGCGCCGGCTCACCCCGGACGAGAAGGACTTCCTCGCCCGCTGGGCCGACGAGCCGGAGGCCTGAGCCCGGGGGTCACCAGCGGGCGGCCGGCGCGCCCTGCACCACGCCGCTGCCGGCGTGCACCCAGTCGCGCGGGGGAGCGGTCTCCACCACCCGCTTGCCCAGCGGGAACAGCCCGACGGCGGCCAGCTTGAACGACGCGATCCCGAACGGGATCCCGACGACCGTCACGCAGAAGGCGATCCCGGCGAGCACGTGCAGCAGCGCCAGCCACCACCCGGCGACGAGGAACCACACCAGGTTCCCGATCGCCGAGGCGACGCCGGCGCCCGGCGCCCGCACCGTCGTCCGGCCGAAGGGCCACACCACGAACCCGGCGAGCCGGAACGCGGCGATGCCGAACGGGATGGTCACCACCAGCAGGCAGGCCACGACGCCGGCGAGCGCGTAGGCCAGGGCGAGCAGCCAGCCGTGCAGGACCAGCCAGACCAGGTTCAGCAGCGTGCGGAGGGTGTCCACACACAGACGACGGACCGCGGGCGCGCCGGGTTCCGCGCCGTCGGGACGGTCCGCGGGCGGACGACGGGCACCCGGCCACGGCAGGATCGCGACCGCCGGCGCGGTCGGCCGACCGGCCGGGCCCACCCGAGAGGAGCCGGTCCGCGATGACCACCGACACCCGCGCACCCGCCGTCGAGGACACGGCCACCGACACGGCCACCGAGGCCCTCGCCGGGCGCCTGTTCGACACCGTGCTGGCCTGCCTCGACGCCCAGGCGATCGTGATCGGCGACCGGCTCGGCTACTACCGGGCCCTCGCCGACGGCGACGCGCTCACCTCCGCCGAGGTGGCCGAGCGCACCGGGACGGCGGAGCGCTACGTGCGCGAGTGGTCGGAGCAGCAGGCCGTCACCGGGATCCTCACCGCCGCCGACGACCCCGACCGCCCCGGCGACGCGCGGGCCCGCCGCTTCACCCTGCCGCCCGGCCACCGCGCCCCTCTCCTCGACGTCCTCAGCGGCGACCACCTCCTCCCGCTGGTCCGCTTCGTCGTCGCGGCCGGCCGGCAGGCCGACGCACTGGCCGAGGTGCACCGCACCGGCGGCGGCATCTCCTGGGCGCAGCAGGGCGCCGACGTCCGGGAGGCGCAGGCCGCCGCGAACCGGCCGCTGTTCCTCGGCCCGCTGGGGCGCGAGCACCTCCCGTCGATCCCCGACGTCGACGCGGCGCTGCGGCGCGGCGGCCGGGTCGCCGACGTCGGCTGCGGGTACGGCTGGTCCTCGATCGGCATCGCGCTGGCCTACCCCGCGGCGACCGTCGACGGCTTCGACGTCGACGCGCCGTCGGTGGAGGCGGCCCGCCGCAACGCGGCCGAGGCCGGGGTCGCCGACCGGGTCCGGTTCGCCGTCACCGACGCCGCGACGGTGTCGGGCACCTACGACGTCGTCACGGCCTTCGAGTGCGTGCACGACCTGGCCGACCCCGTGGCGGTGCTCGCGGCCATGCGGCGGCTGGCCGGGGACGGCGGCGCGGTCCTCGTCGTGGACGAGCGGGTGGCCGAGGAGTTCACCGCCCCCGGCGACGACGTCGAGCGGCTGATGTACGGCTACAGCCTGGTGTGCTGCCTGCCCGACGGGCTCTCGACCCGGCCCTCGGCCGCGACCGGGACCGTCATGCGGCCGGCCACGCTGCGCCGGTACGCGCGCGAGGCGGGCTTCACCGACGTCGAGGTGCTCGACGTCCGGGACGAGGTCTTCCGCTTCTACCGGCTGGTCTGAGCCCTCAGCCGGCCACGATCCGCGGCACCGGCCGGTCCGCCCCCGTCGGCGCCCCGCGGCGGGCGGCCTCCTCCTCCGGCACCGGCCGGACGACGGCGCCCTCGGCGATCCCCGCCCCCGCGAACACCGCCGCGTTGATCCCGCCGCGGTGCACCATCGCCTTCACCAGACGGGCGCCGGTGAGCCGCTCGAGGTGCGCGCACGGCGGGCAGCGCTTCACCCCGAACAGCAGCGCGTCGCCGACGGCGAACCACCGGCCCACCAGCGAGGGCAGGTCGACCCCCGTGGTGACCAGGTTGCGGCGGGTGTCCCCGGGCGTCAGCGGCACGCCGACCTCGTCCGCGACCGCCGCGACGTCGTCGGCGTCGATCAGCGTGAGCTGCTTCTCCAGGTCCGGGTAGCGCGCCCACGTGCCGCCGCCGAGGGCGTAGCGGTCACCCTCCAGCCCGCGCCCGGCCAGCAGCCGCCCGGCGGGGACCCGCCGCATGGGCGCGGCGGCGGCCGGGGTCGTCCAGATCTCGAGGACGGTCATCGCGGGACCTCCGGGGCGGGGGAGCGCCGGCGGCGGCGCGGGGGCGGGGCGTCGTCGGCGCCGCGGGCGTCGAGCGCCTCGCTCACGTCGTGGGCCATCTGCAGGACCTGCACCAGCAGCGGGGCGACGGTCGTCCGCAGCCCGCGCAGGCCGTGCGGGGAGCCGCCGCGGGCCGCCTGCGCCTCCCGGATGCGGTCCGCCCGCTCGACGAGCACCGGGATGAACCGCAGCGCCATGGTGACCACCAGCCCGACCCGTGCCGGCCGCACCCCGACCAGCCGCAGCGGGGCGGCCAGCCGCTCGACCACCGCCACCATCGCGCTCACCCGCGTCGTCGCCGTCACCACGGCCGCGGCCAGCACCAGCGTGAGCAGGCGCAGCCCGACGTGCGCGCCGGTGCGCAGGTCGGTGGTCAGCGCGTGCACGACCAGCAGCGCCAGCACCCACCACAGCACCGCCCGCGCCTGCCGCGCCAGCACCGCGACCGGCAGCCGGGCCACCAGCAGCCCGACGGCCAGCACGCCCGCCAGGGCCACACCGGCCGCGGTCAGCGTCGGCAGCCAGAACAGCGTGACGGCGAGGACGGCGAGGGCGAGCAGCTTCGCCCCGGCCGGCAGCCGGTGGACGACGCCGTCCCGCGGGACGTACAGCGCGAGGGTCACCGGCCGGCCATCAGCGCGCGGTAGGCGGCCACGGCCGGGCCGGGGGCGGCGTCCTCCACCACCCGGCCGCGGTCGACGACCAGCACCCGGTCGAAGCCGTCGAGCAGGTCCAGTTGGTGGGTGACGACGACCACCTGCTGCTCCAGCCCGGCGATCAGCTCGGCCACCCGCCGGGCGTTGACCAGGTCCAGGAGCGTCGTCGGCTCGTCGAACACGATGCGGGCGGGGCGCATGACCAGCACGCCGGCGATGGCCAGCAGCTGCTTCTGCCCACCCGACAGCAGGTGTGCGGGGTGGTCGGCGTGCCCGGCCAGGCCGTAGCGGGCCAGCACCTCGGCGACACGGGTGGCCCGCTCGTCCGGCGGGACGCCCTGGTTCTCCAGCCCGTAGGCGACGTCCTCGGCGACCGTGGGGTGCACGATCTGCGCGTCGGGGTCCTGGAAGACGAACCCGACGCGGCGCCGCACGGCGCGCACCTGGGTGCGCGTGTCCAGCCCGTCGACCAGCACCCGCCCCTCGGTGGGCACGACCAGGCCGTTGAGCAGGCGGGCGAAGGTGCTCTTGCCCGAGCCGTTGGCACCGACGACGCCGACCCGCGGCTCGGTCAGGGTGAGGTCGAGGTCCTCGAGCACCACCCGCTCGCCGTACCGGTGCCCGACGCCGCGCAGCTCGATGCCGCGCCCCGGCTCCGCGAGCTCGTCCGCGGCGGGCGCCGGACCGGGACGGCGGAGCCTCACCGGGTGCCGGCCGCCCGGCGGGGACGGTCGATGACGGGGTAGCTGCGCCGGACGACGTCGGCGACGGCCGCGGCGACGAAGGCCTTGAACAGGTCGCCGGGGAGGAAGACGGCGGCGCCGGTCCACAGCGCGGTGCCCCAGTCGAGCCCGGCCACGGCCTTGAGCACCGGGACGCCCACGGCGTAGACCACGACGATCCCGCCGACGACGTTGGCCACCAGGCCCCAGCCGACGTTGTAGCGGTCCCAGACCCGCTCGGTCAGCCAGCCGACGACGAACGCGGCGAGCGGCCAGCTGTAGAGGTACCCGGCCGTGGCGCCGGCGAAGGGCGCCAGGCCGCCGGCGCCGCTGGCCAGCAGCGGCAGCCCGACCGCCACCAGGACCAGGAACAGCAGGACGGCGAGGAAGCCGCGGCGGGCACCCAGGACGCTGCCGGCCAGCATGACGCCGAGGGTCTGCGCGGTGATCGGCACCGGCCCCACGTTGATCGCCGGCAGGGTCCCCAGCGCGGCGATGATCGCGGCGAAGAGGGCGACGTAGGCCAGGTCCCGGGTCTTCACGGCGTCTCCTCCACAGGCAGCGGGACGGGCCCGCGCGGTCCCCGCGGAAGGTACCCGAGGGGCGCGCGGGACCGGCCCGGCGGGCGTCCCGGGACCCCGCCGGGCTCGTCGCCGTCGGTGTCCGGGCGCTCACCTGCAGATACGTCCGCCGGTTTGCCCGGGCCGCGCGCGACGTGTTTTCTGGGGTCGCTGAGGCCTTCGGCGGAGGCGAGGAACAGGCGGAATCTGCATGGCAACCGGGTGGTGGGCGTCACTGTGGTCGCGGGGACGTCACGAACCGCGGCACCCCACCGCCGAGTCCACCCGGGAGCCGCACCGGGACCCGTGGCCCGGGCGCGCCGGCGCCGCCCGGCCCGCCGCGGCGGCACCTCCGCCGCAGCCCCCGCCCGAGCCCCCGCCCGAGCCCCCGCCACCCGCCGTCGAGGAGCCGGTCACCCCGCCGGCGCCCCGGCCCACGCCGCTCCCGGCCCCGCCGGGTGCGGCACACGACGCCCCGGCGGCCGAGCCGCCGCAGGACGCCGTGCCTCCCCAGACGCCCGGCCCGTCCGGTCGACCCGGGCCGCCTCCCGGCCCGGTGCGCAGCCCGTCGCTGCGTCCCCCTCTCGAGACGACAGGAGCCCTTCCCATGGCCTCACTCGACACCGTCATCGCGGACCTGCTCGCGATCGAGGGCGCCAGCGGCGCCGCGATCGTCGACATCGACAGCGGCATGGCCCTCGCGTCCGGCGGCACGCCCGGCTTCGACCTCAACGTCGCGGCCGCCGGCAACTCCAACGTCGTGCGCGCCAAGCTGCGCACGATCAACGACCTCGAGCTCAAGGACGAGGTCGAGGACATCCTCATCACGCTGCAGAGCCAGTACCACCTGATCAACGTGCTCAAGGGGCAGGGCAACGCCGGCCTGTTCATCTACCTCGTGCTCAACCGCGTCACCGCCAACCTGGCGCTGGCGCGGCACAAGCTGCGCGCGGTCGCGGCGACCGTCAGCGTCTGAGCCGGCGGCGTCGGCACCCAACCCGGACGGGGGCCGGGGAGGGTGCCGACGCGGCGGCCCGGTGGCCGAGCCCCGTCGTCAGGCGGCCGCCGTGGCGGCCTCGACGATGCGGTCGCGCACCGCGTCGACGGCGAGCTCGCCGGTGTCGATCCACCGGGCGACGCGGCCGCCGGCGACGATGCCGACCCGGTCGCAGCACTCGGCCAGCTCGTCGGGGTCCACCGACACGACGACGACCGAGGTCCCGTGCGCGGTCGCCTCGTCCAGCAGCCGGCGGACCTGCCGCCGGGCCCGCACGTCCAGGCCGCGGGTGGGCTCGTGGAGGACGACGACGTCGCGCGCGCACTCCGACATCCACCGGGCGAGCGCGAGCTTGTGCTGGTCGCCACCGGACAGCGCGCCGAACACCGTGCGGATGCTCAGCGTCTTCACGTCCATCTGGTGCACGGTGCGGATGACCCCGCGCAGCCGGGCGATCTCCGTGCGCAGGTCCGACAGCGAGCCCCATGCCTCCTGGGTCATCGTCCGGGCGATCGTCTCGCCGGGGTCCACGCCGTAGGCGTCCTCGTCCGGGCGGTACACCGGCAGCTCCAGCGCCGGGCCGTCCGCGGAGGACCCGAGCGAGCGCTCCTCGCCGAACAGCTGCAGCTCGTCGGTGACCGCCGGCAGCTCCCCGGACAGCGCGTCGGCGATCTCGCGGACGCCGGAGGACCGGTGCCCGGTCAGGCCGATCACCTCGCCGCGGCGCAGCAGCAGGTCGACGCCCTCGACCGCGCCCGGCACCCGCAGGTTGCGGACCCGCAGCACCACCTCGTCGGAGGGCACCAGCCGCGGCGAGAGGCGCACGGGGGCCTCCTCGGCCGCCGTGGGCCCGGCCGCCGCGGGCTCGGGCGCCGAGGCCACCCGGGGCTCCGGCGGCGTCACCGGCTCGCCGACGGTCTCCGCGGCCAGCCGCACCGGGTCCAGCCGGTCGGCCGGCGCGTCGAGGGCGATCCGCCCGTCGCGCAGGACGAGCACCCGGTCGACCACCTCGAGCATCTCGGGCAGCCGGTGGCTGATGTAGAGGACGCCGCGGCCCTGCCGGCTCAGCCGGCCGGCGACGGCGTGCAGGCGGCCCACCTCCGAGGGCAGCAGCGGCGCCGACACCTCGTCGAGCACCACCAGCCGGGTGTCCTCGGCGAGCACGCGGGCGGTCTCGACGAGGCCGTGCACGAAGTGCGGCAGGTCCCCGACGGGGGTGTCCGGGTCGACGTCGAGGGCGACCTCGGCGAGCAGCACCTGCGCCTGCCGGCGCAGCTCCCGCGGCGGCAGCCCGGCCTGGGTCGTGCCGCGGAGGACCGCCTGCGCGACGGTGAGCGCCGGGTCGATGTGGACCAGCTGCTCGACGACGCCGACGCCGAGGTGGCGGGCGTCAAACGCCGACAGCGGCGCGTAGGGGTGGCCCTGCAGCGTCATGGAGCCGGCGTCGGCGGGGGTGATGCCGGCGATGACGTCGCCGAGGGTGGACTTGCCGGCCCCGTTGGTGCCGACGAGCCCGACGATCTCGCCCTCGTCGATGGTGAAGGAGACGTCCCGCAGGACGCGGCGGGCCCCGAAGGACTTCGTCAGGCCCTGGACCTGCAGCAACGTCATCGGTGGGCGCGCCTCCCCCGGCACAGGGCCGCCGACACGGGGTCGGTCGACCGCGGCGTCAGCGTCCCCCCGTGACGCTCAGTTCCGGATCCGATGCTACCCGCGTGCGGGCGCGGCGCCTCCCGGAGCGGAGGGCGCCGCGCCCGCCCCGCTCACGCCTGCAGCCAGACCGCCGAGTCGGTCGGCAGGGCGCCGCCGGCCACGTCGGCGCTGGCCAGCAGGACCCGGCCCTCGGGCAGCGGCACGGCCTGCGCGGAGAGGTTCACCAGGCACACCAGCCCGCCGGGACGGCGGAACGCGAGGCACCCCTCGGGCGCGGGCAGCCACTCCAGCGACTCGCCGGTGAAGGCCGGCGACGACGCCCGCAGCGCGAGCGCGGCCCGGTACAGCGACAGCACCGACGACGGGTCCGCGGCCTGCGCCTCGGCGGTCAGCGGCCCCCAGCCCCCGGGCATCGGCAGCCAGGTGTCCCGCTGCGCCGAGAAGCCGTAGGAGGGCTCGGTGCCCGACCACGGCACCGGGACGCGGCAGGCGTCGCGGCCGCGCTCGGTGTGCCCGGACCGCTCCCAGATCGGGTCCTGCAGCACCTCGTCGGGCAGGTCGACGTCGGGCATGCCGAGCTCGTCGCCGTTGTAGACGTAGGCCGCGCCGGGCAGCGCGAGCTGCAGCAGCGCCGCGGCGCGCGCCCGCCGGGTGCCCAGCTCGCCGCCGCCGTAGCGGGTCACGTGCCGGGGCCGGTCGTGGTTGGACAGCACCCAGCAGGCCGGCGCCGGGACGTGGGCCACCGACTCCAGCGAGTGGACGACGGCGTCGCGGAGGTCGTCGGCGTCCCAGTCGGCGGTGAGCAGCTTGAAGTTGAAGGCCAGCTGCAGCTCGTCGGCGCGCAGGTAGTCGGCCAGGCGGTCGTCGTCGGAGACCCACACCTCGCCGACGGCCATGGTGCAGGGGTACTCGTCGAGGACGGCGCGGATGCGCCGGTGCACCTC
Organism: Geodermatophilus sp. SYSU D00867; assembly: GCF_054050315.1. Taxonomy (NCBI): domain Bacteria; kingdom Bacillati; phylum Actinomycetota; class Actinomycetes; order Geodermatophilales; family Geodermatophilaceae; genus Geodermatophilus; species Geodermatophilus sp. SYSU D00867. The sequence goes on along the minus strand of NZ_JBJGZC010000017.1, from coordinate 109,080 downwards.
GTGCACCCCGTCGTTGTCGAACCGGTGGTCGCCCGGGCCGTGGTCGTCGAGCAGCCCGGTGTCCTCCATGGGCTCCATGTCGGGCAGGCCGTCGGGCTTGGCCATGCCGTGGGCGACGTCGATGCGGAAGCCGTCGACGCCGCGGTCGAGCCAGAACCGCATGGTCTCCTCGAGGTCGGCGAGCACCTCGGGGTTGGTGAAGTCCAGGTCGGGCTGCTCGGGCGCGAAGATGTGCAGGTACCACTGGCCGTCGGGCACCCGCGACCACGCCGGCCCGCCGAAGACAGACGGCCAGTTGTTCGGCGGCTCGGCGCCGTCGGGCCCGCGGCCGTCCCGGAACAGGTAGCGCGCCCGCTCGGGCGAGCCGGGGCCGGCGGCCAGGGCCGCCTGGAACCACTCGTGCCGGTCGGAGGTGTGGTTGGGCACCAGGTCGACCGTCACCCGGATGCCGGCCGCGTGCGCCTCGGCCAGCAGCGCGTCGAACTCGGCGAGGTCGCCGAACACCGGCTCGACGTCGCGCGGGTCGGCGACGTCGTAGCCGTGGTCGGCCATCGGCGAGGGGTAGAAGGGCGTGATCCACAGCGCGTCGACGCCGAGGTCGACCAGGTGCGGCAGCCGGGCGCGGATGCCGGCGAGGTCGCCGACGCCGTCGCCGCTGCCGTCGGCGAAGCTGCGGATGTAGACCTGGTAGAAGACCGCGTCGCGCCACCAGTCGGCGTCGGTGCGGCGGAACGGGCGGGCAGGGGTGAGGGAACTCACCGGGCTCCTAGTGATCAAGGACGGCCCCCTCGCAGGGGCCCGCCGCGAGCGTGCGAGCGGTGGGGGGCGAGGGGGTCCTTCAGCGGTTCTGCATGCTGCGGGCGGCCATCTGCAGGTAGCCCCACAGGGTGGCGTCCTGCTCCTCGGTGAGGTCGAGGGTGTCGACGGCGTCCCGCATGTGCCGCAGCCACGCGTCGCGCTCGGCCGGGCCGATGGCGAACGGGGCGTGCCGCATCCGCAGGCGCGGGTGCCCGCGCTCCTGCGAGTAGGTGGTGGGGCCGCCCCAATACTGCTCGAGGAAGCGCCGCAGGCGGGTCTCGGCACCCTCCCAGTCGTCCTGGGGGTAGAGCGGCGCGAGCACCGGGTCGGCCTTGACGCCGGCGTAGAAGCGGGCGACGAGCCGCCGGAAGGTCGGCTCTCCGCCGACCTCCTCGTAGAAGGTCCGCGCCGACGGCAGGGACCGGGTCGCCTCGCTCATGACACCGATGGTCCCGCAGCCGGGCGGTCCTCCGCCACGAGGGTCCGGGTGCGGCCGTAGGCGAGCAGCGGCGGCACGACCGCGACCAGCCCGATCCCGCCGGTCAGCGCGACGACGGCGCTGGGCGACAGCCCCTCGGCGGCGAGCCCCGCGGCCAGCGCACCGACGCCCTGGATGCCGTAGAGCCCGCTGACCGCGACGCCGAAGGCCCGGCCCCGGTAGGCCGGCGGCACCGCCTGCACGAAGGCGACGTTGAGCGGGATGGTCCAGGAGGCGCCGAGCCCGGCGACGAACATCAGCCCGACGACGACGGCGAACGCGCCCCGGCCCGGGCCCGCGGTCACGGCGACCAGGCCGGCCAGCAGCACCGGCGCCAGCGACAGGCCCACCAGCACCGGCATCAGCCGGTCGCTGCGCGCCGTCCCGAGGAAGCGGGCGACCACCAGGCCGCCGACGGTGACCCCGAGCGGGTTGGCCGCCAGCAGCACGCCCACCTGGACCGCGCGCTCGCCGAGCTCGTCGGTCAGCGGGGCGGCGATGCCCTCGGCGGCGTTGGCGAACAGCGTGCCGACCCACAGCAGCGCGATGATCGCCACCAGCCGCGGGCTGCCCCCGATCAGCCGCAGCCCCTCGCCGGCCTCCCGCCACACCGACGACGGCGCCGCGAGCTCCTCCGTCGGCGCCGGCCGCCGCTGCAGCCCGAGGGTCAGCCACACGGCGGACACGGCGAAGGTGGCCGCGTTGACGAGCAGCACCACCGAGGGGTCGAGCACGGTGACCAGCCCGCCGGCGGCGAGGAACCCGACCACCTGCGCCACCTGCAGGCTGACGTTGGTCAGCGAGGTGGCGACGGCGTAGCGCTCGCCCTCCAGGACGTCGGCCATCAGCGCCGAGCGCGCCGACTCGAACGGCGGCGCGCACAGCGCGACGAGGAACAGCAGGACCAGCAGCAGCGGCAGCGGCGTCCCGGGGACCGCCATCCCGGCGACCAGGACCGCGCGGACGACGTCGCTGGTGATCAGCACCCGGTGCCGCGGGAACCGGTCGGCGACGGTCGCCAGCACCGGGCCGCCGAGCGCCCACGGCAGGAAGCCCAGCGCGAAGGTGAACGCCGACAGCAGCGGCGAGTCGGTGCGCTGGTAGACGAGGACGGTCAGGGCCACCCGCGCGAGCTCGTCGCCGATGGTCGACAGCGTGTAGGTGCCGAACAGCGGCCGGAACTCGCGGACGGCGAAGACCGCGCGGAAGCTCGCCCGGTCGGTGGCCCTCTCCTCGGAGGTCGCGCGGCGACCGTCCCCGGTGCTCATCGGGCGCCGGCGGCCGCGGCGCCGGAGGACGCGCCGATCAGCGGGGGCGGGGTCTTGATGCCCTCGGCGACGAACCGCTCCTTGAGCCGCATGCGCAGCTCGCGGCCGACCCGCCACTGGTCGGCGTTGGTCGAGCGCACCTGCACCCGCATGAAGACGCCCTCCGAGAGGATCTGCTCGACGCCGAGGGACTCGGGCTCGGCCAGCAGCACCGCCGCCCACTCGTCCTCGGCGTACATCCCGTCGGCGACCTCCTGCATCACGGTGCGGCAGCGCTCGAGGTCGGTGTCGTGCGCGACGGGCATGTCGATGACCACCTGCGCGTAGCCCTGGCTCTTGTTGCCCACGCGCAGGATCTCGCCGTTGCGGGCGTACCAGACGACGCCGTTGACGTCGCGCAGCCGGGTGATCCGCAGGCCCACCGCCTCGACCGTCCCGCTGGCCTCGCCGAGGTCGACGACGTCGCCGACGCCGTACTGGTCCTCGAGGATGATCCCGATCCCGGCGATGAAGTCCTTGATCAGGTTCTGCGCGCCGAAGCCGAGCGCGACGCCGACGACGCCGGCGCTGGCCACGATCGGCGCCAGGTTGATGCCGAGCTCGCCGAGCACGAGGACGACGGCGATGCCCATGACGACGAACGAGGCGAAGCTGCGCAGCACCGACCCGATCGCCTCGGCGCGCTGGGTGCGCCGGGCGGCCACCTGCTCGAGCGGGTCGCCGCCGCCGGCGGCCGCGCGGTTGCGCAGCGGCCGCAGGATCGTCGGCATCGACCCGGTGGCGGTGCGGTCGGTCAGCCGCCGGATCGCCCGGTGCAGCAGCAGCCGGACGACCGCGGCCATCACCACGACGAGCAGGATCTTCGCCGGCTTCTCGATCAGCGCCTCGGCGTTGTTCGCCAGCCAGTCGATGCCGGACAGCTCGTAGACCTTGGCGCACAGCGTCGTCGGGTCGGAGACGCAGTCGGGCATGGAGCCGGCGAGCCCGCTGTCAGCAGCGGCGGTCACTACGGAGGGTGGAGCAGTCATCACTCTCCATGGTGTCAGGTCGGAGCGACGGATCAGGAGTGATCCGCGCGCCATCCGGACAGGCCGGTCGCGGCGGCGAGGAAGGCCAGCTGGTCCGCGGCCAGGCCGACGGTGCGGCTGACCGCCCGGGCGCCGTGGCCGACCGACGTCTCCCGCCGCAGCAGCACCGGCGCGTCGGCGCTGGTGGCGGCCTGCAGCGCGGCGGCGAGCTTGCGGGCGTGCAGCGGGTCCACGCGGGTGTCGGACTCGAAGGTCGTGAACAGCGTCGCCGGGTAGGCGGCGCCCTCGCGGACGGCGTGGTACGGCGAGTAGCCGAGCAGCCAGCCGAGCTCCTCCGGGTCCTCGGCGGTGCCGTACTCGTCGTTCCACGTGCGGCCCAGGCCGAAGCGCTCGTACCGGACCATGTCCAGCAGCGGCGCGCTGCAGACGACGCCCGCGGCGAGGTCCGGCCGCTGGGTCAGTGTCGCGCCCACGAGCAGGCCGCCGTTCGAGCCGCCCATCACCGCGAGCTGCCCGTGCGTCGTCCACCCCTGGGCGACCAGGTGCTCGCCGGCCGCGGCGAAGTCGTCGAAGACGTTCTGCTTGCGCTCCCGCATGCCGGCGCGGTGCCACTCCTCGCCGTGCTCGGAGCCGCCGCGCAGGTTGGCCACCGCCCACACCCCGCCCGCGGCCACCCAGGCCAGCGCCTGCGCCGAGTAGGACGGGGTGAGCGCGACGTTGAACCCGCCGTAGCCGTAGAGGACGGTCGGCCGCGGGGTGTCCGGCTCGCCGGTACGCGAGACCACGAACAGGTGCACCGGCGTCCCGTCGCGCGAGGTGGCGTGCGTCTCCACGACGGTCACCTCCGGCACCTCGCCGGCCACCGGGGCGCGCTCGTCCTCGGTGAGCGCCGTCGGCTCGGCGGCGTCCCAGCGCAGCACCGACGGCGGGGTGGAGTGGTCGGTGTAGCCGACCCAGGCGGTGGTGCCGCCCTCCGGCGGGGCGCTGACGCCGGAGACGCTGCCGACGCCCAGGCCGGTCACCTCCGCCAGCCGGCCGGAGCCGTCGCCGGCCCAGACCGAGAGCCGGTCGGTGGCGTCGACCGAGTGGACGGCGAGCACCTGCAGCGAGCCGTCGGCACCGTCGACGAGCGCGACGTCGGACAGCACGCCGTCCTCGGCCTGCGGGACGACGTCGGCCCACGCCTCCACCGCCCAGGTGGCCGGGTCGGCCGGGTCGGCGACGGCGAGCCGCCAGCGCGGGGTGCCGCGGTCGCTGAGCAGCCACAGCCGGCCGTCGCGGGCCACCCAGGCGGCGGTCTGCGCGTCGACGCCGACCTGGAGCTCCTGCAGGGGTGGGCGGGTGCTGGGTGCAGAGCTGGTCAGGTCGGCCAGCCAGACGTCGTCGCGCGGGGCGGTGCCGGCCGACGCGGAGACGACCAGCCAGCGGCCGTCGCGGCTGGTGCGCACGCCGTAGTAGTTGGTCGGGTCCAGACCCTCGCCGTGCACCAGGACGTCGTCGCCGGGGTCGGCGCCGACCCGGTGGCGCCACACCCGGCGGTGGAACTGCTCCTCGCCGGCGGGCACCTGGTCGGGTGCGAGGCGGCGGACGTAGAAGAGCTCCTCGCCGCCGGGCAGCCAGGCGACGGGGGAGTAGCGGCAGCGGTCGACCGGGCCGTCGAGCCGCTCGCCGGTGGCGACGTCGAGGACGTACAGCCGCGACTCCTCGTCGCCGCCGGTGGACAGCTGGTAGGCCAGCCGGTCGCCCTCCCACGACGGCGCCCAGGCGTCGAGCGTCGTCGTCCCGGAGGGGTCGACGGCCATCGGGTCGACCAGCACGCGCACGCTGCCGTCGGCCTCGCGCACCCGCAGGACGGCGTGCTCCTGGCCGGGGTCGCGGCGGGTGGAGAAGGCGCGGCCGCCGCGGTGCACCGGGACGCCGACGGCGCCGGCGTGCACCAGCCGCTCGAGCCGGGCGGCGAGGTCGGCCCGCAGGGGGAGGGCGCCGAGGACGTCGGCGGTGAGCGCGTCCTGGGCGGCGGTCCACGCCTGCGTCCGCGGGTCGTCGGGGTCCTCGAGCCAGCGGTAGGGGTCGGCCACGCGGTGACCGTGCAGGTCCTCGACCAGGTCGAGTCTCTCGGCGTCGGGGTAGCGCACCCGCACCACCGTAACGGCGCCCCCGTCGGCGCCCCGGCACCCTCCGGAATCGTTTCCCCGCGCGCCGGAGGCGCAGGTCAGGGCAGGATGGGCACAGCCCTGTGCGGCCGCCCCGGTACGGCGGTCCGGGGCGTCGGAGGTGATCCGTGTCGCGTTCCGCGTCCGGGTCGTCGCCGGCGGGCCACCCAGGTCCGCGGCGCGACCCCGTCCCCGTCCCCCGGCTGCCCGTGCCCTCGTCCGGCACGGCGTCGGCCACGCTGCTGCTCAACGCCACCTACGAACCCCTGTGCGTGGTCTCCAGCCGCCGCGCGATCGTCCTGGTCCTGGCCGAGAAGGCGGTCCCGGTGGACGACTCCGCGGAGGTGGTGCACGCCGAGCGGGTGGCCCTCGCCGTCCCGGTGGTCGTGCGGCTCACCCGCTTCGTGCGGGTGCCCTACCCCGCGCAGGTGCCCCTGTCCCGGCGGGCGGTGTTCACCCGCGACGGGCAGACCTGCGTCTACTGCGGCGGGTCGGCCACGAGCATCGACCACGTCGTCCCGCGCAGCCGCGGCGGCACGCACACGTGGGACAACGTGGTGGCCGCCTGCCGGAAGTGCAACCACACCAAGGCCGACCGGTCGCTGGCCGAGCTCGGGTGGAAGCTGCCGCACCCGCCGCGGACGCCGAGCGGCGCGGCCTGGCGGCTGCTCGGTGCACGCACCGTGGACCCCCGCTGGCGGGAGTGGCTGGGGATGCCGGAGAGCGTCTCCGCATGAGGGAGGACCCCGTCCTCCCCGTCCGTCGCAGGCCCGGGCCGGGCCCCTGGACGGGGCCGGCGAGCGGCCGGAGGAGGACCCCGTGACCTCCGCGGGCACCGCCCGGCGGCTGTGGGCGCTGGGCGAGCCGTACCACGCGGTCACCTACTTCGCCGACGAGGCGCGGTCCGCGGCCGGGGAGGCCGGGCTGTCCGGCTTCTGGGCCACGTACTTCGCGCTGCGCGCCGCGCCGCTCGGGCCGGTGGGGCCTGCGGTGGTCACGGCGGCGTTCTACAACTTCGCGCCGTCGTTCGTCGCCCGCCGGGTGCCCGGCGTCTGGTCGGCGGTGACGCCGGAGCAGGCGCTGCGCGTCCGGCTGGCCGCCGTCGACGCCGTCGTGCGCCGGGTGCTGGGCGAGTGGGCGTCCTCGGCCGAGGCCGCGGAGGCCGCGGAGCTGGCGCGCATCGCCGCCGAGGCGGTCGACCTGCCGGGCCGGCCGCTGGCGGCGGCGAACGCGGCGGTGGCCGAGCCGGACGAGCCGCACGTGGCGCTGTGGCAGGCGCTCACCACGCTGCGGGAGCACCGCGGCGACGGGCACAACGCGGCGCTGCTCGGCCGGGAGGTGTCCGGCGTCGGCGCGCACGTGCTGGTGGCCGCCGCCGGCCGGGTCGACCGGGCGTGGCTGCAGAAGGCCCGCGGCTGGGGCGACGACGCGTGGGCGGCCGCCGCCGACGAGCTCGCCCGGCGCGGCTGGCTCGACGGCAGCGGGCCCGACGACGTGGAGCTGTCCGCGGAGGGCCTGGCGATGGTCACCGCGATCGAGGCCGACACCGACCGCCTCGCGCTCGGCCCGTGGCGGACGCTCGGCGACACGCGCTGCGACCGGCTCGCCGAGCTCCTCGTGCCGCTGCGCCGCGCCGTCGTCGCCGCCGGTCTCTTCCCCGACCGCAACCCGATCGGCGTCCCGCCCGACGCCGACTGAGTCGACTCCGGATCGTCACTCGGACGGAGGGTCGCTCTCGGGTGCTTCGACGTCCTCCGACACCGCGGAGGTCGGCACGCCCATCACCGACGGGTCTTCGTGCAGCGCCTCGCTGATGACTCGCACGTGAGCCACAGCCTGCTCGAGGAGCGACTCCACGACGGCGTCGCGAGGTGCTCCCAGCGGTATCCCGAGAGGTCTCGTGACTCCCAGCGCATCCAGTCGCTCTCGCCGGGCGGACACGACGGCCCGATCGGCCCGAGTGGGTCTGGTGTAGAACCGCCCCGCCCAGACGGGACTGGGGAAGCTGGCTGAAGCGAATCCCGCCGAGTCGTCACGTGGATCGCCGGGCACTGTCGCCCAGTGGTCAGGGCTGTAACCCACCCAGAACTGGTGGTGCAACACCGTGATCGTGACCGTCGGATCGGTGTCCCAACCGCGTGAGCGCGTCAACGAGTCGTAGCGGACCTCTTCCTCGTCCAGGCGGGTCTTCAGCTTGTCGCAGAGGTCTCGGGCGATGCTGACCACCTGCTGCACCATGCGACCTGTCGCCACGTCTTGCACGGATGCCGTGAAGGGAACGAAGTCACTGACCCCGACGAGGGCGGCGTCCAGGGCCAGCAACTCCGTGAACGGCCGCCCGGAGCGGTCGAGGACCCCGTTGAGCAACTGGGACCAGGACAGCACCACGACCGTCCGAGTGTCGGCATGGCCCGTGTAGCTGCCGGTGGAAGAGCTCAGACGGACACCCAGCTGCTCGCGGACCTGTACCGCCAAGGCGTCGACCAACGGTTCACGCGTGACCAGGACGAGAGAGCCATCGGCGTCGAGTTGCTCGAGGTATCACGGCGCTTGGTCCTCCGAGGTGAGCGCTGAGTCCACCTTGGTCTCGACGATGCACCGGGGGGACCCCTTCGAGGTGACGAGGAAGTCCCGGTAGGACTTCTTGCCTGTGACCGGATCCTGTTCGTACGCCTCTCGCTCCACGACGCAGTCATCGAGCGAGAGGCCGGTCACCGATCCGAGGAAGGCGAGGAAGGCGCAGCGCATCTCGGGGTGAGCGTCCAGTAGTGCCTTGAGGACGTTGTTGGTGCTGACCTCCGGGCTGCCGGAGGAACGGATCAGGTAGCGCAGTGCCTCATGCGCCGGTGCATCGACCATCGTCACTCCTCGATGCGGTGAGCGGTGTCTCCGACAGCGGTGTTCCGTTCAGGTGACGCGGGCGCGCTCCTCGGGGTAGGCGGCCCAGCCGCCGTCCTCGAGCAGGGCGCGGAACCGGTCGACGGCGTCCCAGACGTCGACGAACCGCGTGTACAGCGGCGCGGGGCCCAGGCGCACGCGGTCGGGCGTGCGGAAGTCCGGCACCACCCCGCGGTCGACCAGGGCCCGGGTCAGCTGCCAGGCGTGCGGGTGGGCGAGCGTGACGTGCGACCCGCGCCGCGCCGGGTCGCGCGGGCTGGCCAGCGCCACGCCGTGCGGCACCAGGTGCGCGTCGGCGAGGTCGACCAGCAGCCCGGTCAGCGCCCGCCCCTTCGCCGCCAGCCGGTCGGTGCCGGCCTCGGCCACCAGGCGCGCGCCCACCTCGACCGCCGCGGCGGCGAGCACCGGCGGCGTCCCGGTGGCGAACCGCCCGACGCCGGGCACCGGGTCGTAGGCCGGTCCCATGGCGAACTGGTCGCGCTGGCCGAACCAGCCCCAGATCGGCTGGCGCAGCGTCTCCTGCAGCTCACGCCGCACGAAGAGGAACGCCGGCGCGCCAGGCCCACCGCCCAGGTACTTGTACGTGCACCCGACGGCGAGGTCGACGCCGCTCGCGGTCAGGTCCAGCTCCACCGCGCCCGCCGCGTGCGAGAGGTCCCAGACGACCAGCGCCCCGGCGTCGCGGGCCGCCGCCGTCACCGCCGCGACGTCGGCCAGCGCGCCCGAGCGGTAGGCGACCGCGGACAGCACGACGACGGCGACCCGCCCGTCCAGCGCCGCCGCGAGCACCGCCGGGTCCAGGCCCTCGTCGACGTCGGCGGGCACCTCCCGCACGGTCATGCCGCGAGCGGCGGCGACCCCGGCGACGACGTACCGGTCGCTGGGGAAGTCGTCGGCGCAGCAGACCAGCACGTCCCGGCCCGGGCGGGCGTCGGCCGCGGCGACGAGCAGCTTGTAGAGGTCGACGGTGGTCGAGTCGCTGAGCAGCACCTCGCCGGGCCGGGCACCGAGGACGCCGGTGCCGATGACGTCGCCGACCCGCGTGCCGACGTCGATCCACGACGACCACGACCCGACCAGCCCGCGGCCCCACTCCTGCTCGGCCACCCGCGCCAGCGCCGCCGGGGTGTCGACGGGCATCCGGCCCAGCGAGTTGCCGTCCAGGTAGAGCAGGCCGTCGTCGACGCCGGCGAAGCGGGCCCGGAACCCGGCCAGCGGGTCGGCGTCGTCGAGGGCCTCGGCGTGCGCGCGGGAGAGGGACACGGCGACGTGTCTACCGGGCGGGGCTACCGTCGCCGCCCGTGACCGGTACGCAGGTGCACGAGCTCACCGCGCTGGAGCAGGCGGCCGCCGTCCGGGACCGGACGGTCAGCCCCGTCGAGCTGGTGGAGGCGGCCCTCGCCCGCGTCGAGGCCCTCGACGCCGGCCTGGGCGCCTTCGTCACCGTCACGCCCGAGCGGGCGCTGGCCGCGGCGGCCGAGGCCGAGGCCCGGGTGCTCCGCGGCGGCGACCTGCCGCCCCTGCTCGGCGTGCCGACGGCGATCAAGGACCTCAACAACACCGCCGGCGTGCGCACCACCTTCGGCTCCGCGGTGTTCGCCGACTTCGTGCCCCAGGTCGACGACGCCGTCGTCACCAAGCTCGCCGCCGCCGGGACGATCAGCCTGGGCAAGACCAACACCCCGGAGTTCGGCTACCCCTGCTACACCGACAACGACCTCGCCGGCCCCGCCCGCTGCCCGTGGGACCCCACCCGGCTGGCCGGCGGGTCCAGCGGCGGCGCGGCGGTGGCGGTCGCCGCCGGCATGGTGCCCTTCGCCCAGGGCAGCGACGGCGGCGGCTCGATCCGCATCCCGGCCAGCATCAACGGGCTGTTCGGCATCAAGCCGACCCGCGGGCGGATCAGCAACGGGCCGCTGGGCAGCGACGTCACCGGGCTGGGCACCAACGGGCCGCTGGCCCGCACCGTCCGCGACGCCGCCGCGATGCTCGACGCCATGGCGGGCCCGGTCACCGGCGACTTCGCCTGGGCGCCGCCGCTGCCGCCGGGGGAGACGTTCCTCGCCGCCGCGGACCGGCCGCCCGGGCGGCTGCGGATCGGCCGCGCGCTGGAGTCCCCGATGCCCGGCACGGTGCTGCAGCCCGAGGTGGCCGCGGCCCTCGACGACGCCACCGCGCTGCTCACCGACCTCGGGCACGAGGTGGTCGACGTCCCGCCCGGCCTGGTGGGCCCGGACGTGCTCGGCGCCTTCGAGCGGGTGTGGTCGCTGTCGGGGACCACGCTGCCGGTGCCGCCGGGCCGGGTGGGGGAGCTGCGGCCGCTCACCCGGGAGCTGCGCGCCCGCGGGCTGGCCCTGTCGGCGCAGGCGGCGATGGAGGCCCTGGGTGCCCTCCGGTTGTTCGCCCGCCGCTACGTCGAGGCCACCGACGGGTTCGACGTCCTCGTCGCCCCGGTGACGACGATGACGCCGCGGCCGCTGGGCTGGTTCGACGCCGACGGCGACGGCGCCGAGGACTTCGAGCGCAACAAGCGGTACGCCGCGTTCACCGCGCTCTACAACGTCACCGGCCAGCCGGCCGTCAGCGTTCCCCTGCACTGGACCGGCGACGGCCTGCCGGTCGGGACGATGCTCGTGGGGCGGCCCGCGGACGAGGTCACGCTGATCGCCCTCGCCGCCCAGCTGGAGCAGGCCCGGCCGTGGGCGCACCGCCACCCGCCGGGCTGGGACGCGTACGCATAGGTGATCACGGAGGGCGGTAGATTCCGGGCGTGACCGTCGTCGAGACCCTGCTCGTCTTCCTCGTGGCCCCGCTGGCGGTGTTCGTCCTCCTGTGGGCGCTGACCTACCTGCCGGGCGGGCGCAAGCGCCAGGGCGTCCGGTACAAGCCGGGTCAGCCCTGGGAGCACGAGCCGGTCTGGTACGAGCCGCAGCCGAAGGACGCCCCGACGCACGCCGCCGGCCAGGGCGACACCCAGGCCGTCGGGTCCTCGCTGTACGGCGAGACCGCGTCCACCGGGTCCGGCCACGGCGGCTCCGGGACCACCACCGGCTCGCACGTGATCGCCGGCGGCTCGCACGGCGCGACCGCCGTCTCCGCCGGTGCGCCGGCCCCGTCCGCCGGCGGCCCGCTCGGCGGCGCCCGCGGCACCTGGTGACCGCCCTCGTGACACCCATCCACCTCGCGACCGCCTCAGGAGGCCGGCGATGACCCGCGTCTTGGACGCCGACGCCCACGACACCGGGACGGTCGACACCGCGCCCAACCGGGCCGACGAGGGCTACGACACGATCTTCAGCTACCGCGAGCTGGCGCGGCTCGACGAGGCGCTGACGATGTCCTCGCGCGAGACCGGCCTGCGGTTCACGCTCTACATCGGCGACCTCGGGCCCAAGACCCGCATCCGCGCCGAGGAGCTGCACGCCCGCGGCGGCGACCCGGCCGAGTCCGTGCTGCTGGCCGTCTCGCCCGGGCAGCGGGTCATCGAGGTCGTCACCGGCGCCTCGGCCGCCCGCCGGCTGCCCGACCGGGCGTGCGCGCTCGCGGTGCTGTCGATGACGAACTCCTTCGCCTCCGGCGACCTCGTCGGCGGGATCGTCAACGGCCTGCGGCAGCTGTCCGACCAGGCCGGCCACCCCCGCGGCGCCCGCACGCACTGACGAAGGACCCCCTGCCCCCACCCACCCGCGAGCTCGTGGCGGGACCCTGCAGGGGGCCGGACGCCCCTGGTGGACGCGAGAGGCCCAGGACCCGGCGGGTCCTGGGCCTCCCGCGTCCAGCGGGTCAGGCGCCGGCGGCGGCGTCCCGCGCCCGGTTGCGCAGCGCGCGGGCGATGCCGTCGCGGCCCTCGGAGACCAGCCGGCGCAGCGGCGCCGGGTGCCCCTCCTGGCCGAGCCACCTGTCGGCGGCCTGCAGCGTCCGCTCCTCGACGACCGACGGGAACAGGTACTGCACGGCGTTCTTCGCGATCTCGCCGGGCCGGCGCGCCCACATCGGGCCGCACTCGGTGAAGTACCGGTCCACGTACTCCGCGGTGAGCTCCCGCTGCGCCGGGTGCCAGAAGCCCGCCACCAGCGCCTCGTGCACGGCGTTGGGGATCTCCGGGTCGTGGAACGCCCGGTGCCACGCCTCGGCCTTGGCCTCCGCGGTCGGGCGCAGCGCCCGCGCGGTCGCCGCGCGCCGGATCCCGGTGGCGGTGGCGTCCCGCTCGGCCTCGGCGTCGATCTCGGCGTCGCCGGCCGCGCCGATGGCCACCAGGCCGTTGAGGAACGCCCACCGGGCGTCGGCGTCGACGGTCAGGCCCTCGACGGTGCGGGAGCCGTCGAGCAGCCCGCGCAGCACCGCGGCGTGCTCCTCGGTGCGGGCCGCGGCGGCCAGGGTGCGCGACCACTGCAGCTGCTCGTCACTGCCCGGCTCGGCCGACTCCAGCGCCTGCAGCGCCTTGTCCGCCAGCGCGGCCCACCCGGTCTCGGCCCACGCCGGGTCGGCGTACGAGGTCAGCGCGGACTGCACCCGGGCCAGCAGCGACTGCACCACGCTGATCTCAGTCTCGGCGTCGATGCCGGCCAGCACCAGCTGCACCCACTCGCGGGCGGGCAGCTCGGCGTCGCGGGTCATGTCCCAGGCGGCGGCCCAGCACAGCGCGCGGGCGAGGGAGTCCGGGACCGTGCCGATCGCCTCGCGCAGCGTGGCCAGCGAGCGGTCGTCGAGGCGGAGCTTGGCGTAGGTGAGGTCGTCGTCGTTGACCAGCACCAGGTCCGCCACCGGGTGCCCGGCCAGCTCGGCGACCTCGGTGCGCTCGCCGTCGACGTCCAGCTCGACCCGGGTGGTGCGGGTCAGCCCGTCCGGTCCGCGGTCGTACAGGCCCACGGCCAGCCGGTGCCGGCGCAGCACGGGGTGCTCGGGGACGGCGGTCTGCTCGATGGCGAACGAGGCGTAGCGGCCGTCGTCGGTGAGCTCGTACACCGGGCGCAGGGTGTTGACCTGGCTGGTCTCCAGCCACTGCGCCGACCACTCGGTGAGGTCGCGGCCGGTGGCCTCCGACAGCGGGTCGAGCAGGTCGGCCAGCGTGGTGTTGCCGTACTCGTGGGTGCGGAAGTAGCGGCGGATCCCGGCGAGGAACTCCTCCCGGCCGACGTAGGCCACCAGCTGCTTGAGCACCGAGGCGCCCTTGGCGTAGGTGATCCCGTCGAAGTTCACCTCGACGGCGGCCACGTCGACCATGTCCGCGGCGATCGGGTGGGTCGACGGCAGCTGGTCCTGCGCGTAGGCCCAGGCCTTCTCGGTGTTGGCGAACGTCGTCCAGGCGGTCGTGTACTCGGTGGCCTCGGCCTGGCACAGCGTGGAGATGTAGGTGGCGAAGGACTCGTTGAGCCACAGGTCGTCCCACCAGCGCATGGTCACGAGGTCGCCGAACCACATGTGCGCCAGCTCGTGCAGCACCGTCTCGGCGCGCCGCTCGTAGCGCGCCCGGCTGGTCCGCGACCGGAAGACGTAGTCCTCCAGCACGGTGACCGCGCCCGCGTTCTCCATGGCGCCGGCGTTGAACTCCGGCACGAACAGCTGGTCGTACTTGTCGAACGGGTACGGGTAGTCGAACACCCGCTGGAAGAACTCGAAGCCCTGCTTGGTGACCCGGAACAGCTCCTCCGGGTCCAGGTGCTTCGCCAGCGACGCGCGGCAGTACAGCCCGAGCGGGACGTCCTCGTAGCAGTCGGTCACCCGCGCGTAGGGGCCGGCGATCAGCGCGACCAGGTAGGTCGACAGCCGCTTGGTCGGCTCGAAGTGCACCAGCTGCGAGCCCGCCGGCCCGGCCTCGATCGTGCGGCCGCCGGTGTTGGACACCACCTGCCAGTCGAACGGCGCGACGACGTGCACCTCGTAGGTGCCCTTGAGGTCGGGCTGGTCGAAGCAGGCGAACACGCGCTTGGCCTCGGCCGGCTCGAAGTGCGTGTAGAGGTAGACGTGCCCGTCCTCGGGGTCCTCGAAGCGGTGCAGGCCCTCGCCGGTGTTGGAGTACCGGCAGTCGGCGTCGACGACGAGCGTGTTGTCGGCGGCGAGGTCGGGCAGCGGCAGGCCGCCCTCCTCGGTGTAGGTGGAGACGTCGAGCTCGACCCCGTTGAGCGTGGCGGACCGGACGGTCCCGGCGACCAGGTCGACGAACGAGGCGGCGCCGGGCTCGCGGCAGGTGAACCGCACCGTCGTCGTCGAGCGGAAGGTCCCGCTGCCCGGTCGCCCCTCACCGTCGGTGAGGTCGAAGCGGAGGTCGTAGCTGTCGACGTCGAGCAGGCGGGCGCGGGCGGCGGCGTCGTCGCGGGTCAGGTTGGGTACGGCCACGCCCGGCAGCCTGCCACGGACGGCCGACACGCCCGCAGGGCACCGGGAACAACCGGCCGGACGGGGCACTTGGCAGCGGGCAGTGGCCGGAGGTGCGACCCCGGCCCCGAGGACGACGGACCAGAGGAGAGCGATCGATGACCGAGGCAGTGCAGAGCGCCCCGACCAGGGCCCGGGTGGACTTCTGGTTCGACCCGCTGTGTCCCTGGGCCTGGCTGACCAGCCGCTGGGTCCTGGAGGCGGCGAAGGTGCGCGACATCGACCTGCACTGGCACGTCATGTCACTGGCGGTGCTCAACCGCGGGCGCGACCTGCCGGAGGAGTACCAGGAGATGATGGAGCAGGCGTGGGGCCCGGTGCGGGTCGCGATCGCCGCCGCCGAGAAGCACGGCGACGAGGTCCTCGGGGACCTCTACACGGCCATGGGCACGCTGCGGCACCACGAGGGCAGGGAGCTCGACGAGCTGATCGCCCCCGCGCTCGAGCGCGTCGGCCTGCCGGCCGAGCTGGCCGAGGCGGCGACCTCCACCGACCACGACGAGGCGCTGGAGAAGAGCCACCACGCCGGCATGGACCCGGTCGGCGACGACGTGGGCACCCCGGTCATGCACATCGACGGCGTCGCGTTCTTCGGCCCGGTCATCAGCAGGGTGCCCACGGGCGAGGACGCCGGGCGGGCCTTCGACGGCGCCGTGCTGCTGGCCAACCTGCCGGACTTCTGGGAGCTCAAGCGGACCCGCACGTCGGGCCCGGCCATGGACTCGGTGCCGGCCGACGCCCTGGAGCTGAGGAACACCTGAACCCGCCCGTGCACCTCCGCGGACCCGCACCGGGCGGGTCCGCGGAAGTGCACGGCTGGCATGCTGCCGGGCGTGCCGCGACCGACCCGCCAGCGCATCCTGATCACCGGCGCCAGCTCCGGGCTGGGCATGGGCATGGCCCGCCGCTTCGCCGCGCGCGGCCGGGACCTCGCGCTGGCCGCCCGCCGCGAGCACCTGCTGGAGGAGCTGCGCGACGAGCTGCTCGCCGCGCACCCCGGCATCCGGGTGGTCACCGCGGCCCTCGACGTCGACGACGCGACGGCCGTGGCCGAGGGCGTCCCGGCGCTGGCCGCGGAGCTGGGCGGCGTCGACCGGTTCGTCGCCAACGCCGGCATCGGCAAGGGCGCGTCGGTGGGCACCGGCGCCGGCTGGGCCAACCGCGCGACGCTGTTCACCAACGTCCTCGGCACCCACGCCCAGTGCGAGGCCGCCGTCGAGCTGTTCCGCGCGCAGGGGTCGGGCCACCTCGTCGTCGTCAGCTCGGTCGCCTCGGTCCGGGGGATGCGCGGCACCCGCACCGCCTACGGCGCCAGCAAGGCCGCGCTCAACGCGCTCGCCGAGGGCATCCGGTCGGACCTGCTCGGCACCGGCATCCGGGTCACCACGGTGCTGCCCGGCTACATCGAGACCGACATCAACGTCGGCCGCCGCGGCCCGTTCACCGTCGACCTCGACACCGGCGTCGACGCGCTCGTCGCCGCGATCGAGCGGGAGCCGGTGCGGGCCTACGTGCCCGAGTGGCCGTGGCGGCCGGTGTCGGCGCTGCTGCGCGTGCTCCCGCTGCCGGTGGTGCGCCGCCTCACGTGAGGCGGGAGGCGGCGGCCCGCATCGCCGCCTCGTCGTAGGGGCCGCGGTCCAGCCGACCGGCCCGGACGGCGGCCAGCACCGCCAGCAGCTCCTCGCGCTGGGCGCCGACGAAGTCCGCGTCCACCACCGCGCCGTGGCCGGGGACGACCGGCCCGCGGGCCAGCGCGTGCAGCCGGCCCAGCGTCGCGGGCCACTCGGCCGGGAAGGCGTCCTCGAACGCCGGCGGGGCGCCCTCCTCGACCAGGTCCCCGGCGAAGACGGTGCCGTCCTCCACCTCCACGACCAGGTCGTGCCCGGTGTGCCCCCGGCCGAGGAAGCGCAGCACCACCTCGACGCCGCCCACGTCGAGCACCGCGACGTCGTCGACCAGCGCGTCCGGCGGGTCCAGCGGCGCCCGCCGCACCTGCGCCGCGGCCTCGTCGTCCCCGGCCGCCAGCAGCTCCGCGACCCGGGCCGCGCGCTGCGCCTCACCGGTCGCCAGCAGGTCCGCGGCGCAGCCGCGCGTGCCCCACACCGTGGCCGGCCGGAACGCGGTGTTGCCGAAACAGTGGTCGTAGTGGGCGTGGGTGTTGACCACGGTCCACGGGTGCGGGGTCACCCGGCGCACGGCGGCGGCGAGGTCGGCGGCCTCGGCGGGGGAGGAGCGGGTGTCGACGACGAGGCAGGCGCCGTCGCCGACGACCAGTCCGCAGTTGAGGTCCAGCGACCCGTGCCGGCGGACGAAGACGCCGTCGGCGACCTCGGTGAACGTCACCAGCAGATGCGCATCGGCCGGCCGCGGGCGTCGAGCGAGCCGTCGCCCACGCACTCCGCGGCGCCGTCGGCGATCCGCCGGGCCGACCAGGCGGCGGCGCAGGCGTCGAGCGCGTCGACCGCCGGGATGCCTGCCGGCGCCTCGGACAGCGCGTCCAGGACGTCCATGACCGGCTGGAGTGCGCGCAGGCGTTGACCCTGGCCCCGGGCGCTCGCCTTCGGATCGCGCACGCGCTCGTCGAGGGCGCGGAACGCCAGCTCGGGGTGGACCTCGTGCACGCGGGGGTCAGACGGGTCGCCGAGGGCGTCGTCGAGGTCGCGGATGGAGCGCGTCAGCCGGAACGACTGCGCCGACAGCGAGCGCCCGCCGGTCGCCGCGATCGAGAGCTCACGGGCGTGCGCGTAGTCCCGCGCGGCCAGGACCGGGCGCACGGGGGCGGGGAACACCGAGCCGGCGGCGCCGCGGCCGCGCAGCTCGTCCCGCGCGGCGACGTCGCAGGTCCGCACACCGTCGTCGGACAGGCCGATGGGCATGTCGACGGCGACGACGTCGACGTCCGGCACCGCGAGGACCGCCGCGGCGTCGCCGAGGTGGAGCAACCGCACCCTGCGGCCGTCGAGCAGCGCGCCGACCCAGGCCCCGCGCCAGCCGTCCACCCCGAGCACCGCCACCACCCGACCCTGACAGACTCGGCGCATGCGCGTCTTCGTCGGCACCGACCACGCCGGGCTGGACTTCAAGGAGCACCTCAAGCAGGCGCTCACCGAGGCCGGGCACGAGCCGGTCGACTGCGGCGCCTTCGAGTACCACCCGCAGGACGACTACCCGCCGTTCTGCTTCGAGGTCGGCGAGCGCGTGGTCACCGAGCCGGGCAGCCTCGGCGTGGTCATCGGCGGCTCGGGCAACGGCGAGCAGATCGCGGCGAACAAGGTGCCCGGCGTGCGCGCGGCGCTGGTGTGGAACACCGAGACCGCCCAGCTCGCCCGGCAGCACAACGACGCCAACGTCGTCTCGATCGGCGCCCGCCAGCACTCCATCGAGGAGGCCACCGCGCTGGTGCTCGAGTTCCTCCGGACGCCGTTCAGCCACGACGAGCGGCACGTCCGCCGGATCGGGCTGATCCACGACTACGAGCAGAACCGGCACCGTCCCGCCGGCGGCCTCCCCACCCGCGGCGACGTGGTCTGACGATCAGAACTGGTCCGGGCAGAACGGGCTCACGGGCCAGGAGAACGCCGTCGCGGCCTGGGTGACCGCGCCGGGGCTGACCTCGGTGACCCGGCCGGCCGCCTGCAGCGTGCCCAGCGAGACCCCGCCCAGGTAGGCCGCGGCCAGCGCCTCGACGTCGACGACCAGGTCGGGGTCGCCGTCGGTGGGGGCGCAGAACGCCCCTGCCGGGTGACCGCGCAGCCACCAGCGGCCGTCGTTCCACGGGCAGAACCGGTCGCGCACCTCGAGGACCATGTCGATCGGCGCCGGGTAGCGGCGCGCGGCCAGCGCCCGGCCGACGTCGACCAGCCGCAGCCACAGCCCGTCCAGCGGGCGCACCTGCAGCGCGCGCGGGTCGGCCAGCAGGTGGCGCAGCGGGTCGTCGGCGGGCGCGTAGCCGGCCTCCACGGTCCGCACGAGGTCCAGGTCGAGCAGGTACCGCCACAGCGCCGCGTAGCCGGGGGTGCTGCGCGCCCGCACGTCCTCGACGACGACCGTGCCGTCGGCCAGGCCGTCGTCGGTCCACCGGGTGCGCACGCGGAACGCGGCGAAGCCGGTGACCTCGCCGTCGGCCTCGGTGTGCAGCACGTACCGGCGGGCGCCGGCGCCGCCGCGGCGCTCGGCCGGTTCGCGCAGCGCGCGCTCCCACCAGCGCCCGTCGCGCTCGAACGTGCCGGGCACCCAGCGGCGCAGCGCCTCGTGCACCCGCGCGGCGCCGGCCCGCCACGCCTCGGGGTCGGCCGGGGCCACCGTGCCGGTGCCCAGGTCGACGCCGGGGCGGAAGGCCATGTCGCGGGTGGAGCCGCGCAGGTTCCCGCGCTGCGTCGCGGGCGCGTAGCCGAAGCGGCCGTAGATCGAGCCCTCGGAGGCCCACAGCGCGGCCAGCGGCTCGCCCTGCTGCTCGTGCAGCTCGGTGAGCTGGCGGCGCATCATCGCGGTCAGCACGCCCCGGCGGCGGTGGGTGGGGGAGACGGTCACCCAGGTGACGCCCGCGCACGGGACGACGGCGCCGGGCACGGTCACCTGCCGGCTGTAGATGCCGCCGGTGGCGGCGACCCGCCCGTCGCCAGCCCACAGCGACAGCGACCGGTCCAGCTCCGCCGTCGGCGGGACCCGCTCGGTGAAGTCGCCGATCGGGTCGTCGCCGAAGACCTCGAGCATCGCCCGGCTGAAGGCGGGCCACTCCTCGGCGGTGACGGGGCGGAGGTCGGCGGGATCGGTCACCCCTGGTGTCTACCGGGCGGGGACGGCGGCCCGCGACCGCGTTCAGCCGCGGAGGTAGGCCAGGGTCGCCATGACCCGGCTGTTGCGGTCCTCGTCGGGCGCGAGGCCGAGCTTGGCGAAGATCCGCTGGGTGTGCTTCTCCACCGCGCCCGGGGTGACCACCAGCTGCCGGGCGATCGCGGTGTTGGAGTGGCCCTCGGCGATCAGCCCGAGCACCTCGCGCTCGCGCGGGGTGAGCCGGCGCACCGGGTCGTCGGCGCGGCGGCGGGCGAACAGCTGGGCGACCACCTGCGGGTCGAGCACGGTGCCGCCGGCCACCACCTCGGCGAGCGCGGAGAGCAGCTGGTCGAGGTCGGTCACCCGGTCCTTGAGCAGGTAGCCGGCGCCGCCGCGGCCGTCGGCGAGCAGCTCGTCGGCGTAGGCCACCTCGACGTACTGCGACAGCACCAGCACCGCCGTCCCGGGCACCGCCCGGCGCACCTCGACGGCGGCGCGCAGCCCCTCGTCGGTGTGCGTGGGCGGCATCCGCACGTCGACGACGGCCACGTCGGGCCGGTGCTCGCCCACGGCGCGCACCAGCGACGGGCCGTCGCCGACCGCGGCCACCACGGTGGTGCCCGCCTCCTCGAGCAGCCGGACCAGCCCCTCGCGGAGCAGGACCGAGTCCTCGGCGAGCACCACCCGCAGCGGCCGGCCGTCCGGGGTCAGGCCCACGGCAGCTCGGCGGTGGTCCGGGTCGGGCCGCCGCGCGGGCTGTCGACGGCCAGCACGCCGTCGACGGCGCGCAGCCGGTCGGCGAGCCCGGCCAGGCCGTGCCCGGGCACCAGCAGCGCCCCGCCCTCGCCGTCGTCCTCGACGACGACCCGCAGCACGTCGCCGGCCCGCCGCACCTCGACCCGGCACACGCCGGCCCCGCTGTGCTTGGCCACGTTGGCCAGCGCCTCGCTGACGACGAAGTAGGCGGTGTTCTCCGTGACCGGCGCCGGCCGCTCGTCGGGCAGGTCGACGGCGAGCTCCACCGGCACCGGCGAGCGGGCGGCCAGCGCGGCCAGCGCCGCCGGGAGGCCGCGGTCGGCGAGCACCGGCGGGGCGATGCCGCGGGACAGCGCCCGCAGCTCCTCCAGCGCCTCCCTGGCGAGGACGCCGGCCTCGGCCAGCGTCGTGCGGGCGGCGGCGGGGTCGCGCTCGAGCTGGCGCTGGGCGCGGGAGAGGTCCATGCCCAGGCGGACGAGGTGCTGCTGCGGGCCGTCGTGGATGTCGCGCTCCAGCCGGCGCAGCGCCACCGCCTCGGCGGCGACGGCGGCGTCGCGGCCGCGGGAGAGCCGGCCGATCTCGGCCTGGGTGGCGGCGCGGGAGGTGAGCAGCACCCGGCCGAGCTGCGCCTGCAGCAGCGCGACCGCCCGGACGGCGAAGGGGAGCACGGCCGCGGCGACCAGGCCGATCGCCGTGTAGCCGACGATCCGCAGCGGGGTGCCGCCGTCGAAGCCGAGCAGCTCGAACAGGTCCTCGTTGCCCTCCTGCGGCAGCGCCCAGTCCCACAGCCCGTAGGTGATCCCGCCGAGCGCGAGCGCCCAGAACGTGACCGTGACGACGAAGGCCAGGACGGCGAGCGGGAACCGGACGACGGCGTGCAGCACGTCGAGCCAGGACTGCGGGTCGCGCAGCGGGGTCAGCAGCCGGCGCACCCGGCCGCCGTCGGGGGTCAGGTAGGCCGGGCGGGGGACCGGGTGGCCGAGCACCGCGGGCAGTTGCGCCCGCTCGAGCGCGGCGAACCCGCGGGCGGCGAGCAGGGTGAGCGCGAGGACGGCGAGGCCGACCCAGACCACCACGGTGCCGACGCCGACGGCGACGCCGGTCACGGCGACGACGAAGGCGGCGATCCCGACCGGCAGCGACAGCAGCGCGTAGCCGGAGTCGACGAGCAGCCGGCGCAGGAGGCCGGCGTGCGGTGGGGCGGCGGTCGCGGAGGGCATCACGAGGGTGTCGGTGGTCATGCAGCGAGCCTGCTGGCGCGGGGGCGCCCGGCCGATCCCGTCAGCCGGTCGATCCGCTGTCGGGCTGGCCCGACACCCGCTGCGCTGCTCATGTCGCCGGCGATGCTCCCGGTCACGGCGGGCCGGTGTCCAGCGTCCTGGCTAGTGTCGGGCGCGATCCCGAGCGCGCCGACGGCGCCGTGCCCCCGCGCGGCCGCGTGCCCGGCTGGACGGAGGTCGCCCGTGCGCCCGAGGTCGGTACCCGTCGCGCTCAGCGCGCTCCTGCTGGCCGCCGGCTGCACGGCGTCCACCGCCGCGGAGGAGGACGGGGGCGGCACCGCCCCGGTCGCGACCTCCGCACCGGACCAGCGGCTGACCGTCGTCGCCGACGCCGAGCCCGCGGCGTCGGCCGTCAGCGCCAGCCGCGCGCTGTTCGACGAGGCCGGCGTGGTCGTCGTCGCCCCCGAGGACGACCGGGCGGCGACCCTGCTCGGCGCCTCGGCCGCGGTCGGCCTGGGCGTGCCGCTGCTGCTGGACCCCGAGGGCGAGGACGCCGACGCTGCCGTCGCCGAGGAGATCGGCCGGCTGGGCGCGCGCACGGTCCTCGCCGTGGGCGCCGACACCGCACCCGGCGACGCCGACGTCGTCGGCGTCCCGGCCGGTGCCGAGGCGGTTGCCGCCGCCACACGCCTCGACCTCGCCGACGCCGACCCGGTGCCGGCCGACGGCGAGGCGGCCGCGGTCGCGGCGCTCGACCCCGACCGACCCGCGGCCCTGCGCCCCGAGGAGGACGGCGCCGCGGCCGAGGGCGAGGCCGACGGCGAGCTGCCCGCGGTCACCCGCGCCGAGCCGCTCGAGGGCACCGTCGTCCTGGCCGACGGCGACCCGGGGTCACTGGCCGGCGTCGCCACCGCCCGGGCCGCCGGCGCGCGCGTGCAGGTGACCGGCGGGCAGACCGACCCGCGGGGGTCGGCCGACGCGGTCGAGGCGGTGTCCGGCGCGGAGACCGTCGTCGCCCTGGGCGCGGGGTTCGGCGCGGAGGACGGCCTGGACTGGAAGGTGGAGACCGCGGCGACCGGCACCCAGCTGCCCGGCGGCGGGCAGACGCTGTTCCCGCAGCACTTCATGGTGGCGCTCTACGGCCACCCGGGCACCGGCGCGCTCGGCGTGCTCGGCGAGCAGGACGTGCAGGCGAGCGTCCAGCGGGCCCGCGACCACGCCGCGCCCTACGAGTCGCTGGTCCCCGACGCCACCGTCGTCCCGGCCTTCGAGATCATCGCGACGGTGGCCTCGGAGTTCCCGACCGACGGCAACGACTACTCCTTCGAGGCGCCGCTGGAGCAGATCCGCCCGTGGGTGGAGGCCGCGGGGGAGGCCGGCCTCTACGTCGTCCTGGACCTGCAGCCCGGGCGCACCGACTTCGTCACCCAGGCCGAGCTGTACCGGCCGCTGCTGGAGCTGCCGCACGTCGGGCTGGCGCTGGACCCCGAGTGGCGGCTGGCGCCGAACCAGGTGCACCTCACGCAGATCGGCTCGGTCGGCATCGACGAGGTGAACCGGGTGGTGACGTGGCTGGCCGACCTCACCCGCGAGAACCGGCTGCCGCAGAAGCTGCTCGTGCTGCACCAGTTCCGGGTGGACATGATCCCCGGCCGCGAGCAGGTCGACCTGTCCCGCGACGAGGTCGCCGTCATGGTGCACGCCGACGGGCAGGGCCCGCAGGGGAGCAAGCAGGACACGTGGCGGGTGCTGCACGGCATCGGCCCCGAGGGGCTGGCCTGGGGCTGGAAGAACTTCTACGACGAGGACTCGCCGATGCTCACGCCCGAGGAGACGATCGCGCAGGTCTCCCCCCGGCCCCAACTCGTCACCTACCAGTAGTCCCCCTGTGTGACGGAGTCGTCACCCCCGGGAGTTAGCGTCGCCCCGCGCCCGGGACGCACGGGCGGCACACCGAGGGGAACACGCACACATGCAGCGACGCAGGTACTGGGCCGCGGTCGCGGCCGCACTCGCGGTGACCGCCGGGGCGGCGACGCCCGCGGCGGCCGCCCCGGCGGCAGCGGCCACCGACGAGCTCGACCTCACCCTGTTGGCCACCACCGACCTGCACGGTCGGGTGCAGGACTGGGACTACTTCAAGGACGCGCCCTACACCGAGTCGGCGCGCTTCGCCACGGGCCTGGCCCGGGTCGGCTCGGTCGTCGACAGCGTGCGTGCCGCGCGCGGCGAGGAGAGCGTCCTGGTCGTCGACAACGGCGACTTCCTGCAGGGCACGCCGCTGAGCTACTACTACGCGCGGCAGGAGCCGGTCACCGAGACCGGCGCCGAGCACCCGATGGCCGCTGCCTACGACGCCATCGGCTACGACGCCCAGGTCGTCGGCAACCACGAGTTCAACTACGGCCTGGACCTGCTGCAGGCCTACGCCGACGACGTCGACCACCCGGTGCTCGGCGCCAACGTCGTCGACGCCGCGACCGGTGAGCCGTACCTGCCGCCCTACACGCTGCAGCGGATGCACGTCCCCGGCCACAAGCCGGTCACCGTGGGCATCCTCGGCCTGACCACGCCGGGCTCGGCGATCTGGGACCGCGGCAACGTCGAGGGCCGCGTCGAGTTCGAGGACATGGTCGAGGCGGCGGAGCGCTGGGTGCCGATCGTCGACGAGCAGGCCGACGTCGTCGTGGTGCTGTCGCACGCCGGCGTGGGCGGCACGTCGTCCTACGACGAGTCGCAGGCCCCCACCGAGAACCCGACCGACGTCATCGCCCGGACGGTCCCCGGCATCGACGCCATGGTCGTCGGCCACACCCACCGGAACGCCCCGAGTCAGGTGGTCGAGAACGAGGTCACCGGCGACGACGTGCTGCTCACCCAGCCCTACCGCTGGGGCGCCACGGTGTCCCAGGTCGACATCGGGCTCGAGAAGGTCCGCGGCCAGTGGGACGTCGTCAGCACCGCGGCCACGGCGCTGCGCACCGACGCGTACCCCGAGGACCCGGAGGTGCTCGCCGCGACCGACGAGGCGCACCGGACGACGGTCGGCTACGTCAACCAGGTGGTCGCGACCTCCACCGAGGAGCTCTCGGCCGTGACCAGCCGGTACGAGGACACCGCGATCCTCGACTTCATCCAGGACGTGCAGACCGACACCGTCGACGCCGCCCTGGAGGGCACGCAGTACGCGGACCTGCCGGTGCTGTCGATCGCCGCGCCGTTCAGCCGGGACGCCGTCTTCCCGGAGGGCGAGGTGACCATCCGCGACATCGCCGGGCTCTACGTCTACGACAACACGCTGCAGGCGGTGCAGATGACCGGCGCCGAGATCCGCGCCTACCTCGAGCACTCCGCGAGGTACTTCTCGCAGACGTCCGACCCGGCGGTGGACCCCACGACGATCGCCGGGGTCGACGGGACGCCGGACTACAACTACGACGTCCTGTCCGGGGTCTCCTACGACATCGACGTGGCCGAGCCGGTGGGCGAGCGCATCACCCGCCTGCAGCACCCGGACGGCTCGGCGGTCGAGGCCGACGACGTCTTCGTGGTCGCGGTGAACAACTACCGGCGCTCGGGCGGCGGCGGCTTCCCGCACGTCGCAGCCGCTCCCGTCGTCTACGACCAGCAGCTGGAGATCCGGCAGCTGCTCATCGACAGCGCACAGGCGTCCGGTGAGATCGACCCGGCCGACTTCGCGGTCGACAACTGGCAGCTGGTGGTGAACGGGCAGCCGCTGGTGTCCTGACGCACCCGTCCCACCTCACACCCGACCGCCCCGCCGGAGCCCTCCGGCGGGGCGGTCGGCGTCCGGGGGTCAGCCCGCCGGGGACTCCCGTTCCGTCGGTCCTCCGTGGTGGACTACCGCCCGTCGACGGGGATGGCGACCGAGGAGAGGTGGTCCGCGTGACCAGCGTGCTGACCGGGGTGTCCGACGAGCTCGACCCGCGACTGCTCGAGCACCGGCGGGAGCTGACCGGCTACTGCTACCGGATGCTGGGGTCGTCCTTCGACGCCGACGACGCGGTGCAGGAGACGCTGGTGCGGGCGTGGAAGAGCTTCGGCTCGTTCGAGGGCCGCTCCTCGCTGCGCTCCTGGCTGTACCGGATCGCCACCAACGTCTGCCTCGACCAGCTCTCCGGGCGGCAGCGCCGGGCCCTGCCCATGGACCTCTCCGGCTCGCCGTGGTCGCCGGTCGAGGCGTCCCTGGCCGCCAAGCGGCCGGCCGATGCCTGGGTCGAGCCGGTCCTCGACCGCGCGGTCCTGCCCGAGGACGGCGACCCGGCCGAGCGTGCGGTGGCGCGTGAGTCGGTGCGGCTGGCCTTCGTGGCGGCGCTGCAGCACCTGCCGCCGCGGCAGCGCGCCGTCCTCCTGCTACGCGACGTGCTGCGCTGGCACGCCGACGAGGTCGCCGCCCTGCTCGAAACCACCGTCGCCTCGGTCAACAGTGCCCTGCAGCGGGCCCGCGCCACGCTGGCGGCCATGGGCGGCACCCCGGAGGAGCGGCCGCTGGACACCGACCACCGCGAGCTGCTGGACCGCTACCTGGACGCCTTCGAGCGCTACGACATCGACGCCTTCGTCGCCCTGCTGCACGAGGACGCCACCCAGCACATGCCGCCGTTCGAGATGTGGCTGGGCAGCGCCGCCGACATCGGCACCTGGATGCTCGGCCCGGGCAGCGGCTGCCGGAACTCCCGGCTGCTGCTGACCGAGGCCAACGGCAGCCCGGCGGTCGCGCAGTGGCGCCCCACGGACGACGGCGGCCACACCCCGTGGGCACTGCACGTCCTGGAGATCGAGGACGGCCGGATCCGGCACATCACCAGCTTCCTCGACCTCGACAACGACCTGTTCGCCCGGCTCGGCCTGCCGCTCACCCCGGACGCGGCGCCCGCCGCCGGCTGACCTCCCGCCCGCCTCCACCGCCGCCTCCCACCCGCCCGGGTCGGGAGGCGGCGGCGCGTCGAGGGGTTGTCTCCGGTACCCCTGGGGGGTATACATGGCGGCACCGACGGAGGAGGGGACATGCACAGCGACCACGTCCACCGGACGCCCACCACGGACCCGCACGCGGGCCACGGGAGGAACGCCGTTCCCTGGGCCGCGGCAGTGCAGGCCACGCTGCACTGCCTCACCGGCTGCGCCATCGGTGAGGTCCTCGGGATGGTCATCGGGACCAGCCTGGGCCTGTCCACCTGGGCCACGGTCGCCCTGGCCGTCGCGCTGGCCTTCGTCTTCGGCTACGCCCTGACGATGCGCGGTGTCCTGCGCGCGGGCCTGACGTTCCGCCGGGCGCTGCGCGTGGCGCTGGCGGCCGACA
Source organism: Geodermatophilus sp. SYSU D00867 (assembly GCF_054050315.1). NCBI lineage: Bacteria > Bacillati > Actinomycetota > Actinomycetes > Geodermatophilales > Geodermatophilaceae > Geodermatophilus > Geodermatophilus sp. SYSU D00867. The sequence continues at coordinate 82,010 of NZ_JBJGZC010000017.1, read as the reverse complement.
CCGTCTCGATCGCGGTGATGGAGCTGGTCGACAACGCCGTCCTGGTCGGCGTCCCGGGTGCGATGGAGGCCGGCGTCGGCTCGGCGTTCTTCTGGCTGTCCCTGGCCGCCGCCCTCGCGGTGGCGTTCGTCGTCACCCTGCCGGTCAACCGCTGGCTGATGGGGCGCGGCCTCGGTCACGCCGTCGTCCACGCCCACCACTGACCGCCTCCGTCGGCCCCGTGCCGCCGCGGTGCGAGGCCGCCGGAGGGCGCGGCCGAGGATGGGGCTCGTGAAGATCTACGTGTCGTCGGACATGGAGGGCACCGCGGGTGTCGTCGACTGGGCGCAGTGCCGCGGCCCGGGCGGGGAGTACGAGCACTACCGGCGGCTGCTGCAGGACGAGGTGAACGCGGCGATCGCGGGCGCGATGGACGCCGGCGCCACCGAGTTCCTCGTCAACGACTCGCACTCGACGATGCAGAACCTGCGGCCCGGCGAGCTGCTCGGCAACGCCCGCCACCTCGCCGGCCGGCACAAGCCGATGTACATGATGGAGGGGCTGGACGGCTCCTTCGACGCCGTCTTCCTCGTCAGCTACCACGGCTCGATGTCCGGGCCGGCCTCGGTGCTGTCGCACACCTACAACCCGGCGGCGGTCGCCCGCGTGCGGCTGAACGGGCTCGAGGTGGGGGAGTCGGGCATCAACGCGCTGGTCGCCCTCGGCCACGGCGTGCCGGTCGTGCTGGTCACCGGCGACGAGACGACGGCCGAGGAGGCGCGCGCGGTGTGCCCGGGGATCGAGGCCGCCGTGGTCAAGCGGTCGGTCACCCGGTTCGCGGCCGAGAGCCTGCACCCGGCCGAGGCGTGCGCGCTCATCCGCGAGCGGGCGGCCGCCGCCGTGCGGGGCCTGTCCGCCGCCGGCCTCCCGGCGATCGAGCTGCCGGCGACGCTGGAGGTCACCTTCCGGAACGCGGACCTGGCCGAGCTGGCCTGCCGGGTCGTCGGGGTCGAGCGCACCGGGACCCTCGACGTCCGGATCGCCGACGACGACCCGGTCGCCCTCTACCGGACGTTCGTCACCGTCGTGCTGCTCACCCGCGGGTTCACCGACTGAGCGGCGTCCGGCAGGGCTAGATGCGGGTCAGCCAGACCACCGGCGGTCGGGCGCGCCGCGCGGCGAAGGCGTCCAGTTGCGCCCGGCCCGGGCGGCAGCCGCCCGGGCAGTCGAACTCCACGGCCTGCCCGTCGACCCACCCGACGGCCGCCGGCCGCCGGCAGATCGGGCAGTCCTCCCACGTGACCCGCTCGCTGGCTTCCACGATGTCGCCTCCCGGTCCCGGCGACCTGCCCGGGGAACGGGAGAGGACCTGGGCACGCTGTTCGAACCAGGGCCCCTCTGCGGAACGACCGTAACCGGGCGTGTCCGGCACGAAACGGCCTCTGGACGGACGGCCTGTTCCGGTTCGCCGGGGTGCCGGTCGAGGAGAGCGGGTGACGGGAATCGAACCCGCATGGCCAGCTTGGAAGGCTGGGGCTCTGCCATTGAGCTACACCCGCGAGGTGCCGCACCAGCGTAGCGGGCCGGACCGATAGCGTCCGGGCGTGACCGAGCCCACAGAGCTGGACGCCACCGCGCAGGCCGACCTCGTGCGCCGCGGCGAGGTGAGCCCCGCCGAGCTCGTCGACGCCGCGATCGCCCGGATCGAGGCGACGAACGCGCAGTTCGCCGCCGTGATCCGGGAGCGGTTCGACGCCGCCCGCGCCGAGGCCGCCGGCACGCTGCCCGACGGACCGTTCCGCGGCGTGCCGCTGCTGCTCAAGGACATGGGGGCGCACATGGCGGGGGAGGAGACCTGCTACGGCCTGGCCCCGCTGCGCGACGCGCAGATCCGTTGGCGGCGCGACAGCCACCTGGCCGAGGCCTTCCGCGCCGCCGGGTTCGTCGTCCTCGGACGCACCAACGTCCCCGAACTCGGGACGACGGTCACCACCGAGCCCGCCGCCAACCCCCCGGCGCGCAACCCGTGGGACCCCACCCGCTCCACCGGCGGCTCCAGCGGCGGGTCGGCCGCGGCCGTCGCGGCGGGGTACGTGCCGGTCGCGCACGCCAGCGACGGCGGCGGCTCCATCCGCGTCCCGGCGAGCGAGTGCGGGCTGGTCGGGCTCAAGCCCAGCCGCGCGCGGGTCAGCCAGGGCCCCGACGTCGGCGAGGGCTGGGCCGGCGCCACCATCGACGGCGTCGTCACCCGCAGCGTCCGCGACACCGCCGCCGTCCTCGACGCGATCGCCGGTCCGATGCCCGGCGACCCCTACGCCGCGCCGCCGCTGCCGCGCCCGCTGGTCGAGGAGGTCGGCGCCCCGGTCGGCCGGCTGCGCGTCGGCCTGGTCGACGCCCCGCCGCAGGAGCGCTGGCTCGACAGCCCCGAGTGCCGGGCCGCCGTCGCCCGCGCCGGCCGGCTGCTGGAGGACCTCGGCTGCGACGTCGAGCCCGCCGCGCCCGCCGTCTTCTTCGACGACGGCTTCTCCCGGCACTTCAACGCCACCATCGCCGCCGACACCGCCCGCATGCTCACCGATCTCGAGCGGGTCCTCGGCCGGGAGATCACCGACGACGAGCTCGAGCCGCGCAACGCCCACTACCGGGCCGCCGGCCACCGGATGACCTCGGCCGAGTACCTCGGCGCCCGCGCCTGGCTGGGCTCCTGGTGCCGCCGGATGGCCCGCTTCTGGACGCCGGCCGCAGACGGCGGGCAGGGCTTCGACCTGCTGGTCACCCCGACCGTGGGCGCGCCCCCGCCGGAGCTCGGCTGGTTCACCGCCGCAGGCCCGCGCGAGGAGGGCCGCCGCATCGGGGCGTTCATCCCGTACACCGCCCAGGCCAACGTCACCGGCCAGCCGGCGGTCAGCCTGCCGCTGCACACCACCGACGCCGGGCTGCCGGTCGGCGTGCAGCTGGTCGCGGGCGCCGGGCGGGAGGACCTGCTCGTGCGGGTCGCCGCCGCGCTGGAGGAGGCCGCCCCGTGGGCGGCACGCCGCCCGCCGGTGCCCGCCTAGACTCGCAGCCGCCACGGGGTGTGGCGCAGCTTGGTAGCGCACCCGCTTTGGGAGCGGGGGGCCGTGGGTTCGAATCCCGCCACCCCGACCCCGCCCCCGGCGTCTCTAGACTCGGGGGTCGACCCGGCGCCGGTCCCGGCGTCCCCCTTCCGTCGTACCGAGGAGCACTGCCGCTGTGAAGAGCACCATCGAGGAACTGGGCCCCACGCGGGTCCGGATGGCGATCGAGGTGCCGTGGGGAGACCTGGACCACGCCTTCGGTGAGGTCTACAAGGAGCTCAAGCGGCAGGTGCGCGTCCCCGGGTTCCGCCCGGGCAAGGTGCCCAACCGCATCCTCGACCAGCGCATCGGTCGTCCGGTCGTCCTCGAGCAGGTCGTCCAGCACGCCATCCCGGAGGTCTACTCCGAGGTCGTCCGCGACAACCAGGTCCGCGTCATCGGCCAGCCCGACATCGAGGTGACCCGCCTCGACGACAACGACACCCTGGCGTTCACCGCCGAGGTCGACGTCGCGCCGAAGATCGAGCTGCCGGCCCTCGACGACCTGAACGTCACCGTCGACGACGTCGAGGTCACCGACGAGGAGATCGACCAGCAGGTCTCGGTCATGCGCGAGCGCTTCGCCATGCTGACCGGCGTCGAGCGCGCCGCCCAGGACGGCGACTACGTCTCCATCGACCTCGAGGCCCGCGTCGGTGACGAGGTGCTCGAGGACGGCACCACCAGCGGCATGTCCTACGAGGTCGGCTCCGGCTCGCTCATGGAGGGCCTCGACGACGCCGTCCGCGGGCTGTCCGCCGACGAGTCGGCCACCTTCGAGACCCCGCTGCAGCAGGGCCCGCACGCCGGTGAGCAGGCGCAGGTCACCGTCACCGTCCGCTCGGTGAAGGCCAAGGAGCTGCCCGAGCTCGACGACGAGTTCGCCTCCACCGCCAGCGAGTTCGACACCCTCGAGGAGCTGCGCGACGACGTCCGCACCCGGCTGTCGCGGGTGAAGGTCATGCAGCAGGGCGCGCAGGCCCGCGACAAGCTGGTCGAGCACCTGCTCGAGGTCACCGAGGTCCCGATCCCCGAGGGCCTGGTCGACCGCGAGCTCGAGTTCCGCAACAACGCGCTGACCACCGAGCTCAACGGCGCCGGCATGGACTGGGACACCTTCCTGTCCATGTCGGGCAGCGAGAGCCGCGAGGCCTACGACGCCGAGCAGCGGAAGAACATCGAGGAGGCGGTCCGCACCCAGTTCGTCCTCGACGCGATCGCCGACGCGCGTGAGATCACCGTCGACAACGACGACCTGTCGGCGCAGATCATGGCGCAGGCCTCGCGCAACCGGATGAGCCCGGAGCAGTACGCCCAGCAGCTGCAGCAGAGCGGCAACATCGCCGAGTTCGTCGCCGACGTGCGCCGCACCAAGGCGCTGGCCCAGCTGCTCGAGCAGACGACGATCACCGACGCCTCGGGCAACGTCGTCGACCTGGAGGCCGCCCGCCCGCAGACGGTGCGTGCCGCCGAGGCCGCCCCCGCGGCTGACGACACCGCCGCCGACGACACCGCCGCCGAGGAGGCTCCCGACGCCGAGGTCGCCGACGCGGCCGCCGTCGAGGCGACCGAGGGTGCCACCGAGGACAGCGGGGACGTCGCCAAGGGCTGACGGAGGACCCGTCCTCCTCACCCCGAGCGAGCTCGGGGTGAGCCTCGGCACGGGGCCACCCGGATGCCCACCACGGACGCCGTCCTCCCCCGCGCACGCGGGGGAGGGCGGCGTCCGTCGTCTTCCCGGGGGCGCGCTGCGCCGTCGGCGAACAGGCCCCCGCGCCGGGACTCCGGGCCCGGGGGTGCGCGTTAGGGTCGACGTGACTCGGGGCGGACGCCGGGGGTACGGCCCGCCAGGGCCGCCGGCCCCGCCTCCCGCCCACCGAGACCGACTCGATCCACCGCCAACGGAGGTCACACCACCCGTGAGCACCGACCCGAACCCGGCGTACAGCCCGCTGATGCGGGGTGCCGCCGGGGGGATGAACCTCAACGACTCGGTCTACGAGCGCCTGCTGCGCGAGCGCATCATCTTCCTGGGCACCCAGGTCGACGACGTCATCGCCAACCAGCTGGCCGCGCAGATGCTGCTGCTGTCCGCCGAGGACCCCAAGCAGGACATCCACCTGTACATCAACTCGCCGGGCGGCTCGGTCAGCGCCGGCATGGCCATCTACGACACGATGCAGTTCATCGACTGCGACGTCGCCACCTACGGCATGGGCCTGGCCGCCTCGATGGGCCAGTTCCTGCTGACCGCGGGCACCAAGGGCAAGCGCTACGCCCTGCCGCACGCGCGGATCATGATGCACCAGCCCTCGGCGGGCGTCGGTGGCACCGCCGCGGACATCGCCATCCAGGCCGACCTGTTCCGCCGCACCAAGCGCGAGCTCAACGAGCTGCAGGCGTTCCACACCGGCCAGTCCATCGAGCAGATCGAGCGGGACTCCGACCGCGACCGCTGGTTCACCGCGCAGGAGGCCCTCGAGTACGGCTTCGTCGACCACGTCGTCAGCCGCGCCGCGATGACCGACAGCGCCAACCCGGTCTCCGACAACTGAGCAGCGAGGACTGACAGACGATGAGCGACTTCCAGCTGCCCTCCAGCCGGTACGTGCTGCCCTCCTTCGTGGAGCGGACCAGCTACGGCATGAAGGAGAGCAACCCGTACAACAAGCTCTTCGAGGAGCGGATCATCTTCCTCGGGGTGCAGATCGACGACGCGTCGGCCAACGACGTGATGGCCCAGCTGATCACGCTGGAGTCGGCCGACCCCGACCGCGACATCACGATCTACATCAACTCGCCCGGTGGCTCGTTCACGTCGCTGATGGCCATCTACGACACGATGATGTTCGTCCGCCCGGACATCCAGACCGTGTGCATGGGCCAGGCCGCCTCGGCCGCCGCCGTCCTGCTCGCGGCCGGCACCCCGGGCAAGCGACTGGCGCTGCCGTACTCGCGCGTGCTGATCCACCAGCCCTCCGGCGAGGCCGGCGGCCAGGTCTCGGACCTCGAGATCCACGCCGCCGAGATCGCGCGGGTGCGGGCCCAGATGGAGGAGATCCTGGCCCGCCACACCGGCCGCTCGGTGGAGCAGGTCCGCGCCGACATCGACCGCGACAAGATCCTGACGGCCCCCGAGGCCAAGGAGTACGGGATCGTCGACCAGGTCATCCAGAGCCGCAAGCTCAACGCGCTGCCGGTCTGATCGCCGTGATCGCCCGATCGGTACGGGTCGAGTCATCGCGTGTCGCGCACTCGACCCGTACCGTTCGAGGTGCAGTGCCGGGAGTGACGCGCGAGTCGGACGCCCCCGGCGCACCGGGGCGTCGAACCCCCGCGGCGTCGGCGGCGGCAGGTACCGTCGGCGAGCGTCCGATCCCCGGCCGGCAGCGCCGGGAGGTCACTCTCGCGGCACCCGCTCCCGCGGGGCCGAGCACGGGCAGCAAGCGACACACGATCCGCAGGTCCGCATCCCCGGGACCTGCAAACCCCCTGAGGTGGAGGTCAGCAGGTGGCACGAATCGGTGAGAGCGGTGACCTGCTCAAGTGCTCGTTCTGCGGGAAGAGCCAGAAGCAGGTCAAGAAGCTCATCGCGGGCCCCGGCGTCTACATCTGCGACGAGTGCATCGACCTCTGCAACGAGATCATCGAGGAGGAGCTCTCGGAGTCGTCGGACCTGAAGTTCGACGAGCTGCCGAAGCCCCGCGAGATCCACGACTTCCTCGAGCAGTACGTCATCGGCCAGGAGAAGGCCAAGCGCACCCTCGCCGTCGCCGTCTACAACCACTACAAGCGGGTGCAGGCCGGTGGTGAGCGCTCCCGGGACGACTCGGTCGAGCTCGCCAAGTCCAACATCCTGCTGATGGGCCCGACCGGGTGCGGCAAGACGCACCTGGCGCAGACGCTGGCCCGGATGCTCAACGTCCCGTTCGCGATCGCCGACGCCACGGCGCTGACCGAGGCCGGCTACGTCGGCGAGGACGTCGAGAACATCCTGCTCAAGCTGATCCAGGCCGCGGACTACGACGTCAAGCGCGCCGAAACCGGGATCATCTACATCGACGAGGTCGACAAGATCGCCCGCAAGAGCGAGAACCCGTCGATCACCCGCGACGTCTCCGGCGAGGGCGTGCAGCAGGCGCTGCTGAAGATCCTCGAGGGGACGACGGCGTCGGTGCCCCCGCAGGGCGGCCGCAAGCACCCGCACCAGGAGTTCATCCAGATCGACACGACGAACGTGCTGTTCATCGTGGGCGGTGCCTTCGCCGGCCTGGAGAAGGTCATCGAGCAGCGGGTCGGCAAGCAGGGCATCGGCTTCGGCGCGGAGATCCGCGGCAAGAAGGAGATCGAGGAGGCCAACGCCTTCGCCGAGGTCATGCCCGAGGACCTGCTGAAGTTCGGCATGATCCCCGAGTTCATCGGCCGGCTCCCGGTGATCACCAGCGTGCAGGCCCTCGACCGGGATGCGCTGATCCAGATCCTCACCGAGCCGAAGAACGCGCTGGTGCGCCAGTACCGGCGGCTGTTCGAGCTCGACGGCGTGGAGCTGGAGTTCACCGACGACGCCCTCGAGGCGATCGCCGACCAGGCCATCCTCCGCGGCACCGGCGCCCGCGGGCTCCGGGCGATCATGGAGGAGGTGCTGCAGTCGGTGATGTACGAGGTGCCCAGCCGCGAGGACGTCGCCTCCGTGGTGATCACCAAGGAGGTCGTGCTGGAGCACGTCAACCCGACGATCGTGCCGCGCAAGCCCACCCGCGAGCGCCGCGAGAAGAGCGCGTAACGCCGCGCTGACACCGCCGACGAGCCCGTCCCCGACCTCCGGGGGCGGGCTCGTCCGCGTCGGTGGGCCCGAGCGTGTGCGCCGACGCCGCCTTCCGGGGGCCCGGGACGCGGCCCCGGCGCACACACTCGCCGGGCCGCCGTCCACAGATCCGCCGACGGCGGATCAAGACGGTCCCCGGTCGGTCACCGTCGCCGGGTGACCCACGACCTCGCCGCGCTCGTCGGCCCGGACGGCTGGACGACCTGGGAGGCGCTGACCGCCCGGGTCGACCGCGGGACCGTCGCCCGCTTCGTGGCCGACGGGCGGCTCGCGCGGCTGCAGCCCGGTGTCTACGCCCTGCCCGCGGTGGCCGGCGAGTGGCGGCTCCGGGTGGAGGCCGCCGTCCGCAGCTGCTGCGGGGTGGTCAGCCACCGGTCCGCGCTGGCGCTGTGGGGGCTCGGCTCGCCCGGCGGCCCCGTGCACCTCACCGTGGGCCACACCCGCAGCGGGCGGGGGACGCCGGGCGTCGTCCTGCACCGCACCCGGGCCCTCGACGACAGCGTCCGCCGGGTCGAGGGGCTGCCGGTGTCCTGTCCCGAGCGGGCCGTCATCGACGCGTGGGGGAGTCCGGCCGGCCTCTCCCGGGCGGACGTCCGCGCCGCGGCGATCGACGCCGTCCGCCGCCGGCTGTGCGGGCCGCAGGAACTGCTGGCCGAGACCGGGCGCCGTCCGTGCCTGCCCGGCCGGGCCGCGCTGGTCGACCTCGTGCGCCTGCTGGCCGAGGGCTGCCGCAGCGAGCTGGAGATCTGGGGATGCCTCGCCGTGCTGCGCGGCCCCGGCATGCCGCCGTTCACCCAGCAGCGGCGGATCGAGGTGGCGGGGGAGGTGTTCGTCCTCGACGCGGCCTACGAGGAGGTGCGGCTGGCCGTCGAGATGGACGGCGCCGCCTGGCACGGCTCCCGGGCCCAGCGCGAGCGGGACATCCGGCGGGACGCGCTGCTCGCCACCGTGGGCTGGCAGACGCTGCGGTTCGGCTTCCGGCGGCTCACGACCGAGCCGGTGGCCTGCCGCCGGGAGATCCGCGCGGTCCACGAGGCGCGCCGGCGGCTGTTCGGCGCCGATCGTGTGCGCTGACGCCGCGTCCCGGGTGGCCGGATGCGGCGTCAGCGCACACGCTCACCCCTCCGCGGGGGCGGCGAGGACGACGTCGACGGTCAGCGGGCCCTCGCCGGCGACGACGGTCAGCGAGGCGATCCGCCCGGCCGACACCAGGTCGTCCCGCGCGGCCTCCACCTGCGGCACCTGCGCCTCCGGCGCGGTCACCGTCGCGGACTCGACGTCGGCCCGCATCGACTGCTTGGCCTCCGACTTGGCCTTGCGCACCGCGGCCAGCGCCTCGGCGGCCACCTCGACGACCGCCGGGTCGCCGCCGCCGGGCAGCTCGTCGGCGGCCGGCCACGCCGCCCGGTGCACCGAGCCGGCCTGCCACCAGGACCAGACCTCCTCGGTGACGAACGGCAGCACCGGCGCGAACAGCCGCAGCTGCACCGACAGCGCGAGGGCCAGCGTGGCCTGGGCGGAGCGGGCGGCGTCGTCCGAGCCGTAGGCGCGGGACTTCACCAGCTCCACGTAGTCGTCGCAGAACGACCAGAAGAACGCCTCGGCCACCTCCAGCGCCCGGGTGTAGTTGTAGGCCTCCATCGCCGCGGTGGCCTCGTCGACGACGTCGGCCAGCCGGCGCAGCAGCCCGAGGTCGATCGGCTCGGTGACCTGCCCGGCGGAGAGGTCGGCGGTCACGCCGAGGCCCAGCACGAACTTGCCGACGTTGAGGATCTTCATGGCCAGCCGGCGGCCGACCTTCATCTGCGCCTCGTCGAACGGCGAGTCCGCGCCCGGCCGGGCGCCGGCGGCGCGCCAGCGGACGGCGTCGGTGCCGTAGCGCTCGAGCACGTCGATCGGCGTGACGACGTTGCCCTTCGACTTGGACATCTTCTTGCGGTCGGGGTCGACGACGAACCCGGAGATGGTGGCGTGCGTCCACGGCACCGCGCCGAACTCGAAGTGCGAGCGGACGACGGTGGAGAACAGCCAGGTGCGGATGATGTCGTGCGCCTGGGGCCGCTGGTCCATCGGGAAGACGTGCGCGAACAGCTCCGGGTCGGTGTCCCAGCCCGAGGCCACCTGCGGCGACAGCGACGACGTCGCCCAGGTGTCCATGACGTCGGGGTCGGCCATGAACCCGCCGGGGACGCCGCGCTGCGACTCGTCGAAGCCCGGCGGCACGTCCGAGGAGGGGTCGACCGGCAGCGACGCCTCGTCGGCCAGGATCGGCTCGTCGTAGACGGGGTCGCCGGAGGGGTCGAGCCGGTACCAGACCGGGAACGGGACGCCGAAGAACCGCTGCCGGCTGATCAGCCAGTCGCCGTTGAGGCCCTCGACCCAGTTCTCGTAGCGGTGCCGCATGTGCTCGGGCACCCACTGGATCTCCCGCCCGCGGGCGACGAGGGCGTCCCGGAGCGAGGCGTCCCGCCCGCCGTTGCGGATGTACCACTGCCGCGTGGTGACGATCTCCAGCGGCCGGTCGCCCTTCTCGAAGAACTTGACCGGGTGGGTGATCGCCTTCGGCTCCCCCTGCAGGTCGCCGGACTCGCGCAGCATCTCCACGATCCGCTGCTGGGCGCTGAACGGCGTCTTCCCGGCGAGCTCGGCGTAGACGCCGGCGGGGACGCCGTCCGGGGCGTCGGCGACGAAGCGGCCGTCCCAGCCGACCACCGCGCGGGTGGGCAGCTGCAGCTCGCGCCACCAGGTGACGTCGTTGAGGTCGCCGAAGGTGCAGATCATCGCGATGCCCGAGCCCTTGTCCGGCTCGGCCAGGCGGTGGGCGACCACCGGCACCTCGACGTCGAACAGCGGCGTGCGCACCGTCGTGCCGAACAGCTGCCGGTAGCGCTCGTCGTCGGGGTGGGCGACCAGCGCGACGCAGGCGGGCAGCAGCTCCGGCCGGGTGGTCTCGATGAACACCGGGCCGTCGGCGGAGTGGAACGAGATCCGGTGGTAGGCGCCGGGGCGCTCGCGGTCCTCGAGCTCGGCCTGCGCCACGGCGGTGCGGAAGCTGACGTCCCAGAGGGTCGGCGCCTCCTGGGCGTAGGCCTCACCGCGGGCCAGGTTGTGCAGGAACATCCGCTGCGCGGTGGCCCGCGAGGTCTCCGAGATGGTCCGGTAGACGTTCGACCAGTCCACCGACAGCCCGACCCGGCGCCACAGCTGCTCGTAGGCGCGCTCGTCCTCCTCCGTCAGCTGCATGCACAGCTCGACGAAGTTGCGCCGGCTGATCGGCACCTGGTCCTTGCCCGGCTTGGCCGGCGGCTCGAAGCCCGGGTCGTAGGGGAGCGAGGGGTCGCAGCGGACGCCGTAGTAGTTCTGCACCCGCCGCTCGGTCGGCAGCCCGTTGTCGTCCCAGCCCATCGGGTAGAAGACGTGCTTGCCGCGCATGCGCTGGTAGCGGGCGACGATGTCGGTGTGGGTGTAGCTGAACACGTGCCCCACGTGCAGCGACCCGCTGGCGGTCGGCGGCGGGGTGTCGATCGAGTACACCTGCTCGCGCGGCGCGGCGAGGGCGGCGGCGCGGTCGAAGGCGTAGGTGTCCTGCTCGGCCCAGCGGGCGACCCAGGTGTCCTCGAGTCCGTCGAGGCTCGGCTTCTCGGGTACCCCGGCCCCGGCTCCCGGGGTGGTGCTGACCGGGGTGAGGGGATCGGCGACCATGCCCCCATCCTAGGAAGTGCGCGACTGGCATCCTGGGGAGGATGAGCAGCAGTCCCGAGGCCGAGCTGGCCCGCGTCGAGAAGGAGCTGCTGGCCCGCTGGCCGGAGACCCGGCTGGAGCCCTCGCTGGGCCGCATCGCCGCCCTGGTGGACCTGCTGGGCAGCCCGCACCGGGCCTACCCGGTCGTGCACGTCGCCGGCACCAACGGCAAGACGACGACGTCGCGGATGGTCGACGAGCTGCTGCGCGGCTTCGGCCTGCGCGTGGGCCGGTTCACCAGCCCGCACCTGCAGTCGGTGCGCGAGCGGATCGTGCTCGACGGCGAGCCGGTGAGCGCCGAGCGGTTCGTGGAGACGTACGACGACATCGCGCCCTACGTGCAGATGGTCGACGCCGCCGGCGAGCACCCGATGAGCTTCTTCGAGGTCGTGGTCGGCATGGCGTACGCGCTGTTCGCCGAGGCGCCGGTCGACGTCGCGGTCGTCGAGGTCGGCATGGGCGGCACGTGGGACGCCACGAACGTCGTCGACGCGCGGGTCGCCGTCGTCACGCCGGTGGCGCTGGACCACGCCGAGTACCTCGGTCCCGACGTCGCCACCATCGCCGGCGAGAAGGCCGGGATCATCAAGGCCGACGCGATCGCCGTCCTCGCCCACCAGCAGCCCGGGGCGCTGGACGCGCTGGTCCGCCGCGCGGTCGAGGTCGAGGCCGTGGTGGCGCGCGAGGGCACCGAGTTCGGCGTGCTGGACCGGCGGGTCGCCGTCGGCGGGCAGCAGCTGCGGCTGCAGGGCCTGGGCGGGGAGTACGACGACGTCTACCTCCCGCTGTTCGGCGCGCACCAGGCGCAGAACGCGGCCACCGCGCTGGCCGCGGTCGAGGCGTTCCTCGGCGCCGGCGCGGCCACCGGGACCGTCGACGTCGAGACGGTGCGCGCGGCCTTCGCCGCCGTCCGCTCGCCCGGCCGCCTCGAGCGGGTGCGCACCAGCCCGACGGTGCTGGTCGACGCCGCGCACAACCCCGCCGGGATGGCCGCGACCGTCGAGGCGATCCGGGAGTCCTTCGACTTCACCCGGCTGGTCGGGGTGGTCGGCGCGGTGCGCGGCAAGGACGTCGAGGGCATGCTGCGCGAGCTGGAGACCGTCTGCGCGGAGCTGGTGGTGACGCAGAACAGCTCGCCGCGGGCGGTGCCGGCCGACGAGCTCGGCGCGCTCGCCGTCGACGTGTTCGGCGCCGACCGGGTGAGCGTCTCCCCGCGGCTGCCCGAGGCGCTCACCGAGGCGGTCGAGCTGGCCGAGGCCGGTCCCGACGACGCCCTCGGCGGCTCCGGCGTGCTGGTCACCGGCAGCGTGGTCACCGCCGGCGAGGCCCGTACGGTCCTGGGCGGCCGGCCGTGACGGCGCCGGACCCGGTCCGGGCCGCGAGGGCGCTGCGCGGGGCGGCCGCCGCCGTGCTGCTGCTCGAGGGCATCGCGGTGCTGTTCGTCCCGCGGGCGATCGCGCAGACCGAGGCCGGCCTCGGCGCCACCCGGCTGACGGTCCTGCTCGTGCTCGCCGTCGTCCTCGTGCTGGCCAGCGGCGTCCAGCGGCGGCCGCGCGGCCTGGAGATCGGCACCGCGCTGCAGGTCCCGCTGCTGCTCACCGGGCTCATCGACTCGTCGATGTGGTTCGTCGGCGGCGTGTTCCTGCTGATCTGGCTGTACCTGCTGCAGATCCGCAAGGAGCTGCTCGGCGCGCCGTTCCGCGAGCCGGCCGCTCCCTCCGGGGACGACGCGCCGCCCGCCTGAGTCAGGCCGCGTCGGCCTCGCCCGCCAGGCGGCGGCGCAGGCCGGCGACGTCGGCGCCGGCGCGGGCCAGCGCCGCGGACACCGCGGGGTCGCCGACCTCGAGCACCCCGGCGAGCAGGTGCCGGCCGTCGATGACCCGGTCGCCGCGCGCGATCGCCGCGCGCAGCGCCTCCTTGAGCGCCTCCCTGCTGCCGGAGGCGAAGCGCAGGTGCCCCCTCCGGCGGCCGGGGGACCCGCGGTCCAGCGCGCCGGGGCCGAACGCCGCCTCGGCGGCCGCCCGCACCCGGTCCAGGTCGATGCCGAGCGCGGCCAGCGCCTCCGCGTCGAGCGCACCGCCCCCGGAGGAGGGCAGGCCGGCGCGGAGGTCGGTCACGTGCACGCCCGCGGCGGCCAGCAGCGGGCCGGCCGGGCCGGGCGCGGCGGCGAGGGCGACCAGCAGGTGCACCGGGTCGACGCCGTCCGACCCGGCGGAGCGGGCCTCCTCCTGCGCCAGGACCACGACCGTGCGTGCCTCGGCGGCGAACCGTTCGAACACCTCAGGACTCCCTCCACGTCGCCCCGGACGACCGGGCGTGCTTCTTGTGCACCGCCTGGCGCGTGACGCCGAGCGCGTCGGCGACCTGCTGCCAGGACCAGCCGCGCCGGCGGGCGGCGGCGACCTGCAACCCCTCGAGCCGGTCGGCCAGCTCCCGCAGGGCGCGGACCCCGCGCAGGCCGACGGCGGGGTCGTCGCTGGTGGCGGCGGTGAGCGTCTCGTCCGCGGTCGGGCTGGTCACCGTGTCAACTGTGGTTGACACCCGCGGGGATGTCAACCCCGGTTGACGGACGGCGACCCGTAGGCTGCCGTCCCGTGACTGATCGCACCCTGGTCCTCGTCAAGCCCGACGGCGTCGCCCGCGGCCTGGTCGGAGAGGTCGTCTCGCGGCTGGAGGCCAAGGGCCTGCGCCTGGTCGCCGCCGAGCTGCGCACCCTGACCCGTGAGGTCGCCGAGGAGCACTACGGCGAACACCGCGAGAAGCCGTTCTTCGGCTCGCTCGTCGAGTTCATCACCGGCGGCCCGCTGCTCGCCCTCGTCGTCGAGGGGCCGCGCGCGGTCGAGGCGTTCCGCGCGCTGGCCGGCGCCACGGACCCGGTCAAGGCCGCCCCCGGCACCATCCGCGGCGACTTCGCCCTCGAGGTGCAGTCGAACATCGTGCACGGCTCGGACTCCGCCGAGTCCGCCGCCCGCGAGATCGGCCTGTTCTTCCCGGACCTCGCGGCGTAGTCGACCCGGCCCCCGGGGCCGGGGTCAGCATGGGGGACATGGTGGAGTCGCTGGTCCGGGCCCGGGGCCTGGTGAAGCGCTTCGGCGAGCACACCGCCGTCGACGGCATCGACGTCGACATCGCGCCCGGGGAGGCCTTCGGCTTCCTCGGGCCCAACGGCGCCGGCAAGAGCACGACCATGCGCATGGTCGGGGCGGTGTCGCCGCCGACGGCGGGGGAGCTGCGGATCCTCGGCATGGACCCCGCCGTCGACGGCCCGGCGATCCGCGCCCGCCTCGGCGTCGTCCCCCAGACCGACAACCTCGACCTCGAGCTCACCGTCGAGGAGAACCTGCTGGTCTACGGCCGGTACTTCGGGCTGCCGCGGGCCGTCGTGCGGGAGCGCACGGCGGAGCTGCTGGACTTCGTGCAGCTCAGCGACCGGGCGCGGGACCGGGTCGAGCCGCTGTCGGGCGGGATGAAGCGGCGGGTCACCATCGCCCGCGCACTGGTCAACGACCCCGACGTCGTGCTGCTCGACGAGCCCACCACCGGGCTGGACCCGCAGGCCCGGCACGTGCTCTGGGAGCGGCTGTACCGGCTCAAGCAGCGCGGGGTCACCCTCGTCCTCACCACCCACTACATGGACGAGGCCGAGCAGCTGTGCGACCGGCTGGTGGTCATGGACCGCGGGCGGATCGCCGCCGAGGGCTCCCCGGCGCAGCTGATCGCCACCTGGTCCACCCGCGAGGTGTGCGAGCTGCGCTTCCCGCTGACCGAGGGCGGCGGCGGGCCGGCCGCGCACGCCGACGCGCTGGCGCCGCTGCTCTCCCGCGGCGCCGTCGAGCGGGTCGAGGTGCTGCCCGACCGGCTGCTGCTCTACACCGCCGACGGCGACGCCGCGCTGAGCGAGGTGCTCGCGCTCGGGCTGCGGCCGCTGTCGTCGCTGGTCCGGCGCAGCTCGCTGGAGGACGTCTTCCTGCGGCTGACCGGCCGGACGCTGGTCGACTGACGTGGTCCCGTCCCCGGCCGCCCGCTCCTTCCTGGCCCAGCGGCTGACCGCGCACCGGCACTTCTGGCGCAGCAGCGCGATCGGCAGCGTGCTGGAGCCGGTGCTGTTCCTCGCCGCGATGGGCCTGACGCTCGGCACCCTCGTCGACCGCGGGCCCGGCGTCCCGGGCGGGGTGGGCTACCTGGCCTTCCTCGCCCCGGGCCTGCTGGTGGCCGCGGCGATGCAGACGGCGACGGGCGAGTCGACCTACCCGGTGCTCGGGGCGCTCAAGTGGGACCGGCTCTACGAGGCGGTGCTCGCCACCCCCGCCCGCCCGGCCGACGTCCTCACCGGCCACCTGCTCTACGTCGCCTTCCGCGTCACGACGTCGGCTGCGGCGTTCCTCGTCGTCCTCGTGCTGTTCGGCGCCGCGGAGAGCCCGCTGGTGGTGCTCGCGCTGCCGGTCGCGCTGCTCACCGGCCTGGCCTTCGCCGCGCCGGTGACGGCCATGGCCGCCCGGCTGGAGGAGGACGCCGCCTTCGCCGCGCTGCAGCGGTTCCTCATCGTGCCGATGTTCCTGTTCAGCGGGACGTTCTTCCCGGTGACGCAGCTGCCGGCGGCGCTGGAGTGGTTCGCCTACGCCACCCCGCTGTGGCACGGCGTCGCGCTGGCCCGCGACCTCGCCCTCGGGACGGCGGGGGCGGGGTCCGCGCTGCTGCACGTCGGCTACCTGGCGCTGTGGGTCGCCGCCGGCACGTGGCTGGCCGCCCGGGCGCTGCAGCGGCGGCTGGTCCGGTGACCGGCGTCCCCGCGCCGGTGCGCCCGGCGTCGCTGCTGCTGCGGATCGTGCCGCTGTACCCGCTGTCCGCGCGGCGGGCCGGGCAGCTGGTGTACCGGAACCTGCTGGTGGCCCGGCGCAGCTGGCTGGTGTTCGTCTCCGGGTTCGCCGAGCCGTTCTTCTACCTGTTCTCCATCGGCGTCGGCATCGGCGGGCTGGTCGGCGACGTCGTCACCGACACCGGCACCGCGCTGACCTACCAGGAGTTCGTCGCCCCGGCGCTGCTCGCGTCGGCCGCGATGAACGGCGCCATCTACGACGCCGTCTTCAACCTGTTCTTCAAGCTGCGCTACGCCAAGCTCTACGACGCCGTCCTCGCCACGCCGGTCTCGGCCGCCGACGCCGCGGTGGGGGAGACGGTGTGGGCGCTGCTGCGCGGGGCCGTCTACTCCGCGGCGTTCCTGCTGGTCATGCTCGCGATGGGGCTGGTCGGCTCGTGGTGGGCGCTGCTCGCCCTGCCCGCGGCGGTGCTCATCGGCTTCGCCTTCGCCGCCGTCGGGCTGGCCGCGAGCACCTTCCTCCGCGGCTGGCAGGACTTCGAGTTCGTGCAGGTGGTGATCCTGCCGCTGTTCCTGTTCTCCACGACCTTCTACCCGCTGTCGACCTACCCGCGGCCGCTGCAGGTCGTCGTCGAGTGCACGCCGCTCTACCACGGCATCGAGCTCGTCCGCGGGCTGGTGACCGGCGACGTCCGGTGGGGGCTGCTGGTCTCGGTCGCCTACCTCGCGGTGCTGGGCGTGGCGGGCCTCGCGGTGGGCGCCCGCCGCCTGGGGCGGCTGCTGCTCCGTTAGGCGGCACCCGGCAGGGGGCGGCCGGCGCGGACCAGCCGCTCGACGGTGTCGGCCGGCACCGGGGAGCCGAACAGGTGGCCCTGGGCGGTGTCGCAGCCCAGCGACCGGAGTGCCGCCAGCTGGGCGGGCTGCTCGACCCCCTCGGCCACCACCTGCAGGCCCAGGCTGTTGCCCAGCGCGATGACGGCGTCGGCGACCGAGCCGGCGGCGGCGCCGGCGGCCAGCGGCGCCACCGACGAGGGGTCGATCTTCAGCCGGTCCAGCGGCAGGTCCTGCAGCCGGGACAGCGACGACGCGCCGGTCCCGAAGTCGTCGATGGCCACGTGCACGCCCAGCGCCCGCACCTCGCGGATCCCGGCCGCGGCGTCGGGGCCGGCGGCGACGGCCTCGGGGACCTCGATCTCCAGCCGCCCGGGGTCCACGCCCGCGTCCCGGGCGGCCGCGGCGATGCTGACGGCGAGGCCGCCGGTGGCCAGCCGGCGCGGGGAGACGTTGACCGCCACCCGCAGCGGGGGCAGGCCGGCGTCGTCCCACGCGCGCAGCTGGGCACAGGCCCGGCCGATCACCCAGTCGTCGATCGCGTCGATGACGCCGGTGGCCTCGGCGACCGGGATGAAGCCGGCCGGCTCCACCAGCCCGCGGGTGCGCGACTGCCAGCGGGCCAGCGCCTCCACGCCGGTGACCGCGCCGCTGCGCAGGTCCACCTGCGGCTGGTAGAGCACCCGCAGCTCGCCGGAGTCGACGGCGGCGCGCAGGTCGCGGACCAGCTCGTCCTGCGCGGCGACCTCCTCGCGCATGCCGCGCTCGAACACCCGCACCCGGTCCTTGCCGCCGGACTTGGCCACGTACATCGCGAGGTCGGCGTCGCGGAGCAGGTCGTCCATGCCGCGCCGGTCGCCGGCGTCGGTGAGCGTGACCCCGACGCTGCCGCCCACGGTGAACCGCTCGTCGCCCCAGGCCACGGGCTCGCGCAGCGCTCGCAGCAGCCGATCGGCCACGGCCAGGACGTCGCAGCGGCCCTCGACGTCCTCCATGAGCACGACGAACTCGTCGCCGCCGAGGCGGGCGACGGTGTCGGCCGGCCGCACGTGCGACTCCAGCCGCCGGGCGACGGCGGTCAGGACGGCGTCGCCCGCCTCGTGCCCGCAGTCGTCGTTGACCGCCTTGAAGTCGTCGAGGTCGAGCAGCAGGACCGCGTGCCGGCGGGCGCGGCGGTCGGCGAGGGCGTGCTCGAGCCGGTCCTGCAGGAGCGCCCGGTTCGCCAGGCCCGTGAGCGGGTCGTGCAGCGCCATCCGGGCCAGCTCGCCGGCCTGCTGCTCGAGCTGGCGGGCGGCGGCGCGGGCCTCGGCCTCCTCGCGCTTGCGGCCGGTGATGTCCCGGGTGATCCCGGCGACGCCGGTCGGGGTGCCGTCCTCGTCGCGGATGAGGGAGGAGGTGACCAGGGCGTCGAAGACCGAGCCGTCCTCCCGGCGGTGCCGCCGCTCGTGGCTGCCGGGCGGCAGCCGGGTCAGGTCCGCGGGCAGCGGGGCGCCCGCGGACAGCATCGACACGTGCCGGCCGAGGGCCTCCGCGGCGGTCCAGCCGTAGAGCCGCTCCGCGCCCGGGTTCCAGCTGGTGATCCGGCCGTCGGGGGTCGTCGTCACGACGGCGTCGTCGGTGGTCTGGACGACGGCGGCCAGCCGGGCCAGCTCGTCGCGCTGGGCGCGCAGCTCGGCGGTGCGCTCGGCGACCAGCTGCTCGACGCGCTCGCGCCGGTCGTCGAAGCGCCGCCAGGCCGCCAGGCACGCCCAGCTCTCCAGCAGCACGAACGCCGCGTGCAGGGCGGCCATCGGCAGCGCCGGGACGGAGTGCGCGAACACCGCGTGCGGCCACAGCGTGCCCAGCACCAGGTGGTGGAGGGCCACGAAGCCGACCGCGAGCAGGAACGGCGCCCGCGCGGCGTAGAGGGCGGCGAGCGGGAGTAGGGCGAAGAACAGGAAGTGCGCCTCGGTGGCGCCGTCGGACAGCCACACGCCCAGGGCGGCGGCGGTCATCAGCCCGAGGGCGGCGGCCGCGGCGCGAGTGTTGCGGCCCAGCCCCGGGGCCCAGGCCAGCGCGGTCAGCAGCGCCAGGGGTGCGGCGTGCAGCACCGAGGGGACGACGCCGCTCCCGCGGACCAGCGCGTAGACCGGGACCGCGGCGACCAGCACCAGCAGCGTCCGGAGGACGAGGAGATGGTGGGCGGCCCACTGCTCCGCCGGCATCGCCCGGCCCCGGGGCAGCAGGGACATCGCCCGGCCCCGGGGCAGCGGCGACATCGCCCGGCCCCGGGGCAGCGGCGACATCGCCCGGCCCCGGGGCAGCGGCGACATCGCCCGGCCCCGGGGCAGCAGGGACGTCGCCCGGCCCCGGGGCAACGGGTGCGGGAGCCGGCCGGAGGGTCGGGTCGGGGAGACGCCGTCGGCGTCGCGCAGTGCACCGGTGCTCCCGGCCGGCGGGACCATGCTCCTCCTCGGAGGCCGTCCTGCTGGTCACCGACAGTTTAGGCGCGATCACGGTGAGCCGCCGGTCGAGAACCGGGCCGGGGACGGCGGGGGAGCCGTCTACCCTGGACGGGTCATGAGCGGAGAGAGCCTGTACCCCCGTCTCGAGCCCCTGCTGGCCCAGGTGCAGAAGCCCATCCAGTACGTGGGCGGTGAGCTGAACGCGCAGGTCAAGGCCTGGGACGACGTCGCCGTGCGCTGGGCGCTGATGTACCCGGACGCCTACGAGGTGGGGCTGCCCAACCAGGGCCTCATGATCCTGTACGAGGTGCTCAACGAGCGCCCCGACGCCCTCGCCGAGCGCACCTACGCCGTCTGGCCCGACCTCGCCGCGCTCATGCGCGAGCACGGCGTCGGCCAGTTCACCGTCGACGCCCACCGCCCGGTGCGCGACTTCGACGTCCTCGGGGTCAGCTTCGCCACCGAGCTGGGCTACACGAACCTGCTCGAGGCCCTCGACCTCGCCGGGATCCCGCTGCACGCGGCCGACCGCGACGAGACGCACCCGGTCGTCGTCGCCGGCGGGCACGCGGCGTTCAACCCGGAGCCGATCGCCGACTTCGTCGACTGCGCCGTCCTCGGCGACGGCGAGCAGGTCGTCGGGGACGTCACCGACGTCGTCAAGGCGTGGAAGGAGCAGGGCCGCCCCGGCGGCCGCGAGGAGCTGCTGGCCCGGCTGGCCCGCGTCGACGGCGTGTACGTGCCGCGCTTCTACGCCGTCTCCTACGGTCCCGACGGCGCGATCGCCGCGGTGACCCGCACCCGCGACGACGTCCCGGCCCGGGTCGGCAAGCGCACCGTCATGGACCTCGACGAGTGGCCCTACCCGAAGACGCCGCTGGTGCCGCTGGCCGAGAGCGTGCACGAGCGGATGAGCGTCGAGATCTTCCGCGGCTGCACCCGCGGCTGCCGGTTCTGCCAGGCCGGGATGATCACCCGCCCGGTGCGCGAGCGGACGATCACCGGCATCGGCTCGATGGTCGACCAGGGCCTGCGCGCGACCGGCTACGAGGAGGTCGGGCTGCTGTCGCTGTCCAGCGCCGACCACTCCGAGATCGGCCAGGTCGCCAAGGAGCTCGCCGACCGCTACGAGGGCACCAACACCGGGCTGTCGCTGCCGAGCACCCGCGTCGACGCCTTCAACGTCACCCTCGCCAACGAGCTGTCCCGCAACGGGCGCCGCTCGGGGCTGACCTTCGCGCCCGAGGGCGGCAGCGAGCGGATCCGCCGGGTGATCAACAAGACCGTGTCCAAGGAGGACCTGGTCGCCACGGTCACCACCGCCTACGCCAACGGCTGGCAGCAGGTGAAGCTCTACTTCATGTGCGGGCTCCCCACGGAGACCGACGAGGACGTCCTGGAGATCGCCGAGCTGGCCGTGGAGGTCATCCGGGCGGGCCGCGAGGCCAGCGGCCGCAAGGACATCCGCTGCACCGTGTCCATCGG
Source organism: Geodermatophilus sp. SYSU D00867 (assembly GCF_054050315.1). Taxonomy (NCBI): domain Bacteria; kingdom Bacillati; phylum Actinomycetota; class Actinomycetes; order Geodermatophilales; family Geodermatophilaceae; genus Geodermatophilus; species Geodermatophilus sp. SYSU D00867. Next base: position 60,794 of record NZ_JBJGZC010000017.1, on the reverse strand, counting down.
CGGGTTCGTGCCCAAGCCGCACACGCCGTTCCAGTGGGCCGGGCAGGCGAGCGCGGACACCATCGACCACCGCCTGAGGGTCCTGCGGCAGGCGATCAACGCCGACCGCCGGATCGGCCGCTCCATCGGCCTGCGCTACCACGACGGCAAGCCCGGCGTGATCGAGGGCCTGCTGTCCCGCGGCGACCGCCGGGTGGGCCGGGTCGTCGAGCGGGTGTGGCGCGAGGGCGGCCGGTTCGACGGCTGGAGCGAACACTTCTCCTACGAGCGCTGGACCGCCGCGGCCGCCGCGGAGCTCACCCCGCTCGGCGTGGACCTCGACTGGTTCACCACCCGCGAGCGCACCCAGGACGAGGTCCTGCCCTGGGACCACCTGGACTCCGGGCTGGACAAGGAATGGCTCTGGGACGACTGGCAGGACGCGCTGTCGGAGGAGGAGGTCGCCGACTGCCGGTGGACCCCCTGCTACGACTGCGGCGTCTGCCCGACCAACGGCACCGAGATCCAGATCGGCCCCACCGGGCGCAGCCTGCTCCCGCTCACCGTCGTCGGCCGCTGACCGTGGCCCGCACCCCGGAGGGCCCGCCCCCGCCGCCGACCGTCCAGCGCCTGCGGCTGCGCTACGCGAAGCGCGGCCCGCTGCGCTTCGCCTCCCACCGCGACCTCGCCCGCGCGCTGGAGCGGGCGCTGCGCCGCGCGCGGGTGCCGATGGCCTACTCCGCCGGCTTCACCCCGCACCCGAAGATCAGCTACGTGGGCGCGGCGCCGACCGGGGCGGCCAGCGAGGCGGAGTACCTGGAGATCGGCCTGGCCGAGCGGCGCGACCCCGAGGAGGTCCGGGCCGCGCTGGACGCGTCGCTGCCCCCGGGCATCGACGTCCTCGAGTGCGTGGAGGCCGCCGAGGGCGGCGGCTCGCTGGCCGACCGGATCGACGCCGCGCGGTGGCGGATCGAGCTGTCCGGCGTCGAGCCCGCGACCCTCGCCGCGGCGGTCGACGCCTTCCTGGCCCGGGAGGAGGTGCTGGTCGCCAAGCGCACCAAGAACGGCCTCCGCGACGTCGATGCGCGCGGCCCCGTCGCGTCCGCGTCCGCGGGCGGGGAGGCAGGATGTGCCATACTGCACGTGGTCGTCCGGCAGGTGACGCCCGCCGTTCGACCCGACGACGTGGTGGCCGCTCTCGCCGCCGTCGCCGACCTGCGCCCGCCGTCGCCCCCCCGGGCCGTGCGTGAGGCGCAGGGCCGGCTCGACGGCAGCGGGACCGTGGCCGATCCGCTCGGTCCCGACCGTGCGGCGCGCACCCGCTGCCAGGGGGAGCACGCCGCCGTCTGACCGGGCGACCCGGGAGCCACCGCGACGTCGAGCGACACGGCTGCCAGACGTGCCGCCCAGGACCGGCACCACCCGAGACCATCGGCACCACCGCTCCACCAGCAGTCCGGCCCCGGCCGCGGCGACCGCCGCGCGGGACCGACCACAGACTTCGCGAGCCGGGCTCGCCGCCGCACCCCGTGCGGCCGCCCGGCCCGCCCAACCCGTGCTCCTGCGCGGCCGCCCGTCCCCGGTGGGGACCGGCGCCCGGGAGTACCACACAGGAGGCGAGCCCTCGTGGCCGACCAGGACAGCGACACCCCGACCACCGACACCCCGACCACCGACGCCGGCAGCGCGCCCGCCCTCCCGCCCGGCGACGCGCCGGTCGCGGAGGTGCTGAGCGGCGAGGCGGCGACCGGGGGGACCCCGGACGAGGAGCCGGCGGAGACCGCCGCGGCCGAGCCGCCGGCGGAGGCCGACCCGGAGTCCCACCCCGACCCGGAGCCCCCGCCCGCCCCGGAGCCCGAGGAGGAGCCGGAGGACGAGCCGGACCGGTCGCCGTTCGGCGCCCAGTTCAGCTCACCGGAGCCGACCGCGGTCATCGCCCGGCCCCGCCGCCGCGCCACCCGCCCGGCGGCCGCCCCCGAGCCCGCCGCCTGGACGCCGCCCCCGCCGGTCGCCGCCCCGGTGGTGCCGGCTTTCGTGAGCTTCGTGGCCCCCGAGGCGGAGGTGTCGCCGGCGCCGCGCCGGCGCAGCCGCCGGCCGCTGCCCGAGTCGCCCGACGTCGAGGACGTCGCGGCGCCGGCGGAGGACGAGGAGGAGACCCCGGCGCCGCGCTCGCGCCGCAGCCGGTCGCGCCGCCGCGGCGGGGCCGCCGAGGAGCCGCCCGCCGACGAGCGGGCCGTCGTCGGGACCGCCGAGGACGCCGACGAGGACACCGCTGACGAGGCCGACCGCGCCGACGCCGACCGCGACGAGGCCGACCGCGACGAGACCGACCGCGACGAGACCGACCGCGACGAGGCCGACCGCGACGAGACCGCCGGCGGCAGCCGGCGCCGCCGCCGGGGCCGCCGCGGCCGCGGCCGCGGCCGCAACGGGGACGACGCCGCGGACACCGACGCCGACGAGGACACCGCCGAGCGCGCCTCCGACGACGAGGACGCCGAGGACGAGGACACCGACGCGGAGGCCGGCGAGGACGCCGAGGGCGACGACGGCGAGGGCGCCGAGGGCACGTCGACCACGCGGCGCCGCCGCCGGCGCCGCCGCCGCGGCGGGGACGGCGAGGCGGCCGCGGCCGAGGACGACGACGACCGCCCCGAGCGCGCCGGCCGCAACGGCCGCAGCACCAGCGACGACGACGTCCGCGGCGTCACCGGTTCCACCCGGCTGGAGGCCAAGCGCCAGCGCCGCCGCGAGGGCCGGGACAGCGGCCGCCGTCGCGCGCCGATCCTCACCGAGGCCGAGTTCCTCGCCCGCCGCGAGGCGGTGGAGCGCCGGATGGTGATCCGCCAGCGCGGCGAGCGCACCCAGATCGCCGTCCTCGAGGACGGCGTGCTGGTCGAGCACTACGTCACCCAGGCCCAGGCGACGTCGTTCGCCGGGAACGTCTACCTCGGCCGGGTGCAGAACGTGCTGCCCAGCATGGAGGCGGCGTTCGTCGACATCGGCAAGGGCCGCAACGCCGTCCTGTACGCCGGCGAGGTCAACTGGGACGTCGCCGGGCTCAGCGGCAAGCAGCGCTCGATCGAGCAGGCGCTCAAGTCCGGCGACAAGGTGCTGGTGCAGGTCACCAAGGACCCGATCGGCCACAAGGGCGCCCGGCTGACCCAGCAGGTCAACCTGCCCGGCCGGTTCCTGGTCTACGTGCCCGGCGGGTCGATGACCGGCATCAGCCGCAAGCTGCCCGACACCGAGCGCCAGCGACTCAAGGACATCCTGAAGAAGATCGTCCCCGACGACGCCGGCGTGATCATCCGCACCGCCGCGGAGGGCGCCTCGGAGGAGGAGCTCACCCGCGACGTCGCCCGGCTGCAGGCGCAGTGGGAGGTCATCCGGCAGAAGTCGGAGTCGTCGAACAACGCCCCGGCGCTGCTCTACGGCGAGCCCGACCTCGCCATCCGGGTCATCCGCGACGTCTTCAACGAGGACTTCAGCGAGCTCGTCGTCCAGGGCGACGACGCGTGGGACACCGTCGAGGCCTACGTCGCGCACGTCTCCCCGGAGCTCACCGGGCGGCTGACCCGGCACACCGGCGAGGGCGACGTCTTCCGCGACCTGCGCATCGACGAGCAGCTGGCCAAGGCGCTGGACCGCAAGGTCTGGCTGCCCTCGGGCGGCTCCCTGGTCATCGACCGCACCGAGGCGATGACGGTCATCGACGTCAACACCGGCAAGTTCACCGGGTCCGGCGGCAACCTCGAGCAGACCGTCACGCGCAACAACATGGAGGCGGCCGAGGAGATCGTCCGCCAGCTCCGGCTGCGCGACGTCGGCGGCATCATCGTCATCGACTTCATCGACATGGTGCTCGAGAGCAACCGCGACCTGGTGCTGCGGCGGCTGACCGAGTGCCTGGGCCGCGACCGCACCAAGCACCAGGTCGCCGAGGTGACGTCGCTGGGCCTGGTGCAGATGACCCGCAAGCGGGTGGGCCAGGGCCTGCTCGAGGTGTTCTCCGAGCCGTGCGAGCACTGCCGCGGCCGCGGCGTCATCGTGCACACCGACCCGGTCGACGACCGTCGCCGCGGCGGCAACGGCTCGGGCGGGCACGGCCCGGGCTCCGGCAACGGCGGCCGGCGCGACCAGGGGGGCCGCAAGGACGCCGAGCGCGCCGAGCGCAAGGACACCGAGCGCAAGGACACCGAGCGCAAGGACACCGAGCGCAAGGACACCGACCGCAAGGACGCCGACCGCAAGGACGCCGACCGCAAGGACGCCGACCGGACCGAGGCCGAGGTCACCGCGCCCGGCGCCGGGCCCGACGCCGCCGAGAACGGCGAGGGCCAGCGGTCCGGCGGCGGGCGGCGCAACCGGGGACGGCGCAACCGCGGCCAGTCCGGTGAGGAGCGCGCCGCCGAGGACGCCGCGGTGCTCGCCGCCGCCTCCGGCGAGGAGCCCGCCGACGCCGGGACGTCCGAGGAGGCCGTCGCGGAGCAGGCCGTCGCCGGTCCGGCCGCGGCCGCCGACGAGGCCCCCGAGGTCGAGGTCACGGCCGCGGTCGGCGCCGAGGTGCCGGGCGCCGAGGTGACCGAGCCGGAGGAGGCGCCGCAGCCCGGGCCGGCTCGGCCCCTGACCGCGGAGCCCGAGGTCGCGGAGCCCGAGGTCGCGGAGCCCGAGGTCGCGGAGCCCGAGGTCGCGGAGCCGGAGGACGCGGGGGAGGCCCCGCAGGCCGACCCCGGCCTGCTGGTCACCGACGCCCCCGTCCCGGTGGACGCCGCCTCCGCGGAGCCGCAGGGCCCGGGCGAGGAGGAGGAGGCGGTCCCCGCGGGCGCCGGCCCCGACGACCCGGCCCCGGCGGCGGACCCGCAGGCCCCCGGCGGCCAGGTCCCGGCCGAGGAGGTCCCGGCCGAGGAGGCCCCGGCCGAGGAGACCCCGGCCGCCGAGGCGCAGCCGCCGGTGGCCGACGACGGCACCGGTGCCGCGGTGGGCGGGGCGCGCCCGCGCCGCCGCCGGGCCGCCAGCCGCCCGGCCGGGCCGCCGGCCAGCTAGACCCTCCGGGCAGCCGGGGCCGCGTTCGACCCGGTCCCGGCTGCTCGGGTACGCTGGTCGGGTTGCACCGCCCCGGACCGGGTCTCCCGGTCCCGCGCAGGCGGAGCGGCCCGTCCAGCACCCGGCGCCCGCGCCGGGGTGCGCGCAGGACGCAGCGCGGGGACAGACAGCAGCGATCGAGGAGTTCAGTGGTGTACGCAGTCGTGAAGGCCGGGGGCCGGCAGCACAAGGTGGCCGTGGGCGACCGGTTCACGGTCAACCGTCTCGCGGGTGAGGCGGGCGACACCGTCACCCTCCCGGCCCTGCTCCTGGTCGACGGCGAGACCGTCACCAGTGACGCGCAGGCGCTGGCCGGCGTGACCGTGACCGGCGAGATCGTCGGCCACGGCAAGGGCCCGAAGATCCGCATCCACAAGTTCAAGAACAAGACGGGCTACCACAAGCGTCAGGGCCACCGTCAGCCGCTGACCGACGTGGTCGTCCGCGACATCACGAAGGGCTGACGACGACATGGCACACAAGAAGGGCGCCTCGTCCTCCCGCAACGGCCGCGACTCGAACGCCCAGCGCCTCGGCGTCAAGCGCTTCGGCGGCCAGGTCGTCAAGGCCGGCGAGATCATCGTGCGCCAGCGCGGCACCCACTTCCACCCGGGCCTGGGCGTCGGCCGCGGCGGCGACGACACGCTGTTCGCGCTGACCCCCGGTGCGGTCACCTTCGGCACCAGCCGGGGCCGCAAGACCGTCTCGATCACCACGGTCGAGGCCTGAGGAAGGACCCCACCGCCCCCACCCCTCGCTCCGCTCGGGGCGGGGCCCTGCGGCGGGGCCGACCGTGAGGTCACCACGGACAGCACGAGGACGAGCGCACGGGCTTCGGGCCCGTGCGCTCGTCGTCGTTGAGCGAGCAGTGAGCAGGTAGAGCAGACATGGCCGCGTTCGTCGACCGCGTCGTCGTGCACGTCGCCGCGGGCAACGGCGGTCACGGCGTCGCGTCCGTGCACCGCGAGAAGTACAAGCCCCTCGGCGGCCCCGACGGCGGCAACGGAGGGGACGGCGGCGACGTCGTCCTCGAGGTGGACCCCTCGGTCCACACGCTCCTCGACTTCCACCACCGCCCGCACCAGCGGGCGGGCAACGGCCGGCCCGGCGCCGGCAGCCACCGGCACGGCGCCCGCGGCGAGGACCGCGTGCTGCGCGTCCCCGAGGGCACCGTCGTCAGCGTCGGCGGCGAGGTGGTCGCCGACCTCATGGGTGCCGGCACCCGCGTCGTGCTCGCGCACGGCGGCAAGGGCGGGCTGGGCAACGCCGCGCTGGCCAACCCCCGGCGCAAGGCCCCCGGCTTCGCGCTGCTCGGGGAGCCGGGGGAGGGCTTCGACGCCGTCCTCGAGCTCAAGAGCGTCGCCGACGTCGGCCTGGTCGGGTTCCCCTCGGCGGGCAAGTCCTCGCTGATCGCGGCGATGTCCGCGGCCCGGCCCAAGATCGCCGACTACCCGTTCACCACGCTGGTGCCCAACCTCGGCGTCGTCCGCGCCGGCGACACCGTGTTCACGATGGCCGACGTGCCGGGGCTGATCCCGGGCGCGGCCACCGGCAAGGGCCTGGGCCTGCAGTTCCTCCGCCACGTCGAGCGCTGCGCGGTGCTCGTGCACGTGGTCGACACGGCGACGCTCGAGCCCGGCCGGGACCCGGAGAGCGACATCGAGGCGCTGGAGCGCGAGCTCGCCCAGTACTCCGAGGGCGCGGCCGGCGGCGACGAGCTGGACCTGGTGGGCCGGTTGCGCTTCGCCGTCCTCAACAAGATCGACGTGCCGGACGGCCGCGAGCTGGTCGACCTCGTCCGCCCGGCGCTGGAGGAGCGCGGGCTGCGGGTGTTCCCGGTCAGCGCCGCGACCGGGGAGGGGCTGCCCGAGCTCGGCTACGCGCTGGCCGCCGCCGTCGAGGAGCACCGCGCCGCGCTGCCGGCGCCCGAGCCCGCCCGCGTCACGCTCACCCCGCGCGCCGTCGACGACTCCGGGTTCACCGTCGCCTTCGACGCCGAGGACGAGGCCTACGTCGTCCGCGGCGTGAAGCCCGAGCGCTGGGTGCGGCAGACCGACTTCACCAACGACGAGGCGGTCGGCTACCTCGCCGACCGGCTCAACCGGCTCGGCGTCGAGGACGAGCTGACGGAGCTCGGCGCGCAGGAGGGCGACACCGTCGTCATCGGCGACGTGGCCTTCGACTTCGCGCCCAGCCTGCCCGCCGGCACGCCGCTGGCCGAGGAGACCGCGGGCCTGGGCGGCCGGGGCACCGACAACCGCATCGACGCGCCGCACCGCGTGCGCGCGGCCGAGCGGCTGGCGGCGAAGAAGGCCCGCCGGGTGCCCTACGAGCTCACCGAGACGTGGACCGACGACGACCTGCCCGGGGAGACCGAGTGACCGCCCGTCCGCAGGTCGCCGGCGCTTCCCGGGTCGTCGTCAAGGTCGGGTCCTCGTCGCTGACCACGCTGCCCGGCGGGCTGGACGCCGACCGGCTCGCCGCGCTGGTCGACGTCCTCGCGGCGGTGCGGGCGCAGGGCCGCGAGGTGGTGCTGGTGTCCTCCGGCGCGATCGCGGCGGGCCTGGCGCCGCTCGGCGTCGAGGGCCGGCCGCGGGACCTGGCGACGGCGCAGGCGGCGGCCAGCGTCGGCCAGCTGCGGCTGGTGCAGACCTACGCCGACGCCTTCGACCGGCACGGCGTCACCGTCGGGCAGGTGCTGCTGACCGCCGACGACCTCACCCGCCGCGGGCACTACCGCAACGCCCGGCAGACGCTGGAGCGGCTGCTCACCCTCGGCGTGATCCCGATCGTCAACGAGAACGACACGGTCGCCACCGACGAGATCCGCTTCGGCGACAACGACCGGCTCGCCGCCCTGGTGGCGCACGTGGCCGCCGCCGGCGCGCTCGTGCTGCTGTCCGACGTCGACGGCGTCTACGACGGCGACCCGCGCACCGGCCCGGCGCAGCTGCTCGACACCGTCCGCGGCCCGGGGGACCTCGCCGCGGTCACCCTCGGCACCGCCCGGCGCAACGGCGTCGGCACCGGCGGCATGGCCACCAAGGTCGAGGCGGCGCTGATCGCCTCGGGCGCGGGCGTGCCGGTCGTGGTCACCTCGACGCCGCAGGCCGCGGCCGCGCTGGCCGGCGAGCGGGTCGGCACGCTGTTCGAGCCCTCGGGCCGCCGTCCCTCGGGCCGGCAGTTCTGGCTGCGCTACGCCAGCCGGCCGCGCGGGCGGCTGGTGCTCGACGACGGCGCGGTGCGCGCGGTCCGCGAGCGGCACGCCTCGCTGCTGGCCGCCGGGGTCACCGGCGTCGACGGCGACTTCCTGGCCGACGACCCGGTCGAGCTCGTGGGGCCCGACGGCACCGTCGTCGCCCGCGGACTGGTCGCCTACGACGCCCGGGAGCTGCCGGCGCTGCTCGGCCGCCGCACGACCGACCTCGACCCGGAGTACCGCCGCGAGGTGGTGCACCGCGACGAGATGGTGCTGGTCGGGCGGCCGCGGACGGCTGCGAGACTGCCCGGGTGACGATCCGCCCCATCCGCGAGCTCGGTGACCCCGTGCTCCGCACGCCCGCCGACGAGGTGCGGGCCTTCGACAAGGAACTGGCCGCCCTGGTCCGCGACCTCGAGGAGACCGTCGACCACCCCGGCCGCGCCGGGCTGGCCGCCCCGCAGATCGGGGTGAGCGCCCGGGTGTTCAGCTACAACGTCGACGGCGAGATCGGCCACCTGGTCAACCCGCGGGTCGTGGAGCTGTCGGAGGAGACCCAGGACGGCGACGAGGGCTGCCTGTCCATCCCGGGGCTCTGGGCGCCCACGGTGCGCGCGATGTCCGCCGTCGTCGAGGGCTTCGACGTGCACGGGGAGCCGCTGCGGCTGGCGGGCACCGGGCTCATGGCCCGCTGCCTGCAGCACGAGGTGGACCACCTCGACGGGAAGGTGTTCCTCGACCGGCTCGCCGGCGAGGCCCGCAAGGCCGCCCTGCGCGCGCTGCGCGACCGGTGAAGGACCTCGTCCTCCTCACCCCTCGCGAGCCCGGTGCGAGCCTCTGGACGAGGCCGTACGGTCGGGTCCCGTGACCGACCTCGCCACCCGCGCCCGGACCCTGCTCGACCTGCACACCGCCCCGGAGATCCTCGTCCTCACCAACGTGTGGGACGTCGTCTCCGCGCAGGTGGTGGCGGCCACCGACGGGGTGCGGGCCCTGGCCACCGCCAGCCACGGCATCGCCGCCACCTTCGGCTACGAGGACGGCGAGAACATCCCGCTGGACCTGCACCTGGACATGGTCGGCCGGATCACCGCCGCGGTGGACCTGCCGGTCAGCATGGACATGGAGGCCGGCTACGGCGACGCCGGCGAGACCGCCCGGCGGGCCATCGGGAAGGGCGTCGTCGGCGGCAACCTCGAGGACCAGATGAAGCCGCTGGACGAGGCCGTGGCCGCCGTCGAGGCGGTGGTGCGCGCCGGGCGCGACGCCGGCATCGACTTCGTGCTCAACGCCCGCACCGACGCCTTCGTCCGCGCTCCCCAGGGCGCCGACCGCGGCGAGCTGGTCGCCGAGGCGATCCGCCGGGGGAAGGCCTACCTGGAGGCCGGCGCGCCGGTCGTGTTCGTGCCCCGCCTGGTCGACCGCGACGAGATCGCCGCGGTGGTCGAGGGCCTGGGGCGGAACAGGCTGACGCTGATCAGCGTGCCCGGCGCGTCGCTGCCGGCCCGCGAGATGCAGGAGCTCGGCGTGGCCCGCGTCTCCACCGGCCCGTTCACCCAGCGGGTCGCGCTCACCGCGCTGCAGGACGCCGTCGTCGAGATGGTCGGCGGCGGCGTCCTGCCGCCCGGCACCCGCGCCCTCAACTGAACCGGCGGGTCACCGGCCGGCGGGGAGTGCCACCCCGCCGGCCGGGACGACCAGGCCGCGGACGTCGAACGGGGTGACCACCACGGTCGGCCACGGCCGCCCCGCGAGGACCTCCGCGACCAGCGGCCCGATGCCCTCGCGGCCGTAGCGGTCGTACTGCTCGCGGGACTCCCACACCGCCACCTCCCGCAACCCGTCGGCGGTCGCCCAGGCCAGCTGGACCAGCCGCCCGTCGACCTCCCCACCGGTGCGCTCGAGGTGCAGCCGGTGCACGGTGTCGTACAGCTCCACCACGTCGTACGGCTGCTCCGCCGGTGCGGACGCGTCCTCGATCACCGCCCACATGACCTCGTCCCCCTCTCCGACGAGAGCGCGACGTCAGACCGCGACGCCGGCCCGCGGCAGCACGAGGCCGCGGACCTCGAACTCGGTGTCCACGGAAGCGGGGGGTGCCTGCCCCCGCAGGACCTCGGCGAACACCGGTCCGACCACCTCCCGGTTCCCGCGCTCGTAGTCCTCGCGCGACTCCCACACCCCGATCACCTGGAAGCCGTCCGCGGTGGGGCGGGCCAGGTGCAGCAGCAGCCCGTCGAGGGCCGGGCCGATCTGCTCGATCCGCTCGAGCATCGCCGCGTGCACGGCGTCGTAGAGCTCCACGGGTGCGGACACGTCCGTGATCACGCCCAGGGTCATGTCGTCCTCCTCGACTCCTCCCGGCGGCCGTCCGCCGCCGGCAGCCGTTGCCGGCCCTCGCCGGAGAGCCGGTGCACCGTGGCGGTGCGCCCCGTGATCAGCAGGAGCAGGTCGCCGGTCGTGCCCTCGACCGGAGCACCCTCGCCCAGCACGAGGTCGCTGTCGGTGGCCCGCAGCTGCAGGCCGGCCAGCCGCTTCCGCACCCCGAACGGGAAGCTCATCGCCCAGGCCCGCCTCGCCGACACGGCCGCGGGGACCGGCGGGACCGGCCGCTCGCGGCCCAGCGGCAGGGCGATGTCCTGCCTGTGCACGAGGACGTCGGTGAGCGGCTCGATGGGGGAGACGAACGGCGCCCGCCGCCGGGAGCCGACCATCGCCCGGATCCGCCGGCCGTACTCGTCGTCGGGCAGCGGGCCGACGCGCAGGGCCGTGTCCCGGATGATCCGGTTGAAGCTGCCGCCCGCCCGGATCGCGGCGACCGTCAGGGGCCACGGGCCCATCTGCGCCAGCGTCAGGTGCGCGGCGACGTCGCGCACCCGCCAGGCGTCGCACAGGGACGGGGTCTCCCACTCGGCCGGCGACAGGTCGTCGAGCAGGTCGGCCAGGCTCAGGCGCTGGGCGTCGATGGTGCGCCACACGTCGTCGAGGTCCACGACGACCTCCCCGGTGTTGGTAAGATGGTCTGACCATTCAGTCAGATCATCTGACCAACGTCAAGGGGCGGCGTGAGCGTTCGCGACGAGGTCCGGCAGGACGGGGACCGCCCGGGCCGGGACGACGGGGAGCAGGGGTACCAGAACCTGGCCCTGCTGTGCTTCTACCCGCACCGGGCGATGGAGGCCCGGCTCCTCGCGACGCTGGCGGCCGAGGGCCACGACGACCTCACCCTCGCCCAGGCGCGCGTCGCCGCCCGGATCGGCCCGTCCGGCACCCGGCTGACCGACCTGGCCGCGCAGGCGCTGGTCACCAAGCAGACCGCCGGTCACCTGGTCGACCAGCTCCAGCGTGCCGGCTACGTCCGCCGCGTCCCCGACCCCACCGACGCCCGCGCCCGGCTGGTGCAGATCGCCGAGCGCGGGCGGGAGCTGGTGGCGATCGCCCGCCGGGTGGAGGCCGAGGTCGAGGCCGAGTGGACGGCCCACCTCGGCGAGGAGGCCACGGCCCAGCTCCGTGCGGCGCTCACCCGGCTGCGCGAGGTGACCGACCCCTACCGCTGAGCGGCGGTGCAGCTGCCGCAGGTGCCGAAGACCTCCAGCTGGTGCTGCACGTCGGCGAAGCCGTGCTCGGCGGCCACCCTCGCGGCCCAGCGCTCCACGGGCGGGTCGGCGACCTCCACGGTGGTCCCGCAGGAGCGGCAGACCAGGTGGTGGTGGTGCACCGGCGAGCAGCGCCGGTAGGCGGCCTCGCCGTCCTCGCCGCGCAGCACGTCGACCAGGCCGTCGTCCACCAGCGCCTGCAGGGCCCGGTAGACGGTGGCCAGGCCGACCGCGTCGCCGCGCTCGCGCAGCAGGGCGTGCAGGTCCTGGGCGGTGCGGAACCCGTCGAGCTCCTCGAGCAGGGCCATGACCGCGGTCCGCTGGCGGGTCTGGCGGCGGACCGGGACCTCGGGTGCGCTCACGGCCGCTCCGTCCCCACCGTCGGCGGGACGGCGGCGGCGGGCGGGTGGGCAGGCCCGTCGTGCTCGTCGTAGTGCACGCCCGTGCCGGTGCGGTGCGGCGCGTGCAGGTGCCCGTCGTGGTCGTAGTCGACGTGGTCGCCGTGCGGCACCGGGCGGTGCCCGCAGCCGTCGCCGTGCTCGTGCGGGTGCGCGGCGTGCACCTGCACCCGCCGCCCGTGCCGGCGCCGCGCCGTCGCCTCGCGCAGCGCCACGACCACCGTGACCAGCAGGAACAGGGCGATGGCCAGCAGCACGATCGTGCCGCCGGAGGGGGTGCCGGTGTAGTACGACGCCGCCGTCCCCCCGACGCTGACCACCAGGCCGATCGCGCAGGCCAGGTGCAGCGTGGCGCGGAAGCTGCGCCCGACCAGCTGGGCGACCGCGCTCGGCAGGATCATCAGCGCGCTGATCAGCAGCAGGCCGACCACGCGCATCGACAGGACGACGGTCGAGGCGACCAGCGCGGCCAGCACCACGTTGAGCGGCAGCACCGGCAGGCCGACCGCCCGGGCGTACTCCTCGTCGTCGCTGACCGCGTACAGCCGCCGGCCGAGCAGCCACACGACCGCGAGGACGACGACGGTGATGACGCCGAAGACGGCGACGTCGGCGCCGGTCGTCGTGGTGATCGCGCCGAACAGGTAGGCGTCGAGGTTGGTGGCCTGCCCGCGCGGCGCCAGCGACAGCAGCACCACGCCGCCGGCGATGCCGCCGTAGAACAGCACCGCGAGGGCGACGTCGCCACTGGTCCGCCCGCGCGCGCGGACCAGCTCGATGAGCACCGCGCCCAGCACGGCGGCGACCAGCGCCGTCCCCACCGGCGCGGTGGAGGTGAGCACCCCGATGCCGACGCCGGTCAGCGCCACGTGCCCGAGGCCGTCACCGAGCAGCGACAGCCGGCGCTGCACCAGGAAGACGCCGACGGCGGGCGCGACCAGCCCGACCATCAGCGAGGCCAGCAGCGCCCGCTGCATGAACCCGTACTCGAGCAGCTCCACGTCAGCGGCTCCCGTCGCGCACGCGCACGGCGTCCGGCGCCGGCCGCGGCTGGTCCAGGCGGTAGCCGCGCGCCGCCGGCTCGGTGCTCTCCCCGGGGTGGTGGCAGTCGGGGCCGGCGGGGCCGGCGCCGGCCAGCGGCCCGTCGTAGGTGAGCCGGCCGGAGTCGACGACGACCGCGCGCGCCAGGACGCCAGCGAGGGGGCCGGTCTCGTGGGTCACGACGACGAGTGTCGTCCCGGCGGCCGCGACGCGGGTCAGCACCGCGGCCAGCGCGGCCTGGCTGGCGGCGTCGACGCCGGCGGTCGGCTCGTCCATGACCAGCAGCTCCGGCTCGGCGGCCAGCGCCCGCGCCACCAGCACCCGGCGCTGCTGGCCCCCGGAGAGGGAGGCGACCGGGTCCTCGAGCCGGTCGGCGAGGCCCACGGCGTCGACCGCCTCGGCGACGGCCGCCCGGTCGCGCGGGCCGGGCCGGCGGAACAGTCCCAGCCGCGGCAGCCGCCCGACGCCGACCACCTCGCGCACGGTGGCCGGCATCGCGCCGCTGACGGTGTGCCGCTGCGGGACGTAGCCCACGCGGCCGCGCTCGCGCAGCCGGCCGACCGGGGCGCCGAGCACCTCGACCGTGCCGCCCAGGACGGTGGCCAGGCCCAGCACGCCCCGCATGAGGGTGGTCTTGCCCGAGCCGTTGGAGCCGAGGACCGCGACGGCCTCGCCGCGCCGGACGGTCAGGCCGGCGTCGCGGACGATGGCCACGTCGCCGTAGCCGATCGTGGCGCCGGCCAGCCGGAGCGCGGCGTCGTTCATGCGCAGCCCTGTCCCTCCTGCAGCGTGGCGAGGTCCGCGCGCATGACCGCGAGGTAGTCCTCGCCGGCCGACTCGTCGGTCAGGCCCTCGATCGGGTCGAGGACGGCGGTTCGCACACCGGCCTCCTCGGCGACGGTCTCGGCCACGGCGGGGTCGACGAGGGTCTCGGTGTAGACGGTCGTCACCCCGCGCTCCCGGACCAGCGTAGAGATCTCGGCCAGCTGCGCCGGGCTGGGCTCGGTCGACGGGCTCAGCCCGCTGACGCCCACCACGTCGAGGCCGTACCGCTCGCCGAGGTAGCCGAACGCGTCGTGCGCGGTGACCAGCGTGGTCACCGCGCAGTCCGCCAGCCCCTGCTCCATCTCGGCGTCGAGCGCCTCGAGGTCGGTGCGCAGCGCCGCGGCGTTCTCCCGGTAGGTGTCCGCGCCGTCGGGGTCGACCTCGGCCAGCCGGTCGGCCAGGGCGTCGCCGACGTCGGCCAGCCGGGTGGGGTCGAGCCAGAAGTGCGGGTCGACGGCCTCGCCCTCCTCGCCGGCGTGCTCGGCGTGCTCCGCCTCGCTCTCGCCCTCGTGGTCGTGCTCCTCGGCGGTCAGCGACAGGTCGGCGGCCTCGCCGGCGTCCCAGGCGGCGTCCCCGGCCTCGGCGACGGCGTCGTCGAGGCCGGGCTGGAAGCCGGCGAGGTAGACGACGAGGTCGGCCTCCGTCAGTGACGCGACGTCCTGCGGGGTGAGCTCCAGGTCGTGCGGCTCGGCGCCCGGCGGGGTCAGCGACTCGACATCGACGCGGTCACCGCCGACCCGCTCGGCCGCCCACTGCAGGGGGTAGAAGGCGGCCTGGACCGAGACGCCGTCCGCGGCTGCGGCCTCGTCCTCCCCGGAGGAGCCGCACGCGGCCAGCAGCAGGACGGTGGCGGCGGCGGTGGTCGCGGCGAGGGCGCGCGTCGTCGTGCTCATGAGAACCATTCTCACACAGCGGCGGAGGTGCCCGGCCGGAGGGGGCGGCGCGTACCCTGCGGGGCGTGTCCGACGCCGCCGACCTGCCGCTGATCGGGGCCGCCGCGCTGCGTGCCCGCGCCGCGTCCCGCGTCCTGCGCACCCTCCCGACCGACGTCAAGGACGCCGCGCTCACCGCGATGGCCGAGGCGCTGGTCGAGCGGACCGACGAGGTGCTGGCCGCCAACGCCCAGGACGTCGCGGCCGCCGAGGCCGACGGCACGCCGCCGTCGGTGCTCGACCGGCTGCGGCTGGACGCCGGGCGGGTGGCCGGGGTGGCCGCCGCACTGCGCGAGCTGGTCGCCCTGCCCGACCCGGTCGGTGACGTCGTCCGCGGCTCGCGGCTGCCCAACGGGCTGGAGCTGCGGCAGGTCCGGGTGCCCTTCGGCGTGGTCGGGATCGTCTACGAGGCCCGCCCGAACGTGACCGTCGACGCCGCCGGCCTGTGCCTCAAGAGCGGCAACGCGGCGCTCCTGCGCGGGTCGGCCTCGGCGTACCGCACCAACCTCGCGCTGGTCACCGTGCTCATGGAGGCCGGGCAGAAGGCCGGGCTGCCCGAGGGTTCGGTCGAGCTGCTGCCGGCCGACCGCGCCTCGGTGGGCGAGCTGCTGTCCGCGCGCGGGCACGTCGACCTGGTCATCCCGCGCGGCGGCGCCTCGCTCATCCAGCGGGTGGTCCGCGAGGCGCAGGTCCCGGTGATCGAGACCGGCGTCGGCAACTGCCACGTCTACGTCGACGCCTCCGCCGACCCGGCGATGGCCGAGGCGATCGTGCTCAACTCCAAGACCCACCGGGTGAGCGTCTGCAACTCCGCGGAGACGCTGCTCGTGCACCGCGACGTGCCGTTCCTCCCGCGCCTGCTGTCGGCGCTGGTCGACGCCGGCGTCACCCTGCACGGCGACCAGGCGACGATCGACGCCGCTGCGCAGTCCGGTCTCCAGGCCGTCGTCCCGGCCACCGACGAGGACTGGGCCACCGAGTACCTGTCGATGGACATGGCGGTGCGCGTCGTCGACGACCTGCCGGCCGCGCTCGGGCACATCGCGACGTGGGGGAGCGGGCACAGCGAGGCGATCGTCGCCGACTCCGCGTCGGCCATCGCGGCGTTCACCGCCGGGGTCGACGCCGCCGCCGTCCTGGTCAACGCCTCCACCCGGTTCACCGACGGCGGCGAGTTCGGCTTCGGCGCCGAGATCGGCATCTCCACCCAGAAGCTGCACGCGCGCGGGCCGCTGGGCCTGCCCGAGCTGACCAGCACCACCTACGTCGTCACCGGGAACGGCCACACCCGCTGATCCCGGCCTCCGATCCGAGGAGTCGCATGCCCCGCCCGCCGACGCAGTCGCCCCAGTTCTCCTCGGTGGCCGACGTGAGCAAGCGGCTGTCGACCGCCGGGTACCTGCCCGACGCGCAGATCGCGACGACGGTCTTCCTCGCCGACCGGCTGGGCAAGCCGCTGCTGGTCGAGGGCCCGGCGGGCACCGGCAAGACCGAGCTGGCCAAGGCGCTGGCGGCGGCCACGGGCTCGGAGCTGATCCGGCTGCAGTGCTACGAGGGCCTGGACGAGGCGCGGGCGCTGTACGAGTGGAACTACAAGAAGCAGCTGCTGCGGATCCAGGCGGCGCAGGGCGGGGACGGCGCGGACTGGGACACCGTCCACGACGACATCTTCGGCGAGGAGTTCCTGCTCTCCCGGCCGCTGCTGACCGCGATCCGGCGCACCGAGCCGACCGTCCTGCTCATCGACGAGACCGACAAGGCCGACGTCGAGGTCGAGGGCCTGCTGCTGGAGGTGCTCAGCGACTTCCAGGTGACGATCCCCGAGCTCGGCACGGTGACCGCCACCCGCCGGCCGACCGTCGTCCTCACCTCCAACGCCACCCGCGAGCTGTCCGAGGCGCTCAAGCGGCGCTGCCTGTACCTGTCGCTGGACTACCCCTCGGCCGAGCGGGAGCGGGAGATCGTGCTCTCCCGGGTGCCCGACCTCGCGCCGGGGCTGGCCGAGCAGCTGGTGCGCACCATCCGGGCGCTGCGCGCGATGGAGCTGAAGAAGTCGCCGTCGATCTCCGAGACCCTCGACTGGGCGCAGACCCTGCTCGAGCTCGGCCTGGACACCCTCGACGAGACCGCGGTGCGCTCGACGCTCGGCGTGGTGCTCAAGCACGCCAGCGACCAGGACCGCGCCGCCGCCGAGCTGCGGCTCAACTGATGTCCGCGCCGTCGGCGCCCGCCGGGGGGCTGGCCGGTCACCTCGACGGCTTCGTGCGGGCGGTGCGGGAGGCCGGCATCCCGGTCGGGATCAGCCAGGCCGTCGACGCCGCGGAGATCCTCACCGTCGTCGACCTGCTCGACCGCGAACAGCTGCGGCACGGGCTGGCGGCGGTGCTGCTGCAGCGCGCCTCGCAGCGCCCGGCCTACGACGTGCTGTTCGACCTGTGGTGGCCGCTGTCGGACCGGCCCGCTCCCGGCCCCGCCGGCGACGACGCGGACCCCGCCGACGGCGAGCCGCAGGCCGACGGGTCGACCCTGGACCTGCCCGACGGGCACGGCGACGGCGACGAGCGCGACCTCGCGCAGCGGATGCGCGAGCAGCTGGCCCGGCTGCTGCTCGAGGGCGACGACGAGGCGCTGCGCCGCTTCGCCCGCCAGGCGGTCGAGCAGCTCGGGCGGGCGCCGGCGTCGCCGTCGGGGCAGTCCTACTTCGGCTACCGGGTGATGCGGGCGCTGTCGCCGGACACCCTGGTCACGCAGCTCCTGGCCGGGCTGCTCGGCGACGGGGGCCGCGGCGGGCTGGCCGAGCAGGTGGCCCGGCAGACCGTCCGCGAGCGGCTGGCCGCCTTCCGCACCGCCGTCGACGCCGAGGTGCGCCGCCGGGCCGCGGCCGACCGCGGGCGCGACCGGGTGGCGAAGAGCGCGGTGCGGCCGCTGGCCGAGCAGGTCGACTTCCTGCGCGCCCAGCAGTCCGACCTCGCCGAGCTGCGGCGGGCGGTGGCGCCGCTGGCCCGCCGGCTCGCGGTGCGGCTGTCGGCGCGGCGGCGGATGGGCCGCCAGGGCCGGCTGGACTTCCGCAGGACCGTGCGCGCCTCCCTCGGCACCGGCGGGGTGCCGGTGGTCACCCACCACCGGCCGCGCAAGGTGCACAAGCCCGAGCTGGTCGTGCTCTGCGACGTCAGCGGCTCGGTGGCCGGGTTCAGCCACTTCACGCTGATGCTCACCCAGGCGCTGCGCGAGCACTTCTCCGGCGTCCGGGCGTTCGCCTTCGTCGACTCCACCGACGAGGTGACCCGGTTCTTCCGGCCCGGCGCCGACGTCGCCGGCGCCGTCGCGCGGATCGGCCGCGAGGCCGACGTCGTCGCCTTCGACGGGCACAGCGACTACGGCAACGCCCTGGAGGTGTTCGCCGACCGCTGGCCCACCGCCGTCGGGCCGAAGACCTCGCTGCTGGTGCTCGGCGACGGGCGGACCAACTACCGCCAGCCCGGCCTGCCGGTGCTCGCCGACCTGGTCCGCCGCGCCCGCTCGGCGCACTGGCTCAACCCCGAGCCGCGGCGGCTGTGGGGCAGCGGCGACTCCGCCGCCGACCGCTACGGCGAGGTCGTCGACATGGTCGAGTGCCGCAACGCCACCCAGCTGGCGGAGTTCGTCACCACGCTCTGACACCACCCGGTCCCGGCGACACGCCCGGGGGACCCTCTGCGAGACCGCGCGTAACCGGTGGCCGGCAGCGCCGTTGGTCAGCGCGGGCACCGAGACGCGACACGGTGCCCGGCCCGTGCTCCCGTCGTCGCGGTCGGGAGCGCGGACGGCGCGACCGACGGCACGGGGGTGCCGGTCGCGACCGGGACGGTCCCGTCCCGACGGCCGGGTGCGGCGGCGCCCCGCGCCCGGCCGTCCGGGACCGGATCCGCCGGGTGCACCCGGGCCGCCGGTGCGGTGCCCGGCTAGGCTCGATCGGTGGCTGGTACCCGGATCGGCGTGATGGGTGGGACGTTCGACCCCGTCCACCACGGTCACCTGGTCGCCGCCAGCGAGGTGGCCGGGCTGTTCGGTCTCGACGAGGTGGTCTTCGTCCCCACCGGCCAGCCCTGGCAGAAGACCGAGCGCGAGGTCAGCCCCGCCGAGGACCGGTACCTCATGACCGTCATCGCCACCGCCTCCAACCCGCGGTTCTCCGTCAGCCGGGTCGACGTCGACCGCGAGGGCCCGACCTACACGATCGACACGCTCACCGACCTGCACGCCCAGCGTCCCGACGCCGAGCTGTTCTTCATCACCGGCGCCGACGCGCTGGCGCAGATCCTCAGCTGGCGCGACAGCGACCGGTTCCTCCGGCTGGCCCACTTCATCGGGGTCACCCGCCCCGGTTTCGCCCTCGCCGACGGGCACCTGCCCGAGGGCGCGGTCAGCCTGGTCGAGGTCCCGGCCCTGGCGATCAGCTCCACCGACTGCCGCGAGCGCGTGGCCCGCGGCATGCCGGTCTGGTACCTCGTGCCCGACGGCGTGGTGCAGTACATCGAGAAGCGGGGCCTGTACCGCGCCGGCGGCCGGCGCTCGCCGGGCCCGCGCGGCGACCGGCCCACCCACGACCGCCCCCCGCCCGCCGCGCAGGCGGACCCGGCCGACCCCGACCCCACCGACCCACCGTCTGCCCACCTCCGGGAGGTGCCCCGATGACCGCCTCCGCCGAGGCCCGGGAGACCGCGCTGCTCGCCGCCCAGGCCGCCGCGGACAAGCTCGCCACCGACGTCTCGATCGTCGACGTCAGCGACCGCCTGGCCATCACCGACGCGTTCGTGCTCGCCGCGGCGCCCAACGAGCGCCAGGTGCAGGCGATCGTCGACGAGGTCGAGGAGCGGCTGCGCCGGCACGGCGTGAAGCCGGTCCGCCGCGAGGGCGTCGCCGAGGCCCGCTGGGTGCTGCTGGACTTCGTCGACGTCGTGGTGCACGTCCAGCACGCCGAGGAGCGCGCCTACTACGCCCTCGAGCGGCTGTGGAAGGACTGCCCGACCATCCCGTTCGTCGACCGCGCCGCCCCGCCCGCCGCCGACGGGGCGCCCGCCGCGACCGGCACGCTGTCCACCGACGACGTCGACCCGGGCAGCTCCGACCCCGTCCCGCTGGCACCCGACCCGACCGAGGACCTCACCGAGGACGACCTCACCGACGACGAACTGGCCGACGAGGACGCCCTCGAGGGCGACCCGCTCCAGGAGGAGCCCCTCGGCGGCGCCGCCGACGGGGACGCGGGGACGACCGGCCGGTGACGGCTCCCGCCGCCCTCGACCTGCCGGTGCCCCGGCTGGTCGTCTGGCGGCACGGACGGACCGAGTGGAACGCCACCGGGCGCTTCCAGGGCCAGATGGACCCGCCGCTGGACGCGGAGGGCCGCGCCCAGGCCGCCCGCACCGCGCCCCACCTGGTGGCGGCCGGGCTGGCGCCGGAGGCGACCGTCGTGGTCGCCAGCGACCTGGTCCGCGCCGCCGACACCGCCGCCGCCCTGACCGGCCTGCTCGGCGTGCCGCTGCGGCTGGACGAGCGGCTGCGCGAGCACGGGCTGGGCTGCTGGGAGGGGCTCACCCGCGCCGAGGTCGCCGAGCGCCACCCCGAGCAGTACGCCGACTGGCTCGCGGGCCGGCCGGTGCAGGGCCGCGGCGGCGAGGAGGCCACCGACGTCGCCCGCCGCGCGCTGGCCGCCCTGCGCGACCTGCCGCCGGCCGAGGTGGCCGTCGTCGTCACCCACGGCGGGACCGCCGGCCGGCTCGTCGAGGCCCTGCTCGAGCTCGGCCCGCAGCACCGTCGGGTGTTCGGCCCGCTGGCCAACTGCGGCTGGAGCGAGCTCGCCCGGCAGGGGGACCGATGGCGGCTGATGCGGCACAACGCCGTCGTCGCCGCCCTGCCGGGCCGGGTCGAGGGACCGGCCGTCGGCGCCCCGGCGCCGGTCCCGGCCGACGCCGCGGCCACCCCGGAGGGCGCCGCGCCCCCGCCGACCCAGGACGCCGACGCGGTCCTCTGAGGTCACCCGCCGGCCACCGGCCGTCCGCCTGCGCGTCAGCCGCCGGTCGGCGTCGGGCTAGCCTCCCCTGGTGTCCGTCGCCGTGGTCACCGACTCCACGGCCTACCTGCCGCCCGACCTCGTCGCGCGGTACGGCATCGAGGTGGTCCCGCTCTACGTCGTCCTCGCCGGGCACTCCGGCCGGGAGGGCACCGAGATCACCCCGGAGGACGTCGCCCGGGCGCTGACCTCCCGCGGGCAGCACGTCTCGACCTCGCGGCCGACCCCCGGCGACTTCGTCGCCGCCTACCGCCGCCGGCTCGCCGAGGGCGCGGACCGGGTGGTGTCGATCCACCTGTCCGCCGAGCTGTCGAGCACCTGGGACGCCGCCCGGCTGGCCGCCGCCCAGGTGGGGGAGCACCTCGTGACCGTCGTCGACTCGCGGTCGACGGCGATGGGCACCGGCTTCCCCGTCCTCGCCGCCGCCCGCGCCGCGGCCGACGGCGCCACCGCGGCCGAGGTCGCCGCCGTGGCCGCGCGGACCGCCGCGCGCACCCGCACGCTGTTCGTCGTCGACACCCTCGAGCACCTGCGCCGCGGTGGCCGCATCGGCTCGGCCGCCTCGCTGCTGGGCACCGCGCTGGCGGTCAAGCCGGTGCTGCACGTGGCCGAGGGGCGGGTCGTCCCGCTGGAGCGGGTGCGCACCTCCGGGCGCGCCCTCGCCCGGCTGGTGAAGCGCGCGGAGGAGGCCGCCGGCGGCCCGGGCGCCTCCCTCGCCGTCCACCACCTGGCCGCGCCCGAGCGCGCGCAGCGCCTGGCCGCCGAGCTGCAGCGCGCCGTGCCCGGCGTCCGGGAGCTGCACGTCAGCGAGCTGGGGGCGGCGGTCGGCGCGCACGTCGGGCCGGGCGCGGTCGGCGTCGTGGTGACCCCGGCGGAGGGGGACTGAGCGGAGGGCGGACACGGCGCGCAGCGTGCACCCGGCGCCCGCCGGGCGGCCCGCGCCCGTCCACAGCCCGCACCGCCGTCCACAGTCCCCGCGGACCGGTCCTCCCGGGCGGGCGGTCTCCCTAGCGTCCGCCGCGTGCGCCTGACCTCCCGCCGCGACCCCGCCGCCGACGTCATCCGTGCCCGTCTCCGGGTGCTGCTCGACGAGGGCCGGCGCTCGGGCTGGCTGCCCGACGACGACCCGCTCGAGTTCCCGCCGCGCACCGGCGTCGCCCTCCTCCGCCGCCCGGAGCCCCGTGGGGACCGGGTCGACGACGACCTCGACGACGACCTCGACGACGACCTCGACGACGACCTCGACGACGACCTCGACGACGACCTCGACGGCGACCGCGACGACGACCCGGCGGACGGGCGGCTGCCGGGCGGGCTCGGCCGGCACCGGGCGCCCGGGCGCGCGGTGCGGGTGGACCCCGGCCGCCGAGGCAGCGCGGCGCTGTGGCTCACCGGCCTTGTGGCGGCGCTGCTGCTCGCCGGGTGGACCTGGCTGCAGCGGCCGGAGGTGGAACCGGCTCCCGAGCCCGCCCCGGCCGCCGACACGGAGCCCGCGCCCGCGGAGGCGGCCGGGGCCCGCACGACCGTCGTGGTCTCGGTCGTCGGCCTCGTCGTCACGCCCGGCCTGGTGACGCTGCCCGAGGGCGCCCGCGTCGCCGACGCGGTGGCCGCGGCCGGCGGCCTCCTGCCCGAGGCCGATCCCGCCTCGGTCAACCTGGCCGCGGTCGTCAGCGACGGGCAGCAGATCGCCGTCGGCGTCCCCGGCACGGCCGCCGCGCCGGCCGGCGGGGGAGCCGCCCCGCCCGGCCCGCTGGACCTCAACGCCGCCACGGTCGCCGACCTCGACGCCCTGCCCGGCATCGGCCCGGTGCTCGCCCAGCGCATCGTCGACCACCGCGGGCAGCACGGCCGGTTCACCAGCGTCGAGCAGCTCGACGACGTCCCGGGCATCGGCCCCGCCGTCTACGGCGAGCTCGCCGACCTGGTCCGGGTGTGAGCGCCCGCCCGGACCGGCGCTGGTCGTGGCTGGACCTGCGCCTGGTCCCGGTCGCCGCCGCGGTGTGGGCGGTCACCCTCGCCGCCGGCCTGCTGTCGCCCCCGGCCCTGCTCGTCCTGGCCGGCGCGGCCACGCTCGCGGCGCTGCTGCTCGTCCGGCGCCGGGGACGGGCCGGCGTCCTCGTGCTGCTCGCCGTGCTCGCCGCCGTGGCCACCACCGCGACCGTCGCCGCCGTCCGCGGCGCCGCCCGCGCCGCCTCCCCGCTCGCCGACGTCGCCGCCGGCCGCACGGTCGACGCGGTCCTGAAGGTCGACGGCGACCCGCGGCGCGTCGCCGGCACCGGCCCGCCTCGGCTGGTCCTCGACGTCACGGTCACCGCGGTGACCGACCGGGCGGCCACCGTGTCGCTGACCGCCGGGGCGGTGCTGTTCGCGCCGGCGCCGGACTGGACCGGCGTGCTGCCCGGGCAGGTGGTGCGCACCCGGGTGGCGGTGGCGACCGCGCCCGCCACCGACGGTGTCGTCGCGCGGCTGTCGGCCCGCGGCCCGCCGGAGCCGGTCGAGGAGCCGTCCCGGCTGCAGCGCGCCGCCGGTGCCGTCCGCGACGGGCTGGCCGCCACCGCCCGGCGCGTGCTGCCCGCACCCGCGGACGGGCTGCTGCCCGGCCTGGTCGTCGGCGACACCCGGGGCCTGGACCCGGTGCTGGAGGAGGACTTCCGCCGCGCGGGCCTGTCCCACCTCACCGCGGTCTCCGGCGCCAACGTGGCGATCGTCCTCACCGGCGTGCTCGCGCCGCTGCGCCGACGGGCGGTCGACCGCCGGGTGCAGGCGGTCGTGGCCCTCGCGGTCCTCGCCGGCTTCGTGGTGCTGGTCCGGCCCGACGCCAGCGTCCTCCGGGCGGCGGCCATGGGCGCGGTCACCCTCCTGGCGCTGGCCTCCGGCCGGGCGCGGGCCGCGGTCCCCGCGCTGGCCGCCTCGGTCGCGGTGCTGCTGCTGCTCGACCCGCGCCTGGCCCGCGACGCCGGCTTCGCCCTGTCGGTCGCGGCGACGGCGGCGATCGTGCTGCTGGCGCCCCGCTGGTCGCACCGGCTGCGGCGCCGCGGCTGGCCGCGCACCCCCGCCGACGCGGTGGCGGTCGCGGCGGCCGCCGGGCTGGCCACCGCGCCGCTGGTGGCGGGCCTGTCCGGGCTGGTCAGCCCGGTGTCGCTCCCGGCCAACCTGCTCGCCGCGCCGGCGGTGGCTCCGGCGACGGTGCTCGGCCTACTGGCCGCCGTCGTGGGACCGGTCGTGCCGGAAGCCGGGGACGGTCTGGTGTGGCTGGCGGGCTGGCCGGTGCGGTGGCTGGTCGCCGTGGCGCGCACCGCGGCCGCCCTGCCCGACGGCGCGACCGGCTGGCCGGCCGGCACCGGCGGTGCGCTGCTGCTGACCGTCCTGCTGCTCGCCGCCGGGCTGGCGCTGTGGCGGTACCGGCGGCTGCGCCCGGTGGGGCTGGCCGCGCTGCTCGGGCTGGTGCTGCTCGGCTGGCCGCTGCGCCAGGTGGCCGACGGCTGGCCGCCGCCGGGGACCGTGCTGGTGGCCTGCGACGTCGGCCAGGGCGACGCGCTGGTCCTGCCGACCGGCCCGGGCGAGGCCGTGCTCGTCGACGCCGGCCCGGAGGTGGGCGCGGTCGACCGCTGCCTGGACCGACTGGGCGTCGACCGGCTGCCGCTGGTGCTGCTGTCACACCTCGACGCCGACCACGTCGGCGGGCTGGCCGGGGCGCTGGACGGGCGGGAGGTGGGCTCCGTCGCCACCGGCACGCTGTCCCCGGCCGACGACCGGGCCGGCGACCTGGCCCGCGCCGCCGCCCGGGCGGGCGCTCGCCGCGAGGTCCTCGTCCCCGGCGACCGCCGCGACGTCGGCGGCGCCCGGCTCGAGGTGCTGGCGCCGCCGCCGGAGATCGCCACCGCCGCGGCCGAGCCCAACGACCTCTCGCTGGTCGTGCGGGTCACCGTGCGCGGCGTGCGGGTGCTGCTCACCGGCGACCTGAGCGCGACGGCCGAGGCGCGGGTCCTCGACCGGGGCGTGGACCTGCGCGCCGACGTGCTGAAGGTCCCGCACCACGGCAGTGCCGACGTCGACCCGGCCTTCCTCGCCGCGACCGGCGCCCGGGTGGCGCTGGTCAGCGTCGGCGCGGAGAACACCTACGGGCACCCGGCGCCGCGGCTGCTGTCGCTGCTGGCCCGGGACGGGGTGCGGGTGCACCGCACCGACCGGGAGGGCGACCTGGCCGTCGTCGGCTCGGTGGGGGAGTGGGGCGTCGCCGCCCGCGGCGCTCCGGGGGCGCAGGCCGGAGCGGTGCACCCCGGCGACGACGGCGTGCCGGGAGGACCCGCGGTGCGGCCGGACCGTCGGCGGGCCGTGACACCATCGGGGCGTGGCAGCGGCACCCCCGGCACCGACCTCCCGCCTGCGGGCCGTCGTCGGCGAGGAGGAGCTGCTGCGCTCCCGCGCCGTCGCCGCCGTGCGCGCCGCCGTCCTCGAGCGCCACCCCGCCGCGGAGGTGCACGAGCTGGTCGCCGCGGGCCTGCCGGTCGGGCAGCTCGCCGACGTGCTGGCGCCGTCGCTGTTCGGCGAGCACCGCCTGGTCGTCGTCAGCGGGGTGCACGAGGCCGCGGGCGCCCTGGTCGACGCCCTGACCGGCTACTGCAAGGACCCCGACCCGGAGCTCACGCTGGTCGTCGTCCACCCCGGCGGCAAGCGCAACGAGGCGCTGGTCAAGGCGTTCACCGCGGCCGGTGCGGCGCTCGACGAGTGCGCCAAGATCTCCTCGCCCGGCGACCGGGCGTCGTTCGTCCGCAACGAGGTGCGCGCGGCCGGCGGCCGGATCACCCCCGACGCGGTGGCCGCCCTGGTCGACGCCGTCGGCGCGGACCTGCGGGCGCTGTCGTCGGCGGCCACCCAGCTGGTCGCCGACTTCGGCGGGACCATCGACGCCGACGCCGTCGCCCGCTTCCACCGCGGGCAGGCCGAGGTCACCGGCTTCACCGTCGCCGAGAAGGTGCTGGTGGGGGACCGTCAGGGCTCGCTGGAGACGCTGCGCTG
Source organism: Geodermatophilus sp. SYSU D00867 (assembly GCF_054050315.1). NCBI lineage: Bacteria > Bacillati > Actinomycetota > Actinomycetes > Geodermatophilales > Geodermatophilaceae > Geodermatophilus > Geodermatophilus sp. SYSU D00867. The sequence goes on along the minus strand of NZ_JBJGZC010000017.1, from coordinate 34,668 downwards.
GGCGCTGGACCGCGGCGTCGCGCATGTGCTCATCGCCGACGCGATCGCCGACGGCATCCGGACCGCGGCCCGGGTCACCTCGCTGAACACCACCAACACCGGTGACCTCGCGCGGGCGCTCAAGCTGCCGCCGTGGAAGGTGAAGAAGGCCCAGACGCAGGCGCGCGGCTGGAGCATCGAGGGCCTGCAGCAGGCGATCGGGGTGGCCGCCGAGCTCAACGCCGACGTCAAGGGCGTCGCCGCGAGTGCCGACTACGCGCTCGAGCGGGCCATCCGCCGGATCGTCGACATCCGCGCCACCACCGGCCGCGGCCGGGTCCGCGCCGGCTACTGAGCGGCCGGGCCGGCCCGCCCCGCACAGCGACGGGCCCCCGTCCTCCGGTGGGGAGGACGAGGGCCCGGGAGCGCTGGGACGCAGCTCAGAGGCTGGTCAGCTGCTTGGCCATACCCGACTTGCGGTTGGCGGCCTGGTTCTTGTGGATGATGCCCTTGCTGGCGGCCTTGTCGAGGGCCTTGCTGGCCTTCTGCAGCGCCGTGGTCGCGGCCTCGGTGTCGCCGGCGGCGGCGGCCTCGCGGAAGCGGCGGACGGCCGTCTTCAGGGCGGACTTGACGGCGACGTTGCGCTGGCGCGCCTTCTCGTTCGTCTTGTTCCGCTTGATCTGGGACTTGATGTTCGCCACGCGTGAGCCTCGGTGTCTCGCAGGAGGGAAAGGGTCTGTCGGTGCGTCCGGACGGCATGCGTCAGCGGACCGGCCTGCCAGGTTACCAGCGTGCGGCGCGCCGTCCCAACCCGGCCGCGGGGGGACCTCCCCGGCACGGTGCTCCACCGCCGTGCCCCGGCGTGGGACGATGGCGGCACTGTGACGACTCCCGCTGCCACCGATCCCGCCCGGATCCGGAACTTCTGCATCATCGCCCACATCGACCACGGCAAGTCGACGCTGGCCGACCGGATGCTCGAGGTGACCGGGATCATCGAGGCGCGGCAGATGCGCGCGCAGTACCTCGACCGGATGGACATCGAGCGCGAGCGCGGCATCACCATCAAGGCGCAGAACGTGCGCCTGCCCTGGAAGGTCGGGGACACCGAGTACGTCCTCGACATGATCGACACCCCCGGCCACGTCGACTTCACCTACGAGGTGTCCCGGTCGCTGGCCGCCTGCGAGGGCGCGGTCCTGCTGGTCGACGCCGCGCAGGGCATCGAGGCGCAGACCCTGGCCAACCTCTACCTGGCCCTGGAGAACGACCTCACGATCATCCCCGTCCTCAACAAGATCGACCTGCCGGCCGCGCAACCCGAGAGGTACGCCGCCGAGATCGCGCACATCATCGGCTGCGAGCCCGAGGACGTCCTCAAGGTCAGCGGCAAGACCGGCGAGGGCGTGCCGGAGCTGCTGGACGCGATCGTCGCGCAGATCCCCGCGCCGGAGGGCGACGCCGAGGCCCCGGCCCGCGCGATGATCTTCGACTCGGTCTACGACATCTACCGCGGCGTCATCACCTACGTCCGCGTCGTCGACGGGCGGATCTCCAGCCGCGAGCGCATCCGGATGATGTCGACCGGCGCCACCCACGAGCTGCTCGAGATCGGCGTCATCTCGCCCGAGCCCAAGCCGGTCGACGGCCTCGGCGTCGGCGAGGTCGGCTACTTCATCACCGGGGTGAAGGACGTCCGCCAGTCCCGCGTCGGCGACACCGTCACGCTGCAGCACCGCCCGGCCGCCGAGCCGATCGGCGGCTACAGCGACCCCAAGCCGATGGTCTACTCCGGCCTCTACCCGATCGACGGCAGCGAGTACCCGCTGCTGCGCGAGGCGCTGGACAAGCTGCTGCTCAACGACGCGGCGCTGACCTACGAGCCGGAGACCTCCGCGGCGCTCGGCTTCGGCTTCCGCGTCGGCTTCCTCGGCCTGCTGCACCTGGAGATCGTCCGCGAGCGGCTCGAGCGCGAGGCCGGCATCAGCCTCATCTCCACGGCGCCCAACGTCGTCTACCGGGTGGTGATGGAGGACGGCACCGAGCACACCGTCACCAACCCCAGCGACTGGCCCGAGGGCAAGATCGACAAGGTCTACGAGCCGATCGTCAACGCCACGATCATCGCGCCCAGCGACTACACCGGCGCGATCATGGAGCTCTGCCAGAGCCGGCGCGGCCAGCTCGGCGGCATGGACTACCTGAGCGAGTCCCGCGTCGAGCTGCGCTACACCCTGCCGCTCGGCGAGATCATCTTCGACTTCTTCGACGCCCTGAAGTCGCGCACCCGCGGCTACGCGAGCCTCGACTACGCCGAGGCCGGCGAGCAGGAGTCCTCGCTGGTCAAGGTGGACATCCTGCTGCAGGGCGAGGCCGTCGACGCGTTCAGCGCCATCGTCCACAAGGACAAGGCGTACAGCTACGGCGTGATGATGGCCGGCAAGCTGCGCGAGCTCATCCCGCGGCAGCAGTTCGAGGTGCCCATCCAGGCCGCCGTCGGCTCCCGGGTGATCGCCCGCGAGACCGTGCGCGCCATCCGCAAGGACGTCCTCGCCAAGTGCTACGGCGGTGACATCACCCGCAAGCGGAAGCTGCTGGAGAAGCAGAAGGAGGGCAAGAAGCGGATGAAGATGGTCGGCCGCGTGGAGGTCCCGCAGGAGGCCTTCGTCGCCGCGCTGTCGACCAACGAGCCCTCCGCCGCCAAGAAGTGAGCGGCCGGCTGCTCGCCGTCTGCGTCTCCGGCTCCGACCTGCTGCCCCTGCCCGGGCGCCGGCCCGACCGCAGCGGCATCGACAAGCGGCCGAGGCCCGGCCGCGTCGCCGTCGGCGAGCTGGGCCTGGACGGCGACGTCCAGGTCAACCGGAAGCACCACGGCGGGGAAGGGCAGGCGGTCTACGCCTACGCCCAGGAGGACGCCGACTGGTGGGCCGCCGACCTCGGCCGCGACCTGCCGCCGGGCCGCTTCGGCGAGAACCTCCGGACGGCGGGCCTGGACCTCACCGAGGCGGTCATCGGCGAGCGCTGGCGGGTGGGGACGGCGCTGCTCGAGGTGACCGCGCCGCGCATCCCGTGCGCCAACTTCGCCCGCTTCTGGGACGTCCCGGACCTGGTCAAGCGGTTCACCGCGCACGGCGCCACCGGCGCCTACCTGCGGGTGCTCGAGACCGGCGACGTCGGCACGGGGGACGAGGTCGCCGTCGTCGACCGGCCGGAGCACGGGGTCACCGCCGGCCTGGCCTTCCGCGCGCTCACCACCCAGCGGTACCGGATCGCCCAGCTGGAGCCCGCGCTGGCGTCGTTCCCGGTCAAGGACCAGCCAAGGCTCGCCGCGCGGATCGCCGCGAGGGCCGCCGCCCCGGCCTGACGCGGCGCCGGCGTGGACCGGCCGCCCCGTCCCCGGGACCCCCGCCGCCTGCGTCTGCCGGCCACCGCGACGCGCTACCGTGCCCGCGCCGGGAGCCGACCGGCGGGAGCGGGGAGGACGACGATGGTGCTGCGCCGTGCTGCCGCGACGGTGGCCGGGCTGGTGGTCGCGGTGTCCGCGCTGGCCGGCTGCGGCGGGAGCGAGCCGGAGGAGTCCGCCGGCGACCTGCTCGCCCGCGCGAAGACCACGCTCGACGAGACCGAGTCGCTGCACTTCGTGCTGACCAGCGAGGGCGCCCCCACCACCGGCACCGCGCTGGTCGGCGGCGAGGGCGACGTCCTCCGCCCGGCCTCGTTCGAGGGCACGCTGCAGGTGCTGGCCGTCGGCTCGGCGCTCGACCTCGCCGTCGTCTCGGTCGACGGCACCGTCTACGCGCAGCTGCCCTTCACCAGCGGCTACAGCGTCGTCGACCCCGCGCAGTTCGGCTTCGGCGACCCCGGCGCGCTGCTGGACCCCGACACCGGCATCTCGCAGCTGCTCGCCCAGTCCGACGCCGCCGAGCTGGGGGAGGAGCGCCGGGTCGACGGCGAGGTGGTGCGCGAGGTGACCGCGGAGATCCCCGGCGACCTGGTCGAGCAGGTGCTCACCAGCGAGGACCCGAGCCAGCCGGTGGAGGCCCGCTTCTCCGTGGCGACCGAGTCCGGCCAGCTGCGCCGCGCCGAGCTGACCGGCCCGTTCTACGCGGCCGACCAGGACGCCACCTTCACCATCGAGTTCTCCGACCCCGGCGACGATGTCGAGATCACCGCACCGCCTGTCGGCTGAGCCGCAGGCGCCCGCGGTCCCGGGGCTGCCGCTGGTCGTCCTCGCCACCCTGGCGGTGCTGGTCACCGCGGCCGACACCTACGTCGTCGTCCTGGCGCTGCCGGACATCCTCACCGGGGTCGGCGTCGGCATCGACGAGCTGCAGCGGGCGACGCCGATCGTCGGCGGCTTCCTGCTCGGCTACACCGCCACGCTGCCGCTGCTGGGCCGGCTGGCCGACCTGCGCGGCCGGGTCCCGGTGCTGGCCGGCTGCCTGCTGCTGTTCGCGCTGGGCTCCCTGCTGACCGCCACGGCGACCGACCTGGGCCTCGCCGTCGCCGGCCGCGGGCTGCAGGGCGTGGGCGCCGGCGGGCTGGTCCCGGCCACGCTGGCACTGGTCGCCGACCGATGGCCGCCCGAGCGCCGGGCGGTGCCGCTGGGCGTGGTCGGCGCGGTGCAGGAGGCCGGCGCGGTGCTCGGCCCGCTGGCCGGCGCCGCGGTGCTCGCGGTCGGCGACTGGCGGGCGGTCTTCTGGCTCAACCTGCTGCTCGGGCTGGTCCTCGCCGCGGGGGTGGTGCTCACCGGCGGCCGCCGGCGGCCCGACCCCGTCGGCCTGGTCCTGCTGCTGCTCACCGGCGCCGCCGCGGGCCTGCAGCTGGCCGAGCCGGCCGCGCTGGCCGAGGACGTCACCCTCGGCCTGGCCTGGGTGCCGCTGGCCGACGGCGGAGCCGCCTCCACGCCGCTGGTGCTGGCCGCCGTGGCCGCCGGGCTGGCGCTGGTCGCGCGGAGCCTCGCGCACCCCGACGGCGCGGTGCTGCCGCTGCGCGGGGCGCCGCGGCTGGTCCGCGAGGTCGACGCGCTGGGCTCGCTGCTCGCCGTCGTCGCGCTCGGGGCGCTGGTGTGGTCCTTCGCCGCGGCCGACCCGGCCACCGAGGTCGTCGCCCACGGCCCGGTGCTGCTGCCGGTCGCGGCGCTGGCCGCCGCCGGCTTCTGGCTGCACGAGCGGCGCGCGCCCGACCCGGTGCTGCCGCTGGGCGCGCTGCGACCGGCCGGCGCGTGGGGCGCGCTGCTGGTCAACCTGCTGGTCGGGGTGGCGCTGGTGGCCGCGCTGGTCGACGTCCCGCTGTTCGCCCGCGCCACGACGACGCCCGGCGACCAGCTCGGCGCCGCGCTCGTGCTGGTGCGGCTGCTGGTGGCGGTCCCGGTGGGCGCGGTCGCCGGCGGGTGGCTGTGCCGGGTGCTGCCCCCGCGGCTGGTCGCCGCGGGCGGCACGGTGCTGGCCGCGCTGGCGCTGTGGGCGATGACCGGCTGGGGCGAGACGTCGCTGGACCGGTGGGGGTCCACGGTCGTGCTGCTGGCCGCGGGGCTCGGGTTCGGCCTGGCGATCGCGCCGGTCAACGCGGTGCTGCTGGCGGTCACCGGGCCCGCCGTGCACGGCAGCGCCAGCGCGCTCGCCGTCGTCGCCCGGACCGTGGGGATGCTGGTCGGGCTGTCGCTGCTCACCGCGGTGGCGCTGCGCCGGTTCACCGCCGAGGTGGCGGCGCTCGGCTCGCCGCTGACCGTCTGCCCGGACACCCCGGCCGACTGCCCCGCCTACGAGGCGGCCGTCGACCAGGCCGTCCTCACCCAGCTGCACACCGTCTTCGCCGGCGCCGCGGTCGCCGCCGCGCTGGCGGCGGTCGCGGCGCTGGTGCTGCTGCGCGAGGTCAGCGCGGCTCGTGCACCGCGTAGTGCGTGACGGTGTCCTCGCGCTGCACCAGGAAGCGGTCGTCCTCGGGGTAGTAGACGGCGGCCTCGAGGTCGTCGCCGGCGAACCCGCGGACCGCGTCCAGCGACTCCCACAGGCTCAGCGCGACGACCTCGGTGCGGCCGTCGCCGAGGTCGCGGGTGAGCACCCAGGCGCCCTCGTTGCCCGGCGTCCGCCGGTACTCGCCGACCCCGGTCTCCTCGACGTAGGCGGCGTAGGCGTCGGCGTCCCCGGTGCGGACCCAGCCCCGCCACACCCGCGCTGTCCTGGCCACGGCCGGCCTCCTCGTCAGAGCGTGAAGACGATCTTCCCGGCGGTGCGCCCCTCGAGCATGCGGCTGAAGCCCTCGCGGGCCTCCTCGAGCGGCAGCTCGACGTCGATGACCGGGCGGACGCCGGTCACCGCGCACATCCGGACCAGCGACTCCAGCTCGTCGCGGGTGCCCATGGTGGACCCGACCACCGACAGCTGGGTGAAGAACACCCGGTTGAGCTCGGCGCCCGGGTCGTAGCCGGTGGTGGCGCCGGAGGTGACGATGACGCCGCCGGGCCTCAGGGACCTGACGCTGTGGCTCCAGGTCGCCTTGCCGACCGTCTCCATGACGCCGTCGACCCGCTCGGGCAGCCGGGCGCCGGTCTCGAAGGCCCGGTCGGCGCCGAGCTCGAGCGCGGCCGCGCGCTTCTCCTCGCTGCGGCCGGTCACCCACACCCGGTAGCCGGCGGCCCGCCCCAGGACGACCAGCGCGGTGGCGACGCCGCCGCTGGCGCCCTGCACGAGCACCGTCTGGCCGGGCCGCAGACCGGAGCGGACGAACAGCATCCGGTAGGCGGTCAGCCAGGCGGTGGGCAGGCAGGCGGCCTCGGCGAAGGACAGCTCCGCGGGCTTGGGCAGCACGTTGCGCCGGGGGACGGCGACCCGCTCGGCCATCGTGCCCTGGTACAGCTCGGAGAACAGCGTGCGCTTCGGGTCGAGCGTCTCGTCGCCGGTCCACCCGGGGCTGGCGACGACGCCGTGGACGACGACCTCGTTGCCGTCCTCGTCCAGCCCGGCGGCGTCGGTGCCCAGGATCATCGGCATCCGCTCCTGGGGCAGGCCGACGCCGCGCAGGCTGAACAGGTCGTGGTGGTTGAGGGAGACGGCCTCGACCTGCACCGTCGTCCAGCCGTCGGGAACCTCCGGCTCGGGCCGGTCGCCGACCTCCAGGACGGAGAGCGGGTCGTCGGGCGAGGGTGTGGAGACGAAGACGGCGCGCATGCGGCGGACGCTAGCGGACGACGAGGACGTGCTCCTGCCGCGGGACGAACTCGCCGATCACCGGGGCGCCGGGCACCTCGCCGGCCAGCAGCAGCCCGCCGGAGGTCTGTGCGTCGGCCAGCAGCAGCGCCTCGTCCTCCCCCACGGCGGACAGGTCGGTGTGCGGGCGCACCCAGTCGAGGTTGCGGCGGGTCCCGCCGGAGACGAACCCCGCGGCCAGCGCCTCGCGGGCGCCGGCCAGGTAGGGGACGGCGGCGGCGTCGACCACTGCGGTCACCCCGCTGGCGCGCGCCATCTTGTACAGGTGACCGAGCAGGCCGAAGCCGGTGACGTCGGTGCCCGCGCGGACGCCGGCGGCCAGGGCGGCGCGCGAGGCGTCCCGGTTGAGCGCGGTCATCGAGGCCACCGCCTCCTCGCTGACCTCGCCGGTGGCCTTCATCCGGTTGTTGAGCACGCCGACGCCCAGCGGCTTGGTCAGCGACAGCGGCGTCCCGGCGACGGCGGCGTCGTTGCGGATGACCCGGTCGAGGTCGAGGACGCCGGTGACGGCCATGCCGTACTTGGGCTCGGGGTCGTCGATCGAGTGCCCGCCGCCGACGTGGCAGCCGGCCTCCTGCGCCGCCTCGAGCCCGCCGCGCAGCACCTCGGCGGCGAGCTCGGCGGGCAGCACGTCCCGCGGCCAGCCGAGCAGGTTGACCGCGACCACCGGGGTGCCGCCCATCGCGTAGACGTCGGACAGCGCGTTCGCCGCGGCGATCCGGCCGAAGGTGTACGCGTCGTCGACGACCGGGGTGAAGAAGTCGGTGGTGAGCACCAGCCCCTGCCCGCCGGCGGTGCGGACGACGGCCGCGTCGTCGCCGTCGCCGAGGCCGACGACGAGCTCGGCGGCCGGGTCGACGGGGCCGGTGTGCGTGAGCCCCGCGACGACGGCCTCGAGCTCCCCGGGCGGGATCTTGCAGGCGCAGCCGCCGCCGTGCGCGTACTGGGTGAGGCGGATCCGTGCGGGCGCGCTGGTCACGGCCCCACCGTAGGCTGGCCGGCGGAGGCGTCAGGGCGCCTGGTGGCCCCCGCGGCCTCTAAAGCCGACGTGGCCGAGCAGCTCGGTCAGGCGGGTTCGATTCCCGTCCGCCTCCGCCAGCCTCCCCGCGGGCCGGCGCGCATACGCTCCGCAGCGATGAGCGCCGACCCGCGGCGGGCAGTGCCCCGCACCGACACGCTGCTGGCCGACCCGGCGCTGGCCGACGCCGCCTCGCGCCTGGGCCGGGAGCTGGTCAAGGACGCCGTCCGCACCGTGCAGTCCCGCATCCGCGCGGGCGAGCTCGCGCCCGACGACGCGGTCGCCGCCGTCCTCGCCGGCCTGCCGTCGACCGCGTCCGCCCTGCGCCCGGTGCTCAACGCCACCGGCGTCCTCGTGCACACCAACCTCGGGCGGGCACCGCTGTCGGCCGCGGCCGTCGAGGCGGTGGTCGCGGCCAGCGGCACCACCGACGTCGAGCTGGACCTGTCCACCGGCCGCCGCGGGCCGCGCGGCGAGGCGGCGATCGCCGCGCTGCTGGCCGCCGTCCCCGCCGCCGGGGCCGCGATCGTGGTGAACAACTGCGCGGCCGCGCTGGCGCTGGTGGCCACGGCGCTGGGCGGCGAGCTGGTCATCGCCCGCGGCGAGCTGGTCGAGATCGGCGACGGCTTCCGCATCCCCGCCCTGCTCGAGTCGACCGGCGCCCGCCTGCGCGAGGTGGGGACGACGAACCGGGTGACCCTCGACGACTACCGCGACGCCCTGCACGACGACACCGGCGCGGTCCTCAAGGTGCACCCGTCGAACTTCGTCGTCCGCGGCTTCACGCGGGCCGTGCCGGTGCACGAGCTGGCCGAGGCGCTGGCGAACAGCGGCGTGCCGCTGGTGGCCGACGTCGGCTCCGGGCTGCTGCGGCCGCACCCGGCGCTGCCCGACGAGCCGGACCTGCAGACGACGCTGGCCGACGGCGCCGACCTGGTGCTCGCCAGCGGGGACAAGCTGCTCGGCGGCCCGCAGGCCGGCCTGGTGCTCGGCCGCGCCGACCTGGTGCAGCGGCTGCGCCGGCACCCGCTGTACCGGGCGCTGCGGGTGGACAAGACGACGCTCGCCGCGCTGGAGGCCACCCTGCGCGGCCCGCAGCCTCCGGTGCAGCAGATGCTCGCCGCCGACGTGGACGGGCTGCGCGCCCGGGCGCGCGCGCTGGCCGGCCGGCTGGCCGCCGCCGGGGTCGACGCGCACGCCGTCGACTCCGCCGCCCGGGTCGGCGGGGGAGGGGCGCCCGAGCACCCGCTGCCCAGCGCGGCGGTCTCGCTGCCCGAGCCGTTCGCCGAGCCGCTGCGGCGGGGTGCGCGGCCGGTCGTCGGGTACGTGGCCGACGGGCGCACCCTGCTCGACCTGCGCAGCGTGCCGCCGTCGGCCGACGACGACCTCGCCGCCGCGGTGCTGGAGGTGGCGCAGCGGTGGCCCTGAGCGGCATGGACGTGATCGCCACCGCCGGGCACGTGGACCACGGCAAGTCGACGCTGGTCCGCGCGCTCACCGGCATGGAGCCCGACCGGTGGGAGGAGGAGCGCCGCCGCGGTCTGACCATCGACCTCGGCTTCGCCTGGACGACGCTGCCCTCGGGCCGGGTGCTGGCCGTCGTCGACGTGCCGGGGCACGAGCGGTTCGTCGGCAACATGCTCGCCGGCGTCGGGTCCGTGCCGGCCGCGCTGGTCGTGGTGGCCGCCGACGACGGCTGGTCGTCGCAGACCGCCGAGCACGTCGCCGTCCTCGACGCGCTCGGCGTGCGGCACGCGCTGCTCGCCGTCACCAAGGCCGACCTCGCCGACCCCGCGCCCGTGCTCGCCGACGCCACCGAGCGGCTGGCCGCGACGTCGATGGGCGCCGTCCCCGGCGTGGCGGTGAGCGCGCCGACCGGCCGCGGCGTCGCCGAGCTGACCGCCGCCCTCGAGGCGCTGCTGGCCGGGCTGCCCGCGCCGGACGCCGAGGCGCCGGTGCGGCTGTGGATCGACCGCGCGTTCCCGATCCGCGGCGCCGGCACCGTGGTCACCGGGACGCTCGCCGCCGGGTCCGTCGCACCCGGCGACCGGCTGCGGCTCGGCGACCGCGAGGTGGGCGTGCGCGGCGTGCAGTCGCTGGGCCGTCCGGTGGAGCGGGCGACGGCGACCGCGCGGGTGGCGCTGAACCTGCGCGGGATCGCCGTCGAGGACCTCTCCCGCGGCGACGCGCTGCTCACCCCCGGCGCGTTCCGGACCACCGCGGAGGCCGACGTCGTCCTGGCCCGCGCGCCCGAGGGGCGGCTGCCGGCCGAGGCGGTGCTGCACGTCGGCTCGGCGGCGGTGCCGGTGCGGCTGCGCCCGCTCGACGGGCGGGCGGTGCGGCTGCGGCTGGCCGCCCCCCTGCCGCTGCGGGTGGGGGACCGGGTCCTGCTGCGCGACCCGGGGGCCCGGCGGGTGCTCGGCGCCGACGTCCGCGACGTCGCGCCGCCGGAGCTGCGCCGCCGCGGGGCGGCCCGGCAGCGGGCCGGCGAGCTGGGCCGCCAGCAGGCCGGGCCGGCCGGTGCCGCCGCCGACCTCGCCCGCCGCCGGGTGGTGCGCGCCGACGACTTCACCGCGATGGGCTGGCCGGTGCCCGGCGACGCCGTCCGCGCCGGACCGTGGCTGCTGGCGCCGGGGCTGGTCGGCGAGCTGGCCCGACGGGTGCCGGGGCTGGTGGCCGCGCACCGGCAGGCGCACCCGCTGGAGCCCGGGCCGCCGGTCGCCGTCGTCCGCCGGGAGCTGGACCTGCCCGACGACGACCTGGTGGCCCTGGTCGTGCGGCCGCCGCTGGCGCTGCGCGAGGGCCGGGTCGTCGTGGCCGCCGCCGGCCTGCCGCCGGCGGTGCAGCGGGCGGTCGACGCCATCCGGGCGCGGCTGGCCGCCGATCCGTTCGCCGCCCCGGACGCCGACGAGCTGCGCGCCGCCCGCCTCGGACCCCGCGAGCTGGCGGCCGCGGTGCGCGACGGGCAGCTGGTGCGCATCGCCGACGGCGTCTACCTGGCGCCGGGCGTGGAGGAGGCCGCCCGCGCGCGGCTGGCCGCGGTGCCGCAGCCGTTCACGCTCAGCCAGGCGCGCTCGGCGTGGGGGACGACGCGGCGGGTGGCCGTACCGCTCATGGAGTGGCTCGACGCGCGCGAGGTCACCCAGCGGCTGCCCGACGCCACCCGCCGGCTCCGCTGACCCGGCGTGGGACACGGGCCGTGACGTTCCGCTGACCTAGCGTGTCCCGGTGATCGACTTCTCCAGCGGCTCGGTGTTCAAGCTGAGCCAGTGCAACCCCCAGGACGTCGCCGGCGACGTCGCCCCGCTGCTCATCCCGGGCGAGCAGCTGTACTTCGCGTTCAAGACGGTGCGGGACTTCGTCGTCTTCACCGACAAGCGGCTGATCGCGGTGAACGTCCAGGGCATGACCGGCCGCAAGAAGGACTTCACCTCGCTGCCCTACAGCAGGATCCAGGCCTTCTCGGTGGAGACCGCGGGCACCTTCGACCTCGACGCCGAGCTGGACCTGTGGTTCAGCGGGCTGGGCAAGGTGCGGCTGGAGTTCAAGGGCAACTCCGACATCCGCCAGCTCGGCCAGATGATCGCCACCTACGTGCTCTGAGCGCAGTCGTGCTCTGCACACACCCGCGGGGCAGAGCACGACCGCGCACGGGACAGGTCAGCCGCCGGCCTGGCGGAGCAGCGCGTCGCGCTCGTCGCTCTCCGTCAGCACCGGCTGCGCGGAGGAGGCGTCGACGGTCTCCACGGTGTCCTCGAGGTCGACCGGCTCGGGCAGGGTGCGGAAGCGTTCGCGCGGGTCCTCGGGAACGGTCACGCCCGCAGCATCCCGCGCCGGACCGGTTACAGCGAGGGGACCCAGCGCGCCGGGCGCCTCTCCCGGAACGCGGCGATGCCCTCCTGACCGTCCTCGCCGGCGAAGGCCCGCGCCGAGAGCTCGAGCAGGTCGTCGAAGGAGCCGCGGAGCCCGCCGGCGCGCAGCAGCCGCTTGGTCTCGGCCAGCGCCCACGGCGACCCGGCGGCCAGCGCCAGCACCTGCCCGTCGACGGCGGCGTCGACCCCGTCGTCGGGTGCCACCAGGTCCACCAGCCCGCCGGCCGCGGCGGTGGCGGCGTCGAACACCTCGCCGGTGAGCATGAGCCGGTGCGCCACGTGCGGGAGCATCCGCGGCAGCACGACCGCGGAGGTGACGGCGGGCACCAGCCCGAGCCGCACCTCCGACATGCCGAACGTCGCCGAGGACGCGGCCACCACGACGTCACAGGCCGCGGCCAGGCCGACCCCGCCGGCCCGCGCCGGCCCGCGCACCGCGGCCACCACCGGCTTGGGGGCGGTCCAGATCGTCCGCAGCAGGTCGGGGAGCTCGCGCACCCCCTGGTCCCCGGCCCCGGCGCCGGCCGCCTCGGACAGGTCCATCCCCGAGCAGAACACCCGCCCGGCGTGGTCGAGCACGACCACGCGCACCGCGTCGTCGGCGAGCGCGGCGTCGAGGGCCTCGCGCAGCTGCGCGCGCAGCGCCCGGGAGAGCGCGTTGCGGTTGCCGGGGGAGTCCAGCACCAGCCGGGCCACGCCCCCCGCGACGGTCACCTGCAGCAGCCGGTCCTCGTCCACGGGCGCAGAGCTCACCCGGGCATCCTGCCCCGGGGTGGCGGGGGCGCGGCACACTGGGAGCAGATGACCACCACCCTGCCGCTGCTGCCGGCGCGTCCGCCCGCGGACGACGACCTGCCGGTCGGTGCCCGCGAGCACCTGACGACGACGCCGTTCGGCCTCTACGTGCACGTGCCGTTCTGCGCCACCCGCTGCGGCTACTGCGACTTCAACACCTACACCTCCGACGAGCTCGGCCCCGGCGCCAACCGCGCCGAGTACGCGGGCACCGCGATCGCCGAGCTGCACCGCGCCGCGCGGGTCCTCGGCCCCGACCTGCCGACGGTCTCCACCGTCTTCGTCGGCGGCGGCACCCCGACGCTGCTGCCCGCCGAGGACCTCGCCGCCGTGCTGGCCGCCGTCCGCGAGCTGTTCCCGGTCGCCGACGGCGTCGAGGTGACCACCGAGGCCAACCCCGAGTCGGTGACCCCGCGGTCGCTGGCGACCCTGCGCGCGGCCGGCTTCACCCGGCTCAGCCTCGGGATGCAGTCCGCCGCCGAGCACGTGCTCGCCGTCCTCGACCGGCGGCACACCCCGGGGCGCGCGGCGCAGGCCGCGCGGGAGGCGGTCGCGGCCGGCTTCGAGCACGTCAACCTGGACCTGATCTACGGCACGCCGGGCGAGACCGACGCCGACTGGGCCGCCTCGCTCGACGCCGTCCTGGCCGCGCCGGTCGACCACGTCAGCGCGTACGCGCTCATCGTCGAGGACGGCACCCGGCTGGCCCGCCGCATCGCCCGCGGCGAGCTGCCGATGCCCGACGACGACGTCCTCGCCGACCGCTACGTCCAGGCCGACACCGTGCTGCGCGGCGCCGGGTTCGACTGGTACGAGGTCAGCAACTGGTCGCGCGGGGACGCCGCCCGCTGCCGGCACAACGAGCTGTACTGGGCCAACGCCAACTGGTGGGGCGTGGGCCCGGGCGCGCACAGCCACGTCGGCGGCGTGCGCTGGTGGAACGTCAAGCACCCGGCGGCGTACGCGCAGCGGCTGGCGGCGGGGGAGGGCCCGGTGGCCGACCGCGAGGTGCTCGAGCCCGCCGACCGCGCGCTGGAGACGGTCATGCTCGGCCTGCGGCTGCGCGACGGGCTGCCGCTGACCGCGCTGTCCGACACCGGCCGGGCCCGCGCCGCCGACGCCGTCGCCCGCGGCCTGCTGGAGCCCGCCGCGCACGCCGGGGGCCGGGCGGTGCTCACCGACCGCGGCCGCCTGCTCGCCGACGCCGTCGTCCGGGACCTGACGGACTGAGGCTCCGCCTCTCGCGCGCGAGAGGCAGCACCTCTGCCTCTCGCGCGCGGAAGGCGGGGACAGCACCTGACGGATGTCAGCCCGGGCCGACGACGTCCGGCACGTCCGGTACCGGGATCGGCAGGTCTACGGTCGGGCGCCGTGGACGCCCACTCCCGGTGGCGGCAGATCGGCTGGTCCCTGCCCTGGCTGCTGTTCCAGGCCTTCCCCCTCGCCGACCTGCTGACCACCGACCGGCCGACGGCGGTCCGGGTGGTCGCCGGCGCCGCGCTGCTGGTGTTCACCGCCGTCTACCTCGACGTGTTCCGCCGGTCGTTCACCAGCTGCGACCCGGGCGGACCGCTCGGCCGGCTGGCGGTGATCGCGGCGCTCGGTGCCGGCCTCGCCGTCTGGCTTGGCCCGGCGTGGGCGGGTCTGCTGATCTACGTGTCGGCGGCCTCGGCGGCGGCACTGCCGCGGCGCTGGGTGTGGCCGGCGGTGCTCGCCGCCGCCGCGGTGTGCGCCGGGGTCGTCGCGGCCGACGGCCAGCTCGCGAACCTGTTCATCCTCCCGGTGATGTGTCTGCTCACGGCGTTCGCGATGCGCGGCACCCGCCACCTGGTCGAGGTCAACACCGAGCTCGCCGCGGCCCGCGAGGAGCTGGCGCGCAACGCGGTCGCCGAGGAGCGGCTGCGCTTCGCCCGCGACCTGCACGACCTGCTCGGCCACAGCCTGTCGCTCATCGCGCTCAAGAGCGAGCTCGCCGGGCGGCTGGCCGAGGTCGACCCGGCACGGGCGCGCACCGAGATGGCCGACGTCGAGGCCGCCGCCCGCCGCGCGCTGGCCGAGGTCCGCGACGCGGTCAGCGGCTACCGCCAGGTCAGCTGCGCGCAGGCGCTGGCCGAGGCGCGCGCGGCGCTGTCCGGCGCGGGGATCGCCGCCCGCCTGCCCGACCGGGTGCCCGTGCTGCCCGGCCCGGTCGACGCCGCCCTGGGCTGGGTGGTCCGCGAGGCGACGACGAACGTGCTGCGGCACAGCGGCGCCCGGACGGTCACCGTCACCCTCGCCGACGACGGCACCGACGCGGTGCTCACCGTCACCGACGACGGCCGCGGCCCCGCCGACGACACCGGGCCCGGCTCCGGGCTCACCGGCCTGTCCGAGCGGGTGGGGGCGCTCGGCGGCCGGCTCACCGGCGGCGCCGGCCGCGACGGCGGCTACGAACTGCGCGCGGTCCTGCCGCTGGTGCCGGCTCACGCGGCGGTGGCCCGGTGATCCGGGTGCTGGTGGCCGAGGACCAGTCGATGGTCCGCGGCGCGCTGCGGGCGCTGCTGGAGCTGGAGCCCGACATCACCGTCGTCGCCGAGGTGGGCCGGGGCGACGAGGTGCTGGCCGCCGCCCGGGAGCACGCCCCCGACGTCGCGCTGCTCGACATCGAGATGCCCGGGCGGGACGGTCTGGAGGCCGCCCGCGAGCTGGCCGCCGAGCTGCCGGGCGTGCGCGCCGTCGTCCTCACCACCTTCGGCCGGCCGGGGTTCCTGCGCCGCGCCATGGAGGTGGGCGCGGCGGGCTTCCTGGTGAAGGACGCGCCGGTCGCCGAGCTCGCCCGGTCGATCCGCGCCGTCGTCGCGGGGGAGCGGGTGATCGACCGGGAACTGGCCGCCGCCGCGCTGGCGATCGGCGCGACGCCGCTGTCCGCGCGCGAGGCCGACGTGCTGCGGGAGGCCGCCGACGGCGCCACCGTCGCCGACATCGCCCGGCGGCTGTTCCTGTCCGAGGGCACGGTGCGCAACTACCTGTCCTCGGCGATCGGCAAGACCGGCGCCCGCACGCGGGTGGAGGCCGCCCGCGTCGCCGCCGACAAGGGCTGGCTGTAGCGGCTAGAGCTCCAGCTTCATGCCGACGTGTGAGGCGACGAAGCCCAGCCGCTCGTAGAAGCGGTGCGCGTCGGGGCGGCGGACGTCGGTGGTCAGCTGCAGCAGGGCGGCGCCGCGGCGGCGGGACTCCGCGGCGCACCACCGCAGCATCGCCTCGCCGAGCCCCCGCCCGCGGGCGGCCGCGGCCACCCGCACGCCCTCCACCTGTGCGCGCAGCGCGCCGCCGCGGGACAGCCCGGGCAGGAACGACAGCTGCAGGGTGCCGACGACGGCGCCGGCGTCCTCGGCCACGACCAGCAGGTGCGCGGGGTCGGCGTCGACGGCGGCGAACGCCCGCTCGTACGGGACGGGGTCGGCCGACTCCCGGGTCGCGCCCAGCGGGTCGTCGGCCAACAGCGCGACCACTGCGGGCAGGTCCCCGGCGGTCGCCTCCCGCAGCAGCACCCCGCCGTCGAGCCGGGCCGGGTCCATCAGGCCAGGTTGGCGGGCATCAGCGCGTCGAGGTCGAGCACCCGGACGTGGATGACCGAGCGCTGCTGCAGGGCCGCCCGCAGCGCGCGGTGCAGGCCGTCCTCGAGGTAGAGGTCGCCGTGCCACTGGACGGCGTGCGGGAACAGGTCGCCGTAGAAGGTCGAGTCGTCGGCGAGCAGGGTGTCCAGCGCCAGTTCGCGCTTGGTGGTGACGAGGGTGTCGAGCCGGATCTGCCGGGGCGGGATCATCGCCCAGTCCCTGGTGGACAACCCGTGCTCGGGATAGGGGCGCCCGTTCCGCACCGCTTTGAAGATCAGGGACCCGACCTCCGTCCAACACCTGCCCCGTACCGGCACCGACGCGTCCGAGCGTATCGGCCCGCCGCCCGCCGTGCCGGGCCCCCACCGGGTGGTGGACCCCGTCACGTCCGCGACGGAACGGCTCCCTGGTCGTATGCTGGATTGGCACTCGGTCCGTGCGAGTGCCAACCCGGCCGGGCACCCGGCGAGGGCGGGCCGGAGCCCCCGCGGCTCCCCGCACGGCGACGTCGACCGGTTCGGGGAGGTGTCACCGTGGCGCACGACGAACGGCGCCTGCAGGTCCTGCGGGCGATCGTGCAGGACTTCGTCTCCACCAACGACCCCGTGGGCAGCAAGGCCCTGGCCGAGCGGCACGACCTCGGGGTCTCGCCGGCGACCATCCGCAACGACATGGCCGTCCTCGAGGAGCAGGGCTACATCACCCAGCCGCACACCAGCGCCGGGCGGGTGCCCACCGACAAGGGCTACCGGCTGTTCGTCGACCGGCTCTCGGCGGTCAAGCCGCTGTCGCCCGCCGAGCGCCGCGCCATCGAGCGGTTCCTCGACGGCGCGGTCGACCTGCACGACGTCCTCGGCCGCACGGTGCGCCTGCTCGCCCAGCTGACCCACCAGGTCGCCGTCGTCCAGTACCCGACCCTGTCGCGCAGCGCGGTCCGCCACCTCGAGGTGGTGCAGCTGACCGGCTCGCGGCTGCTGCTGGTGCTCATCACCGACACCGGCCGCGTCGAGCAGCGGGTCGTCGACTGCCCGGTCGACGTCAGCCGCGACGACGTCTCGGACCTGCGCGCCACGCTCAACGCCGCGTTCACCGGCGCCCGGCTCGCCGACGCCGGCAGCAAGGTCCCCGACCTCGTCGAGACCGCGCCGGAGCACCTGCGGGCGCTGGTCGCCGCGGTCAGCGCCGCGCTGGTCGAGACCCTGGTCGAGCCGGGGGAGGACCGTCTCGTCATCGGCGGGACGGCGAACCTGGCGCGCGTCGCGCTCGACCCGGGCAGCCTGCGCCCGCTGCTGGAGGCACTGGAGGAGCAGGTCGTCGTCCTCAAGCTGATCAGCGAGGTCGACAGCAGCGGCGCGGTGCTCGTGCGCATCGGCGAGGAGAACGCCCACGAGGCGCTGGCCGGTGCGTCGGTCGTCTCGGTGGGGTACGGCACCGGTGACCGGGCGCTGGGCGGGCTGGGCATCGTCGGCCCGACCCGCATGGACTACCCAGGCAACATGGCCGCGGTGCGAGCCGTGGCCCGCTACGTCGGCCAGTTGCTGGCCGGGAGCTGAGGTCTCGACCCCTGATGGCAACCGACTACTACGGCGTGCTCGGGCTCTCCCGGGGCGCCTCCGACGCCGACATCAAGAAGGCCTACCGGCGGCTGGCGCGGGACCTGCACCCCGACGTCAACCCCGACCCGGAGGCCAAGGAGCGCTTCCAGGAGGTCAGCCGGGCCTACCAGGCGCTGACCGACCCGGACAAGCGGCGCATCGTCGACCTCGGCGGGGACCCGTTCGACAGCGGCGCCGGCGCCGCCGCGGGCTCGCCGTTCGGCGGGGCCGGCTTCGGCGGGCTCGGCGACATCATGGACGCCTTCTTCGGCGGCGGGATGGGCACGCGCGGGCCGCGCAGCCGCGTCCGCGCCGGCGACGACGCCCTGATCGCGCTGGAGCTCGACCTCGAGCAGACGGTCTTCGGCACCACCGAGACGATCACCGTCGACACCGCCGTCCTGTGCGGCACCTGCGCCGGCGCCGGCACCGCGCCGGGCACCCACCCGACCACCTGCGTCACCTGCTCCGGCCGCGGCGAGGTGCAGAGCGTGCAGCGCTCGTTCCTCGGCCAGGTCGTCTCCAGCCGGCCGTGCCCGACCTGCGCCGGCACCGGCCAGGTCATCCCCGACCCCTGCCCCGAGTGCGGCAGCGAGGGCCGGGTCCGCGCACGGCAGGACATCCAGGTCAAGGTGCCCGCCGGCGTCGAGGACGGCATGCGGATCCGGCTCACCGGCCGCGGCGAGGTCGGCCCCGGCGGCGGCCCCGCCGGCGACCTGTACGTGGAGATCCGCGAGCGCCCGCACCCGGTGTTCACCCGCGACGGCGAGGACCTGCACTGCCACGTCGCGCTGCCGATGACGGCCGCGGCGCTGGGCACCACGCTGCCGCTGACCCTGCTCGACGGCGAGGACACCGACGTCGACGTCCGCCCCGGCACCCAGGCGGGCACCGTCCTCACCCTCCGCGGCCAGGGCGCGCCACGGCTGCGGGCCACCGGCCGGGGCAACCTGCACGTGCACGTCGACGTCCAGACGCCGACGCGACTCGACGCCGAGCAGGAGAAGCTGCTGCGCGAGCTGGCGGTGCTGCGCGGCGAGGACCGCCCCGGCCCGGCGGAGACGCAGGGCGGCCTGTTCTCCCGGGTCCGGAACTCGTTCAAGTGAGCGTCCCGGCCCCCGACGACGCCCGGCCGGCCCTCGACGGCTCCCCGCTGTTCCTCCTCGACGAGCTGGCGGGTGACGGGGCGGACGAGGTGCTCGTCGGCGGCGCCGAGGGCCGGCACGCCGTCGACGTGCTGCGGCTGGCCGCCGGCGAGGCGGTGCGGGTCGGCGACGGCCGCGGCGCGGTCGTCGAGGGCACCGTGCTCCACGCCGGGCCGGCCGGGCTGCGCGTGCAGGTCACCGCCCGCCACGACGTGCCCCCGGCCGAGCCGGAGTTCGTGCTGGTCCAGGCCCTGCCCAAGGGCGACCGCGGCCCGCTGGCCGTGGAGCTGGCCACCGAGCTCGGCGTCGACCGGGTGGTCCCGTGGGCGGCCGCGCGCTGCGTCACCCGCTGGCGCGAGGACCGCGTCGAGAAGGGCCTGGCGAAGTGGCGGGCCGCGGCCCGGGCGGCGGCCAAGCAGTCGCGGCGGCCGCGGGTCCCCGAGATCGGCGACCTCATGACCACCCGGCAGGTGTGCGGGGAGCTCGCCGACGTCGACCTCGCGCTGGTGCTGCACGAGCAGGCCCGCCGTCCCCTCGCCGGGGTGGATGTCCCCGCCAGCGGCACGGTCGCCGTCGTCGTCGGCCCCGAGGGCGGGCTCACCGACGGCGAGGTCGTGGCCCTGCGCGCGGCCGGCGCCCAGCCGGTGCGGCTCGGGCCGGAGGTGCTGCGGACCTCCACCGCCGGCGCCGCGGCGCTGGCCGCCCTGTCGGTCCGGACCCGCTGGGCCTGAGCACGCTCAGCGCAGGGCCCGCCGCGCCCGCTCGCTGACCAGGTCCACGGCGAGGGTCAGCGCGATCGTGGCCAGCAGCACCGTCGTCACGGCGGGCCAGTCGAAGACCGCCAGGCGCGAGGCCAGCAGCGCGCCCAGCCCGCCGGCGCCGAGCAGCCCGACCAGCAGCGTGTCCCGGACGGCGACCTCCCACCGGTACAGCGCGAACGCCAGCACCGGCCCGGCCGCCTGCGGCGCCACCCCGTACAGCCACGCCCCCGCCGGGCGGGCGCCCAGGGCGGTGAGCGCCGACCGCGGCCGGGCGTCGGCCTCCTCCACCACCTCGGCGGACAGCCGCCCGAGCACCCCGAGCGTGTAGACCCCGAGCGCGAGCGCCCCGGGCAGGACGCCGGGCAGCAGCACGAACAGCAGGACCAGCGCCCACACCGGCGGGGGCACCGCCCGCAGCAGCAGCAGGGCCGCGCGCGCGAGCGCCCCGGCGACCCGCCCGGGCGCCGACCGCCCAGCGAGCCGCGCGGCCGGCCCGGCCACCAGGACCGCGCCCG
The DNA here is from genome assembly GCF_054050315.1 of Geodermatophilus sp. SYSU D00867. Taxonomy (NCBI): domain Bacteria; kingdom Bacillati; phylum Actinomycetota; class Actinomycetes; order Geodermatophilales; family Geodermatophilaceae; genus Geodermatophilus; species Geodermatophilus sp. SYSU D00867. The sequence continues at coordinate 14,184 of NZ_JBJGZC010000017.1, read as the reverse complement.
CCGTCGCCACCGCGATCGCCAGCACCGACGTCTGCAGCGTGACGACCGCCTGCCGGGCGACCTCCCGCAGCAGGTCGCCGCCACCGGCCGGGGGCCAGGCCGCGCCGAGCACGTAGCCGGCCTGCTCGCGGGCGCGCGCGGACACCAGCGACGCCGGCGACAGCGCCAGGAACCACCACGCCCACGCGACGGCGGCCGGCACCGCGAGCGCCGCCGCGGTCAGCACGCGGTCGCGGGAGAGGGTGCCGGCGCGCCGCCTCGGGGCGGCCACCCGGCGGCGCACCGCGCGCCCGGCGACGTCGGCGGCGAGGCACAGGAGGGCCAGCGCGTGGACGGCGGTCCAGACCTCGGGCCAGCGCAGCGACGAGAACGACAGCGACAGCTGGTAGCCCAGCCCGCCGGCGCCGACCAGCCCCAGCACGACGGCGGACCGGACCGCGCACTCCAGGCGGTAGAACGCGTACGACAGCAGCCCGCCGGCCGCCTGGGGGACCAGCCCGTACAGCGCGGCGGCGACCCGTCCCGAGCCCTGCGCGAGCAGCGCGTCGTACGGCCCGCGGGGCACCTCGTCGAGCAGGTCCGCGAACACCTTCGCGGTCACGGCGCCGCAGGGCAGGCCGATCGCCAGCACGCCGACCCACGGGTCCAGCCCGAGCAGGTTCACCAGCAGCAGGCCCCACACCGCCTCGTGCAGACCGCGCGGCACCGCGAGCGCGCCGCGGGCCGCCGCCCAGCCCAGCCGCCGGCCGCCCCAGGTGGTGCGGGTGAGCAGCACCGCCCCCGCCGCGCCGAGGACCAGGGCCAGCGCGGTGCCCAGGACGGCGTAGGCGACCGTCACCAGGGCCGCGGTGCCGAGCACGCCGAGGAAGGCGCCGTCGAGCGCCGGGGACAGCGCCGCCCCGGCGAACCGGCCGAGCTGCGTGCCGCCGGCCGGGTTGAGCACCCCGCCGTCCAGCGCGCTCGCGAGCGCCCAGCCGACGGCGGCCGGCGCGGCCAGCCCCCACGCCCAGCGGCGCCGGTCCCGCCGCAGCGGCGGCGCCGCCGGGCGGGACAGCACCGCGGTCACGCGGCCGCCCCGTAGAAGTCGGCCAGGTCGCGGACCGACAGCGAGGCGGCGCGGACGTCGAGGACCACCCGGCCGGCGGCCAGCCCGACCACCCGGTCGCAGCACCGCAGCGCGAGCGCCGGGTCGTGCAGCGCGGCCAGCAGGGCGCCGCCCCGGGACGCCGGCCCGCCCAGCAGCTCCAGCACCCGGCCGGACAGCGCCGGGTCCAGCGCGGAGGCCGGCTCGTCGGCCAGGACCAGCTCGGGGTCCTGCACCAGCAGCCGCGCGACGGCGACCCGCTGGCGCTGCCCGCCGGACAGGGCGCCGGTGCGGTCGAAGACGCGGTCGGCTAGCCCCACCCGCTCCAGGGCGGCGAGGACCTCGGGCAGGCCCTGCGGCCGCAGCAGGGACCACGCCGCCCGGGCCGCCGGCCACCCGCCGAGCCGGCCGGCGTTGACGTTGTGCACCACGCGCAGCGGACCCACCAGCTCGAGGTGCTGGTGGACGGTCCCCACCCGCGCGCGCAGCCGGCGCAGCGCCCGCCCGCGCAGGGCCGCGGGGTCCTGCCCGAGCACCTCGACCGTGCCGGACGACGGCGGCACCGCGCCGTTGGCCACGGCCAGCAGCGTCGACTTCCCGGCGCCCGAGGCCCCGACGACGGCGACCCGCTCGCCGGGACCGACGGTGAGGTCCACGGACTCCAGCGCGGTCGCCGCCCCGAACCGGACGGTGACGCCGGTCAGCCGGAGGACGGCGCTCAGGTGACCAGCCCCAGGCCGCGGCCGATCTCCTCGATCCGGTCGTGGTCAGAGGCCCGCGCCGGGACGAAGGAGCCGGCGCCGAACAGCTCGAGCACCGCGGCGTCGTCCGGGTCCCCGGCCGACAGCCCGGTGAAGTAGCCGGTGAGCCGCCCGGCGACGTCGTCGCCGAAGCGCTCGGGCACCCGCGGGCCGAGCAGCCAGTGGTAGTCGTGGTAGGCCGGGGTCCGGGCGTACCGCACGACCGCCGGGTCCACCGCGCCCGCCTCGGAGCGGGAGGTCCACACCTGCTCGTTGAGCACCCCCGCCTGGTAGGTGCCCGAGGCGACGAGCTGGATGGTCGCGTCGTGCGAGCCGGAGAACCCCGGCCCGCCCGGGAAGCCCTGCGGGTCGACGCCGGCCTGCTGCAGGAAGTACGCGGGCATCAGCCGGCCCGACGTCGAGGTCTCGCTGCCGTAGGTGAACCGCAGCCCGGCCAGCGGGCGCAGGTCGTCCGACGGCGCGAGACCGGTGGCCGTGTGGACCACGAAGAGCGAGTGGAACGCCGTGTCGATGTCGCGCTGGGCGACCGGCCGCGCACCCGGCGCCTGCAGCCGCGCCTGCACCCCGGTGAGCCCGCCGAACCAGACGAGGTCGAGGTCGCCGGTGCGGAAGAGGGAGACCGCGGCGGCGTAGTCGGTGACCGGCACGTAGGTGACGTCGAGGCCGAGCGCGGCGGACATCGAGTCGGCGAGGGTGCCGTGGAGGCGCTGCAGGACCTCGGGGTCCTGGTCGGGGATCGCGCCGATGCGCATGGTGGCCGTCGCGCCGGAGGAGGGGGCGGCGCCGACGGGGGAGGAGCGGCCGCACGCGGCGGTGGCGAGGGCGAGAGCGGTGCCGGCGAGGAACGCGCGGCGGGACGGGTGGACTCCGGGGCTCCCCGACCGGAGAGCGCTGCAGCTGGTCACTACGTCCTGCTGGGCCGCGGGGGGACGGGCACGGGGCACCTCCGGGGACGGGCGGGGGAGGGGGACCGGCCCATCGTGTCGCGCGTGCCCGGGCGGCGCGCGTCCTAGTGTCGGCGCGTGACCGACTGCCTGTTCTGCCGGATCGTCGCCGGGGAGATCCCGGCCGACGTCGTGCACGAGACCGACCGCACGCTGGCCTTCCGGGACGTCAACCCGCAGGCGCCCACGCACGTGCTGGTCATCCCCAAGCAGCACCACGCGACGGTGGGGCTGCTCGTCGGCGCCGACCCGCAGCTGCTCGCCGACGTGGTGGCCGCGGCGCACGCGGTGGCGATCCAGGAGGGGCTGGCCAGCGAGGACGGCACCGAGCCCGGCTACCGGCTGGTGGCCAACACCGGCCCGCAGGCCGGGCAGACCGTCCACCACCTGCACCTGCACGTCCTCGGCGGCCGCGACCTGCACTGGCCCCCGGGCTGAGCCGGGCGGGCCGCCTGGCAGGGTGGCCGGCATGACCGACGCCGGCAGCGCCGCCCCCGTCCGAATCGAGCGGGACGGCGACGTCGCCGTCGTCGTGCTGGACGCACCGCCGCTCAACCTCTTCGACGAGTCGGTGTTCGCCGCCTTCGAGCGGGTCGCCGCCGAGCTGGTCGCCCTCACCGCGCCCGGCCGGCCCGACCGCGCCCGCGCGGTGCTGCTCGAGGCCCGCGGGAAGGTCGTCTCCGGGGGCGTCGACGTGCACGCCTTCCAGGAGATCGCCGAGGGGCCCGAGCCCGCGCAGCGCGGCGCGGCGCTGTGGGCGCGGCTGCTGCGCATCGCCCAGACCCTCGAGGACCTGCCCGTCCCCACCGTGTTCGCCGCGCACGGGCTCACCCTCACCGCCGCCTTCGAGCTGGCGCTGGCCTGCGACGTGCTGCTGGCCGCGGAGAAGGCCTCGTTCGGGCTGCTCGAGATCCGCGTCGGGCTCACCCCGTCGATGGGCGGGCCGCAGCGGCTGGCCGAGCGGGCCGGCCCGGCGCGGGCGAAGGAACTCATCTTCACCGGCGAGCGCTACCCGGCCGCGGTGCTGGAGCGGTGGGACGTCGTCAACCGGGTGCTGCCCGACGACGGCTTCGCCGAGGCCGCCCGCGACTACGCGCGCCGGGTCGCCGCCGGCCCCACGCTCGCGCACGCGGCCACCAAGCGCCTCGTGACGACGGCGGTGCGGCACGGCGCGCGGGCCGCCGACGAGATCACCCCGCAGGTCTCCGGGCCGCTGTTCGCCACCGACGACCTGCGCGGCGCCGTCGCCTCCTTCCTGGCCGACGGGCCGGGGAAGGCGACCTACTCGGGGCGGTGACCCGCCTGCGAGCGCGGTTCCGGTGGCGGGGCGCGGGTAGAGTCGAGCCGTTCAGTCCCCGTGCCAGGAAGGCAGGGTCGAGGGTTCTTGCCCGACACCTCCCCGAACGTCCCCGTGCCGGGCGCCCCCACGTCCCGCGAGGCCTCCGCGCAGGCCGTCGCCGCGGACAGCGCCAGCACCCTCGCGAGCGCCACCCCCGCCGCGGTCCGCGCCACCATCACGGTCCCCGACTCCGTCTCGATGGTCGCCCTGCTCGGCTCCGGTGACGAGCTGCTCCGGCTGGTCGAGTCCGAGCTCGACGCCGACGTGCACGTCCGCGGCAACGAGATCGCCGTGACCGGGCAGCCGGCCGACAACGCCTTCGCCGTCCGCGTGTTCGACGAGCTCATCGCGCTGCTCGGCACCGGCCAGGCGCTGCGCCCGGACTCGGTGCGCCGGGTCATCGGCATGCTGCGCAGCGGCGGCTCCGAGCGGCCGGCCGACGTCCTCAGCCTCGACATCATCAGCCGCCGCGGCCGCACGATCCGGCCCAAGACGCTGAACCAGAAGCGCTACGTCGACGCGATCGACGCGCACACGGTCGTCTTCGGCATCGGTCCCGCCGGTACCGGCAAGACCTACCTGGCGATGGCCAAGGCCGTGCAGGCGCTGCAGACCAAGCAGGTCAACCGGATCATCCTCACCCGCCCCGCGGTCGAGGCCGGCGAGCGGCTGGGCTACCTGCCCGGCACGCTCAGCGAGAAGATCGACCCGTACCTGCGCCCGCTCTACGACGCGCTGCACGACATGGTCGACCCCGAGTCGATCCCGCGGCTCATGCAGTCCGGCACCATCGAGGTCGCGCCGCTGGCCTACATGCGCGGCCGCACGCTCAACGACGCGTTCGTGATCCTCGACGAGGCGCAGAACACGACCGCCGAGCAGATGAAGATGTTCCTCACCCGGCTCGGCTTCGGCTCGAAGATCGTCGTCACCGGTGACGTCACGCAGGTCGACCTGCCCGGCGGCGCGCAGAGCGGCCTCAAGGTCGTGCGCGAGATCCTCGACGGCATCGACGACGTGCACTTCGCCAACCTGACCAGCTCCGACGTCGTCCGTCACCGGCTGGTCGGCGACATCGTGGACGCCTACGAGCGGTGGGACGCCGCCCACCAGCAGGGCGCCGGCCGTCCCGCCGGCCCGGCCCGGCCCGCGCGGCCGACCCGCCGGCAGGGGAGCTGACCGCCGTGCCCGTCGAGGTCGCCAACGAGTCCGAGATCGCCGTCGACGAGGCCGAGCTGACCGGCATCTGCCGGTACGTCCTCGCCGAGATGGGCGTCAACCCGATGGCCGAGCTGTCGGTGCTGTGCGTCGACCCGGACTACATGTCCGTGCTGCACGAGCGCTGGATGGGGGAGAAGGGCCCGACCGACGTCCTGGCCTTCCCCATGGACGAGCTCGACACCGCCCGCCCCGACGACCCCGACCCCGGCCCCGCGCTGCTCGGCGACGTCGTGCTGTGCCCCTCGGTCGCCGTCCGGCAGGCCCGCGCCGCCGGCCACTCCATGGACGACGAGCTGCTGCTGCTGGCCACCCACGGCGTGCTGCACCTGCTCGGCTACGACCACATGGAGCCCGAGGAGGAGCGGGAGATGTTCGGCCTGCAGACCCGCCTGCTGGAGGGCTGGCGCGCGGCGCCGCGGCAGCCGGTCACCGGCGAGCCGGCCGAACGGGGTCCCGGGACGCGGTGACGCGATGAGCGCCGGTACGGTCACGCTGCTGGTGGTCGCGATCTGCCTGGTGCCGCTGGCCGGACTCTTCGGCGCCATGGACGCCGCCCTGCAGCGGGTGTCCGCGGCGCGGGTCGAGGAGCTGCGCCGCGACGGCGTCCGGCGGGCGGCCACCCTCGAGCGGGTCCTCGACGAGCGCGCCCGCCTGGTGGCGCTGCTCCTGCTGCTGCGGATCGTCTGCGAGATGGTCGCCGCGGTGCTGGTCGCCGTCGTCCTGGTCCGCGTGCTGGGCATGGGCTGGCAGGCGGTGCTCGCCGCCGCCGGCGTGATGACCGTCGTCAGCTACGTGCTGGTCGGCGTCGGGCCGCGGACGCTGGGCCGTCAGCACGCCTACCCCCTCGCCCTGACCACCGCCGGGGTGGTGCGGCTGCTGGGCCGGGTGCTCGGCCCGGTCACGACGCTGCTGATCCTGATCGGCAACGCGATCACCCCCGGCCGCGGCTACCGGGACGGCCCGTTCTCCACCGAGGTCGAGCTGCGCGAGCTCGTCGACCTCGCCGAGGAGCGCGGCGTCGTGGAGTCCGGCGAGCGGAACATGATCCACTCGGTGTTCGAGCTCGGCGACACCATCGCCCGCGAGGTCATGGTGCCGCGCACCGACGTCGTGTGGATCGAGCGCACCAAGACCGTCCGGCAGGCGCTGGCCCTGGCGCTGCGCAGCGGCTTCAGCCGCATCCCGGTGATCGGGGAGAACGTCGACGACGTCGTCGGCGTCGTCTACCTCAAGGACCTCGTGCGCCGGTCGCAGAACCTCGGCGACGGGCGTGGCCCGAAGGTGGAGGAGCTCATGCGCCCGCCGGCGTTCGTGCCGGAGTCCAAGCCGGTCGACGAGCTGCTGCGCGACATGCAGGCCCGCCGCACCCACATCGCGATCGTCGTCGACGAGTACGGCGGCTTCGCCGGGCTGGTCACCATCGAGGACATCCTCGAGGAGATCGTCGGCGAGATCGCCGACGAGCACGACGCCGTCCAGCGGCCGCCGGTCGAGCACCTCGACGACGGGTCGGTGCGGATCACCGCCCGGCTGCCGGTCGAGGACCTCGCCGAGCTGTTCGACGTCGAGCTGCCCCGCGACGACGACGTCGAGACCGTCGGCGGCCTGCTCGCCCGCGAGCTCGGGCTGGTGCCGATCGAGGGGTCGTCGGCGGAGGTCGCGGGGCTGCGGCTGGTCGCCGAGAGCACCGGCGGGCGGCGCAACCGCATCGACACGATCGTCGTCACGCGGGTGCCCGACGCCGATCCCGGGCACCAGTCCGGGGCCACCCGGGCCGAGGTCCCGGCCGGCGTGGAAAGCTGAGCCCTCGTGCCCGACCTGCAGCCCGAGGACGCCAAGCTCGTCACCCTCGCCCGCTCCGCGCGCGGCCGCACCGGCGCCCCGGAGGGCGCCGCGGTCCGCGACACCGACGGGCGCACCTACGTGGCCGCCAGCGTCGCGCTGCCCTCGCTGCGGCTGTCCGCGCTGCAGGCGGCCGTCGCCGCGGCGGTCTCCAGCGGCGTCGAGGGCCTGGAGGCGGCGGCGATCGTGTCCGACGCCGACGCCGTCGAGCAGGAGGGCCTGGCCGCCGTGCACGACCTGACGCCGTCGGCGCCGGTGCACCTCGCCGGGCCCGACGGGATGCTCCGCACCACGGCGTGACCGCGACGAGTGGGGGCCGGAGGCCTCCGCGAGGAGCGGCCGTGGGGCTCCACGCCTGTGGCGGACGGCACGTGGCCGCGGTGTCGGCCGGTGGGCCGACGATGTCGTCACGCAGTGGGAGACTGGGCCGGTGAGCACGCCGGACCAGCCGTACCGCAGCGGCTTCGCCTGCCTGGTCGGCCGGCCCAACGCGGGCAAGACCACGCTGACCAACGCCATGGTCGGCGAGAAGGTCGGCATCGTCAGCAACCGGCCGCAGACCACCCGGCACGCGATCCGCGGCGTCGTGCACCGGCCCGGCGGGCAGCTCGTCCTCGTCGACACCCCCGGCCTGCACAAGCCCAGGAGCCTGCTGGGCCGCCGGCTCAACGACGTCGTCCGGGACACGCTGTCCGAGGTCGATGTCGTGGTGTTCTGCATCCCGGCCGACCAGCCGGTGGGCACCGGTGACCGCTTCATCGCCCGCCAGCTGAAGGAGGTCACGGCGCCGGTGGTCGTCGTCGTGACCAAGACCGACGCCGCGTCGAGGAAGCAGGTCGCCGAGCAGCTGGTGGCCGCCAGCCAGCTCGTCGAGGCCGCCGAGGTCGTGCCGGTGAGCGCGGTCGCGGGCGACCAGGTCGAGCTGCTGGAGGACCTGCTGGTCGGCCTGCTGCCGGAGGGTCCGCCGCTGTACCCCGAGGAGCAGACCACCGACGAGGACACCGACCGCCAGATCGCCGAGCTCATCCGCGAGGCGGCGCTGGAGAAGGTGTTCCAGGAGGTGCCGCACTCGCTCGCCGTCACCGTCGAGGAGCTCAACCGTCGGCCCGACCCCAAGCGGGAGGGCGCGGAGCTGGTCGAGGTGCACGCGCTGCTGCACTGTGAGCGCCCCAGCCAGAAGCCGATGCTGCTGGGCAGGGGCGGGTCGGTCATCAAGGCGATCGGCACCGAGGCCCGCGCCGGGCTCGAGCAGCTGCTCGGCGCGCGCGTCCACCTCGACCTGCACGTCACCGTGCTCGGCGAGTGGCAGGACGACCCCAAGAAGCTCAACCGGCTCGGGTACTGATGAGCACCACGCCGAAGTCGCTGTACCGCGACGAGGGGATCGTCCTGCGCACCCAGAAGCTGGGGGAGGCCGACCGCATCGTCACGGTCCTCACCCGCCGGCACGGCAAGGTGCGCGCGGTGGCCAAGGGCGTGCGCCGCACCAAGAGCAAGTTCGGCGCCCGGCTCGAGCCGTTCAGCCACGTGGACGTGCAGTTCTACACCGGCCGGAACCTCGACATCGTCAGCCAGGCGGAGTCCATCCGCTCCTACGGCTCGGTCATCGCCGCGGACTACCGCGCCTACACCGCCGGCACCGCGGTGCTCGAGACCGCCGACCGGCTGACCGCGGAGGAGAAGGAGCCCTCGCTGCGGCTGTTCCTGCTCGTCGTCGGCGCGCTGCGGGCGCTGGCCGAGCAGACCCACCCGGCCGGGCTGGTGCTCGACGCCTTCCTGCTGCGCGCGATGTCGGTGGCCGGCTGGGAGCCGGCGCTCGGCGACTGCGCCCGCTGCGGCCTCGAGGGGCCGCACCGGCACTTCTCCGTCCCCGCGGGCGGCTCGGTGTGCCTCGACTGCCGCCCCGCCGGAGCGGGCAGGCCCAACCCCGTCACCATCGGGCACCTGGAGGCGCTGCTGTCCGGCGACTGGGCCACCGCCGAGGCCAGCGAGGCCGCGCAGTGCCGCGAGGGCAGCGGGCTGGTCGCCGCGCTGCTGCAGTGGCACCTCGAGCGTGGGTTGCGCTCCCTGCCGCTGGTCGACCGCTCGGACCCGTCGGCCCCGCGCCGGGAAGTGAGCCTGCTGAGTGAGGCGTGAGGTCCCGGCGCCGCGGCAGGTGAAGGCGCCGGACCCGCACCCCTCGGGCGTCCGCCCGCCCGAGCTGCCCGCCGACAAGGTGCCCCGGCACGTCGCGATCGTCATGGACGGCAACGGCCGCTGGGCGAAGGAGCGCGGCCTGCCCCGGACGGCCGGGCACGAGGCGGGGGAGTCCTCGCTGTTCGACTGCGTCGAGGGCGCCATCGAGCTCGGCGTGAAGGCGATCAGCGCCTACGCCTTCTCCACGGAGAACTGGCGGCGCAGCCCCGAGGAGGTCCGCTTCCTCATGGGCTTCAACCGCGACGTCATCCGCCGCCGACGCGACGAGATGCACGACCTCGGGGTCCGGGTGCGCTGGGCCGGCCGCCGGCCGCGGCTGTGGCGCAGCGTCATCCGGGAGCTCGAGGTCGCCGAGGACCTCACCCGGGACAACGACGTCCTCACGCTGACCATGTGCGTCAACTACGGCGGCCGCGCCGAGATCGCCGACGCCGCCGCGGCCATCGCCCGCGAGGTCGCCGCCGGCCGGCTGGACCCGGGCGAGGTCGACGAGGACACCGTCGCCCGCTTCCTCGACGAGCCGGACATGCCCGACGTCGACCTGTTCGTGCGCAGCTCCGGGGAGAACCGGACGAGCAACTTCCTGCTGTGGCAGTCGGCCTACGCCGAGTTCGTCTTCCTCGACACCCTCTGGCCGGACTTCGACCGCCGGCACCTGTGGGCGGCGTGCGAGGAGTACGCCCGTCGCCAGCGCCGCTTCGGCAAGGCGTAGGCCCCCGTCCGCGGGTCCGCGACGGGGACCGTCCGGACCGCTCCCCGGACGTCCGTGCAGGCCGGGACGCGGTTCCGGCTGCCGCGCCGGAATCCGTTGACAGTGCGTGCGCGCCCCCTGACAGTGGCGGCTCCCCCGACAGAGGACGGAAGCCCCCACCGTGAGCGAGAGCACGATCGCGTCCCAGCACGCCCGGACCCCGGCAGCACCACCGCAGCCCGGTGACCTGAACGACCAGCTGATCGCCAGTGACTTCTGGACCGACCAGATGCTGGCCGACGCCGGCATCCCCGTCGTCGACGTCCCGTTCGTCACCTTCGGTGGCGGCATCGGCTCGTTCGTCACGGTCGACTACCTGCGGATCTGCGGTGTCCCGACGAGCGCCATGCGCGTGCTCACCCCGCTGAAGACGCCGTGGGAGAGCTACGAGTACCTGACGACGGTCTCCCAGATCCCGCGCGGCGAGCGGCTGCGGTCGGACTCGTCGTCCTGCCCCGACAACATCTGGGGCTTCCCGAGCTACGCCATCCGCGAGGCCCTGCAGGGCAACCTCAAGCAGGCCTGGAACGTGCTGGTCGAGCCGATCTTCGCGAACTACTACACGCCCAAGGCGGGGCACGCGTTCGAGTCGATGGAGAAGGAGATGTACCGGATCCGGTACCCGGAGATGGTCGTCCACGGCCAGGTCCGCATGGTCCGGCGCCGCGTGGGCGGGGGGTACTTCACCATCCTGACCCCGCCCGAGGGCGCGACGCCGACCAAGCGGATCGCCTACCGCAGCACCTGGGTGCACGTGGCCGTCGGCTACCCGGGCCTGAAGTTCCTGCCCGACCTGCAGCGCTACCGCAACGAGCACAACGACTACGGCAGGGTCGTCAACGCCTACGAGCGGCACGAGCAGGTCTACGAGCGGCTGCACCAGCGCCCGGGCACCGTCCTCGTCCGCGGCGGCGGCATCGTGGCCTCGCGCGTCCTGCAGCGGCTGATCGACGACCGCGACCGGCTCGGCCTGCAGACCCAGATCGTCCACCTGTTCCGCACCTACGTGGACAGGCCGCACGGCACCGGCATCCTCAAGCGCCGCAAGGGCGCCGACGGCTGGGCCTACCAGGGCTTCAACTACCCGAAGTCGGTGTGGGGCGGCCAGCTCAAGCAGCAGGTGCGCAAGAGCGAGGGCGCCGACCGGAAGCGGCTGTACGAGGAGATGGGCGGCACCAACACCCCCGTCCGCCGGGACTGGAAGGAGCAGCTCGAGCGCGGCCGCGCCGAGGGCTGGTACCGGGTGATGATCGGCCGGATCGAGGAGATGAAGCCGGCCGGCGACCTCGTCGAGGTCACCGTCAGCACCCCGGACCAGGGCCCGCACACCGGCACCTTCGACGCCGTCATCGACTGCACCGGCCTCGAGGCCGACATCCGCGAGCACCGCGTCCTGGCCGACCTGCTCGACCACTCCAACGCCACCCGCAACCCGGTGGGCCGGCTCGACGTCCAGCGGAACTTCGAGGTCACCGGCACGCGGAACGGCGGCAAGGTCTACGCCTCCGGCAGCGCCACCCTCGGCGGCCCGTTCCCCGGCGTCGACACGTTCTTCGGCCTGCAGATCGCCGCGCAGGAGATCGCCGACGACCTGATCGCGCAGGGCTTCGCGCAGAAGCTCGGGCCGGGCCGGTCGACCAGCCAGTGGTGGAAGTGGGTCCGGAACGAGCAGATCTGACCGACCCGCCCTCACCCCGCCGACCGACGTCCGCGACGACCGAGAGAGACGACGCCGTGCTGCCCACCCTGAACGGCCGCATCCAGACCAGGATCTTCCTGCTGGCCGTGGTCGGTTCGATCTGGACCCTGATCATCACCCCGGTGCTCCCGACCGGGGCCTCGCTCGGCGCCTCCTACGGCGCCACCTTCTCCGTGCTGCTCGTCGTGCTGGTGCTCGGCGTGCTGTGGGAGCTCGTCTACCACGGCATCCAGCAGTTCCGGTGGGAGAAGGACTGGCCGACGCTGTTCGGCCTGCTCACCGGCATCCCCGAGGGCCTGCTCGTGTGGTTCCTCTTCGCCGGCGGTGCGATCCCGTGGATCGACTCGCTGCCCGGCCCGGCGTTCGCCGTCCACTTCGTCAGCACCTGGCTGATCGTGTGGCTGGTCGCCAACGGCCCGATGCGCGTGCCGTTCATCCACTGGCGGATCAACGGCGGGAGGCTCGTCTGATGTCGGCCCCCACGCCTCCGCTCACCGGGACGACCGGCGCACCGGCCACCGTGCCGCCGTTCGACCAGGTCGCCGTCCGGGTCGCCCCCGGTCCCGACCTCGTCGTCCGGATGCCCGGGGTGCTCCTGGTCGTCGGGGTCACCACGCAGCCGTCCGGCCCCGCCGCCCCGGCGGCCCGGCCGGCGCTGGTCGGCTGGGGCTCGGCCCCGGTCCCGCCCGCGCCCGTGGCCGCCCCGGCCGGCGACGCGCACGTCGGCGAGCTGGTCGCGCTGTGCCGCCGGCTGTCGGCGGCCGGCTCCCGCGCCCCGGGCCGCCGGCTGCACGAGGAGCTGCGGACCTGGCTCGGCACCGTGACCGAGCCGCCGTCGTTCGCGGTCGCCGCCGCCACCGAGGACGGGCTGACGCTCGTGCTCGTCGGCGGCGGCAGCGCCGAGGTGCCCGACCTGGGGCTGCGGCTCACGCCGGCCCAGGGGGAGAAGCTGGACAACGGCACCCTCGTGCTCGACCGCTTCGTCACCTGGCCGCCGGCCCCGCTGCACCTGTCGGCCGGCTCGCCCGCCGACACCGCGCCGCACCCGCTCGCCGACCTCGAGGCCGGCGCGGTCCCCGGCGCGGCCGCGGTGCTCTCACCGGCCCCCGCGCCCTCGGCCGCCGCCCCGGCGCCGTCGGGCACCATGCAGGTCCGGCTGCCGGCACCGCACGCCCGGGTGCCGCTGTCGACGGCCAAGCCGCCGGCCCGTCCGGTGCCCGCCGCGCCCGCCGGGGCCCCGGCCGGCCACGACCACGCCGGCCACGCCTCCGCCGGTCACGACCACGCCGGTCACGACTCCGCCGGGCACGCGCACGCGGCCCCGGCACCCCTCGCGGCCCCGGCACCCGCCGTCGACCCGGCTCCGGTCGCGCCGCCGCCCGCGCCGGTGGAGCTGCCGGCGCCGGAGCGGTCGTCCCTGCTGTTCGGTGCCGCCGCCGAGGCGGAGCCGGCGCGGCAGCCGCTGCCGACCCCGGGCCAGGAGCCGGCGCCCGCCGCCGCGGAGCCGGAGGACGAGCGGCCCACGGTCAAGGGCATCCTGTGCAAGAACGGCCACCTCAACGACCCGCGGGCCGGGTTCTGCGCGCTGTGCGGCATCCGCACGACGCAGCAGACGGCGGTCGTCGTCGAGGGCGTGCGCCCGCCGCTGGGGCTGCTCGTCTTCGACGACGGCGCCACGGTGAGCCTGGACATGGACTACCTGCTCGGCCGCGAGCCGGAGACCGACGAGCGCGTCGTCTCCGGCCGGGTGCGGCCGCTGCTGGTCCTCGACCAGACCGGCGGCGTCAGCCGGCACCACGCCGAGATCCGGCTCGAGGGCTGGGACGTGCTGCTGGTCGACGTCGGCTCGGCCAACGGCACGCTCGTCGCCCCGCGCGGCGCCCCGGGCTGGTCCTCGCTGGTGCCGCACCAGCCGATCCGGCTGACCCCGGGCACGGCGGTCCGCATGGGCGGTCGCCAGTTCGCCTTCGAGTCGCAGCACGGCGGGTACTGACCCGCACCCCGCTCCGCTCCGGCGCCCGTCTCCCCACCCGGGGAGGCGGGCGCCGTCGCGTTCCGGGACTCCCGCGGGTGCCCCGCCCGCGGTGGAGCTCTGTACCGGTCAGGGCGCGGCGCCCGGGGGCCGGGGAGGGGGAGGGGTCCTGCGCACGCTCGTGCTCTGCCCACCGGTGTGTGCAGAGCACGAGCGGTCGGAGCGGGGACGACCGGGGGCAGGGACCACCAGGAGGTGAGGAGGGCCAGGAGGTGAGGAGGGCCAGGAGGTGAGGAGGGCCAGGAGGTGAGGAGGGCCAGGAGGTGAGGAGGGCCAGGAGGTGAGGAGGGCCAGGAGGTGAGGAGGGCCAGGAGG
>NZ_JBJGZC010000016.1:0-123559 GCF_054050315.1 Geodermatophilus sp. SYSU D00867 | reverse complement strand
AGAACGCGCCGCTGCCTTGCCCGCCTGGCTACACACCTACAACCATCACCGCAGCCACACCGCGCTCGACGGACAGCCACCGATCAGCCGCACCACCGTCAGCAACGCAGCTGGGCACTACAGCTAGTCCGCGGCGCCGACCAGGCCCTCGGCGAAGGCCTCCGGCTCGAACGGCGCGAGGTCGTCGGCGCCCTCGCCCAGGCCGATCAGCTTGACCGGGATGCCGAGCTCGCGCTGCACCGAGACGACGATGCCGCCCTTGGCGGTGCCGTCGAGCTTGGTGAGCACCACGCCGGTGACGTCGACGGCCTGGGTGAACACCCGCGCCTGCACGATGCCGTTCTGCCCGGTGGTGGCGTCGAGGACCAGCAGCGTCTCGGTGACCGGGCTCTGCTTCTCCACGACCCGCTTGATCTTGCCCAGCTCGTCCATGAGGCCGGACTTGGTGTGCAGCCGCCCGGCGGTGTCGACGACGACGGTGTCGACCTCGGCCTCGACGCCCGTGCGCACCGCCTCGAACGCCACCGACGCGGGGTCGGCGCCCTCCCGCCCGCGGACGGTGAGCACGCCCACCCGCTCGCCCCAGGTCTCGAGCTGGTCGGCGGCGGCGGCGCGGAAGGTGTCGGCGGCACCGAGGACGACGCTCTTGCCGTCCCCGACGAGCACGCGGGCGATCTTGCCGACCGTCGTCGTCTTGCCGGCGCCGTTGACCCCGACGACGAGGAGCACGCCGGGCCGCCCCCCGTGCCGGTCGGTGGCCAGGCTCCGGTCGAGGTCGGGCCCGAGGACGGCCGTCAGCTCGCGGACGAGCAGCGCGCGCAGGTCGGCGGGCGTGGCGGTGGCCAGCACCATCGACTGGGTGCGCAGCCGCTCGACGATCTGGGTGGTCGCGGCGACGCCGACGTCGGCGGCCAGCAGGGTCTCCTCGACCTCCTCCCAGTCGTCCTCGGTGAGCCGCTCGCGGGCGAGCACGGTCAGCAGGCCGCGGCCGAGCGAGGACTGCGAGCGGGCCAGCCGCGAGCGCAGCCGGACCAGCCGGCCGGCCGACGGCGGCGGCGTCTCGAAGACGACGCCCGGCTCCGCCTCGGCCGGCGGCAGCTCGACGGCGGGCGGCGTCTCGGGCGAGACGGTGTCCGGCTCGGCCGGCGCGAGACCCTGACCGGAGGCGGTGGCACCCGACGGCCGGTCCTCCCGCGGCGGCGCGGGCGGTGGCGCCGTGGGCGGCCGCGGGCGGGTGAGCGTGGTGCCGGCGGCGGCGTCCTCGTCCAGCCGGGTGGTACGGCGACCGCGGCCCACCAGGAGGCCCACCCCGGCGACCAGGGCCACGAGGACGATCGCGATCGCGATCAGCACGAACTCCATGCCGGTCAGTCTCCCAGTTCGCGCTCAGCGGGTTCTGGGCGGAACCCGGGTCGGTGGGCGAGGCTGGCGGCCATGCCGCCGCCCGCCGGGGATCCCCCGGCCCTCCTGCTCGGCCCGCTCCTGCGACACGTCGACCCCGTGTCGGCGACCGTGTGGGTGGAGACCGACCGCCCGTGCACCGTCGACGTCCTCGGGCGCAGCGCGCGCACCTTCCGCGTGGGCGGGCACCACTACGCGCTCGTCGTCGTCGAGGGGCTGGCGCCGGGCAGCACCACGCCCTACGAGGTGCACCTGTCGACCGACGGCACCGACGGCGTCCGGGTGTGGCCCGAGGAGGGCTCGCCGTTCCCGCCGAGCCGGATCCGCACGCCCGGGCGGCCCGGGCCCTTCCGGCTGGCCTTCGGCTCCTGCCGCTACGCCTCACCGGGCACCGTCGACGTCGCCGAGGGCATCCCGCCCGACGCGCTGGACGCCTACGCCGAGCGGGTCGCGGCGCTGCCCGAGGACGAGTGGCCGGACGCGCTGGTGCTGCTCGGCGACCAGGTCTACGCCGACGAGCTGACCCCGGCGACGCGCAGCTGGCTGGGCCTGCGCCGGGGCGGGCCGGTGCGCCACGACGCCCAGGTGCACGACCTGGAGGAGTACACGCGGCTCTACGCCGAGTCCTGGAGCGACCCGCAGGTGCGGTGGCTGCTGGCCACCGTCCCGTCGTCCATGGTGTTCGACGACCACGAGATGATCGACGACTGGAACACCTCGGCCGCCTGGCGGCGCCGGGTGACCACGACGGACTGGTGGGCCGACCGCATCGCCGGCGGCATGGTCAGCTACTGGGTCTACCAGCACCTGGGCAACCTCTCCCCCGCCGAGCTGGCGGCCAGCGGGACGTGGCAGGCGGTGTGCGCGCTGCCCGAGGGGGCCGACGCCGAGCCGGTGCTGCGCGAGATGGCCGAGGTCGCCGACCGGGACCCGCGGTCGGTGCGCTGGAGCTACGTGCGCCACTGGGGCGACGCGCGGCTGCTCGTGGTGGACAGCCGGGCCGGGCGGGTGCTCGACGAGCAGTCCCGCCGGATGGTCGACGACGACGAGTTCGCCTGGATCGAGGAGCAGGTGCGGGCCGCGGTCGCGGACGGCGTCGAGCACCTGCTGGTCGGCACGTCGCTGCCCTGGCTGCTCCCCCACGCGATCGACGCGATCGAGCGCTGGGACGAGGCGCTGGCGGTCCGGCACGAGGGGCGGCCGCTGGGCCGGCTGGCCGAGGCGCTGCGGCAGGCCGCCGACCTCGAGCACTGGGCCGCGTTCGGGCACTCCTTCGACCGGCTGGCCGCCGCGCTGCTGGCCGCGGCCCGCGGCGAGCACGGCCGGGCGCCGGCGACGGCGGTGGTGCTCTCCGGCGACGTCCACCACGCCTACGCCGCCGAGGTGGTCTCCCCCGGCGGCCTGTCCGGGCGGGTGCACCAGCTCACCGTCTCGCCGCTGCACAACCAGGCGCCGCACCCGATCCGGGTCGGGTTCCGCATCGGCTGGAGCCGCTGGGCGCGGCGGCTGACCGGGGCGATCGCGCGGGCGGCCCGCGTCCGTCCCGCGTCGGTGGAGTGGGTCAAGGCGGCCGGGCCGTTCTTCGGCAACCAGGTGGGCGAGCTGGTGCTCGAGGGCCGGCGGGCGCGGTTCGTGCTGCACGTGAGCGACCACCGGGCCGACGGCGAGGAGTGCCTGCAGCAGGTGCTCGACCTGCCGCTGGCCGGTCCGGTGCCCGCTGCGGCCCCGGCGGCGGAGGTGACAGGCTGACGGGGTGACCGATCCCCGTGGTGTCAAGCCGGCCCCCGGGCCCGACCAGCCGCCCATCCCCGTCCGGCTGGTCACCTTCAACACGCACCACGGCGTGGGCGACGACCGGCGGCACGACCTGCCGCGGCTGGCGAAGGTGCTCGCCGCCGCCGACGCCGACGTCATCTGCC
This sequence comes from Geodermatophilus sp. SYSU D00867, assembly GCF_054050315.1. Lineage (NCBI taxonomy): Bacteria > Bacillati > Actinomycetota > Actinomycetes > Geodermatophilales > Geodermatophilaceae > Geodermatophilus > Geodermatophilus sp. SYSU D00867. The sequence goes on along the minus strand of NZ_JBJGZC010000016.1, from coordinate 120,239 downwards.
TGCAGGAGGTGGACCGGCACTTCGGCGAGCGCAGCGAGGACGTCGACCAGGCGCTGCTGCTGTCCCGGGCGCTGGACGTGCAGCTGGCGTGGGGCCCGGCGATCGACGAGGCCCGCCCCGGGGACGCGCCGCGGCGTCAGTACGGCAACGCGCTGCTGTCCCGGCTGCCGATCCTGGTCAGCGACGTCCACCCGCTGCCGGGCAGCGGCGAGCCGCGCAGCGCGCTGCGCACCCTGGTGGAGCTCGACGGCGGCGCGCTGTGGGTGACCACCACCCACCTGACGACGCGGTCGGCGGCCGAGCGCGCCGAGCAGGTGGAGCTGCTGGCGGCGCTGACCACCGAGTCCATGGCCACCGGCGTGCTGGTCGGCGACCTCAACGCCGCCCCCGACGCCCCCGAGCTCGCCGGCCTGCGCGAGCGGTTCACCGACGCCTGGGAGGTCGCGGGCGAGCGCGAGGACCAGGCGCGGTGGCGCTTCTGGCAGCGCGAGGAGGGCCTCACGCACCCCGCCCGCGCCCCGCACGCGCGCATCGACCAGGTGTGGGTGACCCCGGGCATCCAGGTCGCCGGGGCGCGGGTCCTCGACGGCGCCGGCGCCTCGGACCACCTGCCGCTGGTCGTCGACCTGCTGGTCCCCTCCGGGGTCTGAGGACGCCTCAGGCGGACGCGGCGTCGGCCTCGCGCAGGCGCTGGCTGATGACGCCGGTGATGCCGTCGCCGCGCATGCTCACGCCGTAGAGGGCGTCGGCGATCTCCATCGTCCGCTTCTGGTGGGTGATGACGATCAGCTGCGACGTCGCCCGCAGCTGCTCGACGAGGGTGAGCAGCCGGCCCAGGTTGACGTCGTCGAGGGCGGCCTCGACCTCGTCGAGCACGTAGAACGGCGAGGGCCGCGCCCGGAAGATCGACACCAGCAGCGCGACGGCGGTCAGCGAGCGCTCGCCGCCGGACAGCAGCGACAGCCGCTTGACCTTCTTGCCCGGCGGGCGGGCCTCGATCTCCACGCCGGTGGTGAGCATGTCCTCGGGGTCGGTGAGCACCAGCCGGCCCTGCCCGCCGGGGAACAGGGTGGCGAAGACGCCCTCGAACTCGCGGGCGACGTCGGCGAACGCGGACGCGAACACGTCGTGGATGCGCCCGTCGACCTCGCGGACGACGGTCAGCAGGTCCCGGCGGGTGGCCCTGAGGTCCTCGAGCTGGGTGGCGAGGAAGGTGTGCCGCTCCTCGAGCGCGGCGAACTCCTCCAGCGCCAGCGGGTTGACCTTGCCGAGGGTGGTGAGGTCCCGCTCGGCGCGGGCGGCCCGGCGCTCCTGGGTGGCGCGGTCGTAGGGCACCGCGGCGGGCTCGGGCTCGCCTGCGGCCTCGGCGGCGGCGACCTGCGCCGGGGTGGGCGGCACCGGAGCGGCCGGCCCGTACTCGGCGACCAGCGTGGGCAGGTCGACGCCGAACTCCTCGGCGGCGCGCTCCTCCAGCGCCTCGATGCGCAGCCGCTGCTCGGCGCGGGCGACCTCGTCGCGGTGCACCTCGTCGGTGAGCCGCTCCAGCTCCGCGGTCGCCGCGCGGACCCGGGTGCGCACCTCGAGCAGCTCGGCCTCGCGGGCGGTGCGCTGCCGGGCCAGCTCGTCGCGCTCGGCCGCGGCGCGGGTCAGCGAGCCGGTCAGCGCGGCGAGGGCCTCCTCGGCGCCGGCGCGCACCCGGGCGGCGACCTCCGCGCCGCGGCGGCGGGCCAGCCGGGCGGCCGCGGCGCGCTCGCGGGCGGCCCGCTCCTGCCGGGCCTGGCGGCGCAGCGCGTCGGCGCGCCCGGACAGCGCGCGGGCCCGCTCCTCCGCCGTCCGCACGGCCAGCCGGGCCTCGGTCTCGGCCTGCCGGGCCGCGGCCACCTCCAGCCGCAGCCGGTCGCGCTGCTCGGCCGACGGCTCCTCCTCGACCGGCGCCGCCTCCGCCTCGGCGAGCCGGGCCTCGAGCTCGGCGAGCCCGGCCCGCGACTCCTCCAGCGCCTGCTCGGCGCGCCGCCGGGCGGCGTCCGAGCGCTCGGCCTCCGCGGCGGCCGACCGGGCCGCCGCACCCAGCTCGGCGAGCTGCGCGGCGAGCGCCGAGCGGCTGCGGTCGGCGGCCTGGCGGGCGGCCAGGGCGGCGTCGACGTCGGCCGAGCGCGCGCGGGCGGTCTCGCGGGCGGCGGCCAGCCGGTCGGCGAGGTCGGCGGCGCGGTCGCTGGCGGCGGCGAGCTCGCGCTCGGCCTCGTCGACGCGGGCGCGCACCTCCAGGCCCGAGGGGGCGTTCGTCGCGCCGCCGGTGGCGGAGTCGGCGCCCACGAGGTCGCCGTCGGCGGTGACCGCGCGCACCCGCGGGTGCGTGGCCACCAGCGCGCGGGCGGCGTCGAGGGTGGGGACGACGGCGACCCGGTCGAGCGCGCGGGCCAGCGCCGGGTGCAGCTCCGCGGGCGCCTCGACGAGGTCCAGCGCCCAGGACAGGCCCTCGGGCAGCGCCGGCCAGCCCTCGCGCGGCAGCGGGGGCGGGCCGCCGGTGACCAGCAGCCCGGCGCGGCCGGCGTCGGTGTCGCGCAGCCGCGCGAGCACGGCGGTGGCCTCGGCGACCCCGGTGACGACGACGGCCTCGGCCAGCCCGCCGAGGGCGGCGGCCAGCGGCACCTCCGCGCCGGGCGCGACGGTGATCCGGTCGGTGACCGGCCCGACGACGCCGGGCAGGCCCGAGGCGAGGACGGCGGCCGCGCCGTCGGCGGGGGCCAGGCCCAGGGCGAGCGCGTCGCGGCGGGCGGCCCAGGAGGCGCGGTCGCGCTCGGCGGCGCGCTCGGCGTCGGCGAGCTCGGTGACCGCCCGCGCGGCGGCGGTGTGCGCGGCGACGGCGTCGGTGTGCGCGGTGACCAGCGCGACGTCCTCGTCGTCGGCGTCGGCGACGCCGGCCCGCCGCTCGGCCAGCCGCGCCCCGGCGGCCTCGGCGCGCGCGGCCGCCTCGGCGGCGGCCTGGGCCAGCCGCTCCACCTCGGCCTGCCCGGCGGCGGCGCGGGAGCGCCCGGCGGCGACCTTCCCCGACAGCCGGGCCAGGCCCTCGCGGCGGTCGGCGAGCGCGCGGGTGGCGGCCACCCAGGCGCGCTCCTCCGCGGCCAGCGCCTCCTCCAGCCCGGCGCGGGCGGCGACGGCGGTGGCGAGCCGGCCGCGCTCGGCCTCGAGCCCGGCGGCGAGCTCGGCCTCGGTCGCGGCGACCCGGTCGGCCTCGGCCTCCAGCTGCTCGGGGTCGCGGCCGCCCGTGGGGGCGGGTCCGGCGGCGGACAGGTGGCGGTGCCGCTCGGCGGCCAGCTGGGCGACGCCGCGGAACCGCTCGCCGAGCGCGGACAGCCGGTACCAGGTGTCCTGCGCGGCACCCAGGCGCGGCGCGTCCGCGGCCAGCGCCGCCTCCAGCGCGCCCTCCCGCGTCGACACCTGCACCAGCTCGGCCTCGACGACGGCGCGCCGCTCGCGGGCCGCGGTCTCGTCGGCGACGTCCTTGGCGAGGGCGTCGCGCAGGCCGACCAGGTCGTCGGCGAGCAGCCGGAGGCGGGCGTCGCGCAGCTCGGCCTGCACGCCGGCGGCGCGGCGGGCGACCTCGGCCTGACGGCCCAGCGGCTTGAGCTGGCGGCGCAGCTCGGCGGTCAGGTCGGCCAGCCGGTCGAGGTTGGCCTGCATCGCGTCGAGCTTGCGGAGCGCCTTCTCCTTGCGCTTGCGGTGCTTGAGGACGCCGGCGGCCTCCTCGACGAACGCGCGCCGGTCCTCGGGGCGGCCGGACAGCACGGCGTCGAGCTGGCCCTGGCCGACGATGACGTGCATCTCGCGGCCGATGCCGGCGTCGCTGAGCAGCTCCTGCACGTCGAGCAGGCGGACCTTGTCGCCGTTGATCTCGTACTCGCTCTCGCCGGAGCGGTACATCCGGCGGGTGACCGAGACCTCGGTGTAGTCGATCGGCAGCGCGCCGTCGGCGTTGTCGATGGTGAGGGTCACCTCGGCCCGGCCCAGCGCCGGGCGGCCGGCGGTGCCGGCGAAGATGACGTCCTCCATCTTGCCGCCGCGCAGCGACTTGGCGCCCTGCTCGCCCAGGACCCAGGCGATGGCGTCGACGACGTTGGACTTGCCCGAGCCGTTGGGGCCGACGACGGCGGTGATGCCCGGCTCGAGCCGCAGCGTCGTCGGGGACGCGAAGGACTTGAAGCCCTTGAGCGTCAGGCTGGACAGGTGCACGGACTCGGCAGCCTAGTCCTCCCGGGCCGGTGCGCCGGGGCGGGCGAGGCGGGTGGTGCTGAGGAGGAGGACGCGGTTACGCGAGGGCCGGCTCGGCGTTGTCGCCGGTCAGGCTCATCAGCTCGTGGGCGATGGCCGCCTCCCGCTGGGCCCGCAGCTCGGTCAGCTCCTGCTCCAGGCGGCGCACCTTGGCACGCAGGACCGCGTTCTCCTCGAGTACGCGGAGCTCCGCGGGGGACACGACGGAACCGAACAGGGCCTTGGCCATGGCGGAAACGGCCTTTCCGACAGCGAGAGGGGGTGCCCGCCGCCCCGGGAGGTCGGTCGGCGCGGGCTCGGTGTCCCCAGGGTGACAGCCCCCGACACGCAGGTCAACGCCAAGACCGGAGCGTCATCGTGTCGGGGGGATGTCGCCTTCGTCACGCGGTGGTGAAGCCGGGGACCCCCTGCACCTCGCGGTCCTCCTGCACCGTCCCGGTCACCCGGCCGGGGGCGTCCGGGCCGCTCAGCGCGGCGACGACGGCGCGGACGTCGTCGGCCGGTCCCTCCAGCTCGACCTCGACGCGGCCGTCGGGCAGGTTGCGCGCCGAGCCCGACAGGCCGGCGGACTCGGCTAGGCCGCGGACGAACCAGCGGTAGCCGACGCCCTGCACGCGGCCGGAGACCAGCACGCGCACGCGGACGGCGTCGCTCACGACCGCCTCGCGCGCGGGCGCGGCTGGCACTGCGGGCAGCTGTAGCTCGACCGGTTCGTGAAGGACTCCCGGACGATCGGCGTCCCGCACCGCGGGCAGGGCCGGTCGGCCTGGCCGTAGACGGCGAGGAAGCGGGAGAAGTAGCCGCTCTGCCCGTTGACGTCGACGTACAGCGAGTCGAACGAGGTGCCGCCCTGCGCCAGCGCCTCGCCGAGCACACTGCGCACGCCGTCGAGCAGGTCCGCGACCTGGGTGCGGGTCAGCCGGTCGGTGGGCCGCGTGCCGTGCAGGCGGGCCCGCCACAGCGCCTCGTCGGCGTAGATGTTGCCGACGCCGCCGATCAGCGTCTGGTCGAGCAGCGCCCGCTTGACCTCGGTGCGCCGGCGGCGCAGCGCGGCGCTGAAGCCGGCCTCGTCGAACGAGGTGTCGAGCGGGTCGATGGCGATGTGCGCTAGTCGCGGCGGGATCCGCTCGCCGTCCGCGTCCTCGACCGCGAGCCCGCCGAACGTGCGCTGGTCGACGAAGCGCAGCTCGCGGCCGCCGTCGGTGAAGGTGAACCGGGCGCGCAGGTGGGTCTCGTCGGGCTGGGACCGCTTCTCCACGAGGAGCTGCCCGCTCATGCCGAGGTGGGCGACCAACGCCCGGCCGGCGGGTGTGCCGTCGCCCTCGGTCAGCGGCAGCCACAGGTACTTGCCGCGGCGGTGCGCGGCGCTGAACGTGCGGCCGGTCAGCGACTGCACGAAGGAGTCGGCGCCCTCGAGGTGCCGGCGCACCGCGCGCGGGTGGTGCACCTCGACGGCGGCCACGGTGCGCCCGGCGACCCAGCGCTCCAGGCCGCGCCGGACCACCTCGACCTCGGGCAGCTCGGGCACGGGTCAGTCCCCGGCGGGCGCGGGGGCGTCGGCGGGCGCGGGGGCGTCGGCGGGCGCGGGGGCGTCGGCGGAGACGGCGCGCCAGGCGGCCTCGGCGGCCTCCTGCTCGGCGGCCTTCTTGGTGCGCCCGGTGCCCTTGCCCCGGACGACGCCGGCCAGCGAGACGGCGGCGGTGAAGGTCTTGGCGTGCGGCGGGCCCTCGTCGGTGACGTCGTAGACGGGGGCGCCCAGGCCGCGGGCGGCGCCGAGCTCCTGGAGGCTGGTCTTCCAGTCCAGGCCGGCGCCGCGGGTGGCGGACTCGACCAGCAGCGGGTCGAACAGGCGGTGCACGACGGCCGCCGCGGTCTCCAGGCCCACGCCCAGGTGCACGGCGCCGATCAGCGCCTCGAGCGCGTCGGCGAGGATCGAGTCCTTCTCCCGGCCGCCGGTGGTCTCCTCGCCGCGGCCGAGCAGCAGGTGCGGCCCCAGGCCGCCGTCGCCGAGCCGCCGGGCGACCCCGGCCAGCGAGGTCATGTTGACCACCGAGGCACGCAGCTTGGCCAGCCGGCCCTCGGGCAGGTCCGGCTGGCTGCGGTACAGCTCGTCGGTGACGACGAGGCCGAGCACCGCGTCGCCGAGGAACTCCAGCCGCTCGTTGGTGGGCAGGCCGCCGTGCTCGTAGGCGTAGGAGCGGTGGGTCAGCGCCAACGCCAGCAGGCCGCCGGGCAGCTCGATGCCGAGGGCGTCGAGCAGCCAGGCGGCCGCGGAGTCGGCGTGCGCCGGTCCCGCCGGCGAGCCGCCGTCGGGGACGACCGGCGGGCGGGCGGCGCTGCCCACGTCGTACCGGGTTAGACCGAGAGGACCTGGCGGCCGGCGTGCTGGCCGCAGTTCGGGCAGGCCTGGTGCGGCGGCTTGAGCTGGCCGCAGGCGCGGTTCGGGCAGGGGGCCAGCGTGGGGGCGCTCGCCTTCCACTGCGACCGGCGGGCGCGGGTGTTGGCGCGGGACATCTTCCGCTTCGGGACGGCCACGGTCAGTTCTCCTCAGGGTCGCCCGGACGGTCGGTGACCGCTCCGGTGGTGAAACGGCCGGCGAGGCCGGCCCAGCGGGGGTCGACCAGCTCGTGCGAGTGGTCGTCCGGCAGGTCGTCGAGGCGCTGGCCGCAGCCGGAGCACAGGCCGGCGCAGTCCTCGGTGCAGGTGGGCGAGAGCGGCAGGGCGAGGACGACGGCGTCGCGCACCATCGGCTGGAGGTCGATGCGCTCGCCCTCGACGAGACGCACCTCGTCCTCCTCGCTGGTGGCCTCGGTGGTGCTGCCCGGGTAGGCGAACAGCTCCTGGACGTCGAGGTCGTAGGTGTCCTCGACCGGGTCCAGGCAGCGGGCGCACTGGCCCTCGACCGGCACCTCGACGTCGCCGGAGACCAGCACGCCCTCCATCACCGACTCCAGCCGCAGCCGCAGGTGGACCGGCGCGCCCTCGGGGACGCCGATCATCTCCAGCCGCCAGCCCTCGGGGGCCGGGACGGTGCGGTCGAGCTCCTGCATCGAGCCCGGACGGCGGCCGAGCTCGCGCAGTTCCACGGCCCAGGGGTCGGCGGCAGGGCGCCGGGCGTCGGGGGACGCGGCGCCGGGGCGGCGGTCGGCAGGTGCGGCAGGCATGTCGGTACTCGCGGTCGTCAGGGTGGGAGGGGATCCGGCCGGGCACGGACACCGGTGGTCGGACCAGCAACCGAGACTACCCGATCCCGCGCCGACGCCGTCCGGCCCTGGCGGGGTGCTGGAACGGCCACCCTCCACGGGCCCTCCGCCTGCGCGTGCGAGGCGTGGGGGAAGGGTGGCCCTCCTACGGCTCCCGCAGCGTCTCGCGGGCCTTCTCCACCGAGCGCAGCATCCGCTCGAGGGTGGTGCCGAAGTCGGCCAGCCGGGTGTCGACGTACTCGTCGACCTCGGCGCGCATCCGGTTGACCTCGGCGACGGTCTGCGCGCCGAGCTCGTCGGAGCGGGCGACCGCGCCGCGGTAGACCTCGGTCTCGCTGACCAGCCGCTCGTGCTCGGCCTGCGCGGCGGCGAGCACCTCGGCGTGCTGGGCCTGCGCGTCGGCGAGCACCGCCTCGTGGTGCGCCTGCGCCTCGGCGATCAGCCGGTCGGCCTCCGCCTCGGCCCGGGTCAGCAGGTCCTCGGCCTCGGCCTGGGCGCGGGCGAGCAGCTCGTCGCGCTGCCGCCGGGCGGTCCCGAGGACCTCCTCGCGCTGGCGGCGGGCCGAGGCGACCAGCCGGTCGGCCTCCTCGCGGGTGCGGCCGGTGAGCTGCTCGGCCTCGGCCTGCGCCTGCTCGAGGATCTCGGTGCGCTGCTCGACGATCGCGCCGGCCGCGTGCACCTCCTCGGGCAGGTTCTCCCGCAGGTCGTCGAGCAGGTCGAGCACCTGGTCGCGCGGCACCATGCACGAGCCGGACATGGGCACGCTGCGGGCGCTCTCGATGAGCCGGCTGAGCTCGTCGACGGTCTCGTAGAGCCGGTACACGACCTCGGTCACGGCTGCGCCCCGTCGTCGCGCTTGGCCAGCAGCCGCTCGAGGACCGCCTTGGGCACCAGCCGGGAGACGTCGCCGCCGAAGGTGGCGATCTGCTTGACCAGGCTGGAGGACAGGTGGCCGACCTGCGGCGCGGTGGGCACGAACAGCGTCTCGACGCCGGCCAGCTCGCGGTTCATCTGCGCCATCTGCAGCTCGTACTCGAAGTCGCCGACCGCGCGCAGGCCCTTGACCACCACCGGGATGTCGTGGCTGCGGCAGTAGTCGACGAGCAGGCCGCTGAAGCTGTCGACGACGACGTTGGGCAGCTCGGCGACCGCCTCGCGCAGCAGCTCCATGCGCTCGTCGACGGAGAACAGCCCGGCCTTGCCGGGGTTGACCAGGACGGCGACCACGAGCTCGTCGTACAGCGCCGCGGCCCGGGTGATGACGTCGACGTGGCCGTTGGTGACCGGGTCGAACGACCCGGGACAGACCGCTCGCCTCACGGGAGGCGACCGTACCGGAGCACGGCCTCCCCGTAGCGGCGGTCGCGGATCCCGGTGAGGGGTGTCGGCCACTCCCAGGGCTCCTCGCGGGAGGAGCGCTCGACGACGACGACCGCGTCCGGGGCGAGCCACTCCCCCGTGACCAGCGCGCTCAGCACGCCGCGCACCTCGTCGGCCCGGACGGCGTAGGGCGGGTCGGCGAGCACGAGGTCGAAGCGGGCCGGCGGCGCGCCGCCGACGACGGTGGGCACCGACCCCGCGACCACCCGTGCGCCGGGCAGGCCGACGGCGGCGACGTTGGCGCGCAGCACCGGCAGCACGCGCGGGCCGTTCTCGACGAGCACCACCTGCGCGGCCCCGCGGGACAGCGCCTCCAGCCCGAGCGCGCCGGAGCCGGCGTAGAGGTCGAGGACGGCGGCGCCGTCGAGGTCGAGCAGGGTGCCGAGGCTGTTGAACAGCCCCTCGCGGGCGCGGTCGCCGGTGGGGCGCACCCCGCTGGGCGGCACCTTCAGCCGCCGCCCTCCGGCCGCCCCGGAGATCAGCCGCGTCATGCCTTCTCGAGGTAGCCCGCGCGCTCGTCGGTGGCCAGGGCGGCGACCTCGGCGGCGAGGCCGGGGTGGTCGGCCAGCCCGCGCTCGGTGGCCAGCAGCGCGGTGGCCTCGGCGCGGGCGGTGGCGATGAGCTCCTCGTCCTCGAGCAGGGACAGCAGCTTGACGGTGGAGCGCCGCCCGGACTGCGCGGCGCCGAGGACGTCGCCCTCGCGGCGGGTCTCGAGGTCCACGCGGGCGAGCTCGAAGCCGTCGGAGGTGCCGGCGACGGCGGCCAGCCGCTGCCCGGTCGCCGTCGTCTCGCGGGCCTCGGTGACCAGCAGGCACAGGCCGCGGTGCTTCCCGCGGGCCACCCGGCCGCGCAGCTGGTGCAGCTGGCTGACGCCGAACCGGTCGGCGTCCATGACCACCATCACGGTGGCGTTGGGCACGTCGACGCCGACCTCGACGACGGTGGTGGCGACGAGGACGTCGACCTCGCGGGCGGCGAAGGCCCGCATGGTCGCCTCCTTCGCCTCGGGCGTCATGCGGCCGTGCAGCACCGCCAGCCGCAGCCCGGCGAGCGGCCCCTCGCTCAGCGCCTCGGCGACGTCGAGGACCGCCAGCGGCGGGCGCCGGTCGTCGCCGCCGCTCTCCTGCGGGGCGTCGGCCTCGTCGGGCTCGTCCTCGCTGCCGGTGTCCTCGTCGCCGATCCGCGGGCAGACGACGTAGGCCTGCCGGCCGGCGGCGACCTCCTCGCGCAGCCGCTCCCACGCGCGGTCGAGCCAGGTGGGCTTGTCGCTGACGGGGACCACCGAGCTGGCCACCCCGCCGCGGCCGCTGGGCAGCTGCCGCAGCACGGAGGTCTCCAGGTCGCCGTAGACGGTCATGGCGACGGTGCGCGGGATCGGCGTGGCGGTCATGACCAGCACGTGCGGCGGCCGGTTGCCCTTGGCGCGCAGCGCGTCGCGCTGCTCCACGCCGAAGCGGTGCTGCTCGTCCACGACGACCAGGCCGAGGTCGGCGAACTCGACGCCCTCCTGCAGCAGCGCGTGGGTGCCGACGACGATCCCGGCGCTGCCGTCGGCCACCGCGGCGCGGGCGGCGCGGCGGGGCGCGGCCTTGAGCGAGCCGGTGAGCAGCACGACCTTCGTGCCCGCGGGGTCGCCGTCCAGCTCTCCGGCGCGGGCCAGCGGGCCGAGCATGCCTGCGATGCTGCGGGCGTGCTGCGCGGCGAGGACCTCGGTGGGCGCCAGCAGCGCGGCCTGCCCGCCGGCGTCGACCACCTGCGCCATGGCCCGCAGCGCGACGACGGTCTTGCCGGAGCCGACCTCGCCCTGCAGCAGCCGGTGCATGGGGTGGTCGCGGGCGAGCTCGGCGGCGAGCTCCTCCCCCACCTGCCGCTGCCCCTCGGTCAGCTCGAAGGGCAGCGCGGCGTCGACGGCGTCGAGGAGTCCGCCGTCGCGGCGCGGGCGGGCGGTGCCCGGCTCCAGCGCCGCGGCCCGCCGGCGGGCGCCGAGGACCAGCTGCAGGACCAGCGCCTCGTCCCACTTGAGGCGCTCCTCGGCGCGCTCGACGTCCTCGTCGCTGGTGGGGCGGTGCACGTCGAGCAGGGCGGCGGGGAGGCTGAGCAGCCCGTGGCGGCGGCGCAGGTCCTCCGGCAGCGGGTCCTCGACGAACCCGAAGCCGCCGGAGGCGTCGAGCAGCAGCCGCACCGACTTCTGGATGACCCAGCTGGAGACGTCCTTGCTCGCCGGGTAGATCGGGATGAGCGCGCGGGCCCAGTCCTCGTCGTCGTCGCCGGTGATCAGGTGGAAGTCCGGGTGGGCGAACTGCTTGGTCCGGCGGTACTCGCCGACCGTGCCGGCGAACAGCCCCCAGGCGCCCTCCTCGAGCTTCCCGAACCTGCGGTTGAAGAAGACCAGCTGCATCTCACCGGCGCCGTCGCCGACGGTGACCTCGGTGAGCGTGCCGGGCCGGTTGCGCATCCGCCGGCTGGTCACGCGCCGGACCTGGGCGAGCACGGTCACGCGGTCGCCGACCTGCAGGTCGTCGAGCCGGGTCATCTCGCCGCGGCGGGCGTAGCGGCGCGGGTAGTGGCGCAGCAGGTCGCGGACGGTGCGCAGCCCCAGCGACTCGGCCATCGCCTTGGCCGTCTTGGCGCCGAGCACGCGCGCGAGGTCGGTGTCGAGGGTCACCGCCATCGGGCTACTCCACCCCCACCTGCAGGGGCAGGACCGCGCCGGCGTCGTAGCGGACGACCTCGACGGTCGGGTGGACGGCGGCCAGGTGCGCGCAGACGGCGTCACCGAGCGCGGCGTCCGGCCCGACGACGAGGGTGGCCATCTCGCCGCCGGCCGACAGCAGCCGGTCGAGCAGGTCGCAGGCCACCGCGGCGAGGTCGCGCCCGACCACCACGACGTCGCCCTCCGCCGAGCCCAGCGCGTCGCCGGGCCGGCAGAACCCGGCGCTGGTGAGCGCCTCCTGCTCGGCGACGGTGACCTCGGCCCAGCGGGTGGCCGCAGCGGCCTCGGCCATGGCGATGACGTCGTCGCCGAAGCGGCGGGCGGGGTCGGCCACGGCGATGGCCGCCAGGCCCTGGACCGGCGAGCGGGTGGGGACGACGGCGACGTCGCGGCCGGCCTGGCGGGCCCGTTCGGCCGCGCGGGCGGCGACCGGGGTCAGCGCGGGGTCGTTGGGCAGGACGACGACGTCGCCGGCGGCCGAGACGAGCAGCTCGTCGAGCAGCTCGTCCTCGTCGACGCCGTCGGGCCCGCAGGCGACCACGCGGACGCCCTCCCCGGAGAACAGCTGCGCCAGGCCCTCCCCCGGCACGACCGCGACGACGGCGCGGCGGCCGGGCACCGGGGCGGCGGGGCGGACGGGCGCCAGCGGGGTGACGGTGATCCGGTGCGGCCGGCCGGCCTCGATGCCGGCCTCGATGGCGCCGCCGACGTCGCTGGTGTGCACGTGCACGTTCCACTGCCGGCCGGTGGGGGTGTCGACGCCGACGAGGACGAGGCTGTCGCCGAGGGCGGCCAGCCGGGTCTGCAGGACGGTGACGGCGGCCTCGTCGGTGTCGGCGAGCAGGTACTGCACCTCGCTGCCGGGGCCCGGCGGCGGCTGGTGCGGCACGTCGGCGGGGTCGGCGGGGTGCGCCGGGCGGGGCACCAGCGGCGGTCGGGCGGGCTCGACGCCGGTGACGGTGGCGACCAGGGCGTCGAGGACGAGGCACAGGCCGGCGCCGCCGGCGTCGACCACGCCGGCGTCGCGCAGCGCGTCGAGCTGGCCGGGGGTGGCCTCCAGGGCCGTGCGGGCGCCGTCGGCCGCGGCGGTGACGACGTCGGCCAGGGCGGTGCGACCCTCGGCGACGCAGGCCACGGCGCACTCGGCTCCGGCGCGGGCGACGGTGAGGAAGGTGCCCTCCTCCGGGTCGGCGACCGCGGAGTAGGCGGTGTCGGCGGCCTTCTGCAGCGCCGCGGCCAGCGCGGGGCCGTCGGCGGGCTCCTGGCCGGCGAGCTGGTCGGACAGGCCGCGCACCAGCTGGGCGAGGATCGTGCCGCTGTTGCCGCGGGCGCCGAGGACCGCGCCGCGGGTGAGCGCGGTCCAGGCCGGCTCGCGCCCCCCGGCGGCGTCGAGCTCGGCGACCGCCGCCTGCGCGGTGAGGAGCAGGTTGGTGCCGGTGTCGCCGTCGGGCACGGGGAAGACGTTGAGGTCGTCGAGGCTGCGCCGTCCCGCGGACAGCGCGGCGACCGCGGCCCGGCACCAGCGACCGACCGCGGCGTCGTCCAGCGCCTGCAGCACGGCCGGAGGGTACCCGCGGGAACGGACGGACCCGGTCCCGTGGCGGAGCCGCTCCCCGTCCTCCCCCGACCTCGGCGACGGTTCCGCGGAGGAGCGGTTATGCTGGACGACGGTCTCGCGGTCGCCTCCTGTGCGCCGCCGTCTGAAAATCGATTCTCTGGGAGTGATCCACCGTGGCTGCCGTGTGCGATGTCTGTGGCAAGGGGCCCGGTTTCGGTATGTCGGTGTCGCACTCGCACCGCCGCACGCCGCGCCGTTGGAACCCGAACATCCAGTCGGTGCGGGCGCTCGTCGCCCCCGGCAACCGCAAGCGGATCAACGCCTGCACCTCGTGCATCCGCGCGGGCAAGGTCGTCCGCGCCTGATCGCCGGGCCTCCTGACCGGAGGCCGCCGCTCGCGAAGGACCCCGGAGGTCGCCGACCTCCGGGGTCCTTCGCGTGCGCGAGGGTCAGCGGGCGCCGATCCCGCGGGCGCGCGCCGCGGTGACCACCAGGTCCACCACCGTCCCCAGCGGCAGGGCCGTCCCGTCGACGACGAGGTGGTAGTGCCGGGCCGCCGCGGGGTCGCACCGGTAGAAGTGCCGGACGTAGGCCTCGCGGGTGGTGTCGTTGGCCTGGAGCTCCCGCCGGAGCTCCTCCTCGGGGCGGCCGTAGCGCGCCACCGCCGCCCGGAGGCGGGCCTCCGGCGGGCCGTCGAGCCGCACGTGGAGGGCGTCGGGCCGGTCGCGCAGCACCAGCGCCCCGCCGCGGCCGAGCACCACCCCGCCGGCGCCGTCGGCGATCTCGCGCAGCACCCGCTCGGTGTGCTCGCGGTAGGCCCGCTCGTCGGGCTGCGTGGTCGACGGCATGACGCCGCCGACCGGGTCGGGCATGGCCCCCAGCGAGGCCACCAGCCGCCACAGGCCGCGCACGACGCGCTCGTCGTTGGCCTCGGCGTCGTCCTGGGAGACGCCGAGCCGGCCGGCCACCTGCGCCGGGATCGCCCGGTCGTGGAAGGCCAGGCCGAGCCGCTCGGCGACGGCGGGACCGACCTCGGGGCCGCCCGCGCCGTAGGACGCGGAGATCGTCACGACGCCCACGGGCGCTCCTCCTCGTCGATCCGCCGGCCGAGGAACACCGCCCCGGCCTCACCGGCGTAGATGCCGTACCCCGGGACGGGCGTGTACCCCATCGCCGAGTACAGCGCGAGCGCCTCGGGCTGCCGGTCGCCGGAGTTGAGCACGACCGAGCGGTGGCCCGACTCGCGAGCGGAGCCCTCGAGCGCGGTGACGAGCACCTGGGCCAGGCCGCGCCGGCGGAAGCGCGGCACGACGTACACGCGCTTGACCTCCGCGACGGTGGGGTCGTCGCCTCCGGTGTGCCGGCGCCAGGCGCCGCAGCCGGCCGGCTCGCCGTCGACCTCGGCGACGAGGAACAGCCCGGCCGGCGGGACGAACTCGGCGGGGTCGACGACGGCGCCGTCCGGGCCGCCGTAGCGCTCCACGTACTCCTGCTGCACCCGGCCGACGAGGTCGCGGGCCAGCGGGTCGTCGTAGGGCACCGCGCGCAGCCGCGCGACCGACCCGTCGCGCAGCCGCACCTCAGCCGAAGTGGACATGCCCGGTCCCCTCCGCACCGACCGCTCCCGCGACCGCGGCCGCGGGCTCCCCGCTGACGGACACGCCCGGTTCCCCCTCCTCGACCCGCCCGATCGGCACCCACCCCTCCGGCAGCGCCGCGGACGGCGGGAAGGTCGCCAGCAGGGCGTGGTCCTCCCCGCCGGTGAGCACCCAGGCCAGCGGGTCGGCGCCGAGGGCCGCCGCCACCTGCTGCAGCGGACCGGGCGGCTCCAGGGTCGCACGCACCAGCGCGGCCCGGTCGACGTCCAGGACGACGCCGCTGTCGGCGGCCAGGTGCCCGGCGTCGGCGAGCAGGCCGTCGCTGACGTCGCACATGGCGGTCGCCCCGGCGTCGGCCGCGGCCGGCCCGGCGAGGTAGGGCGGGGTGGGGCGGCGGTGCGCGGTCACGGCGGCCAGGGGGCTGCTGAAGCCGCGGCGCAGCACGGCCAGCCCGCACGCCGACCAGCCCAGCCGCCCGGCGACGGCGAGCACGTCCCCGGGCCGCGCCCCCGAGCGCAGCACCGGCGCCCGGCCGCCGAGGTCGCCCAGCGCGGTGACCGACAGGACGACGGCGGCGCTGTCGGGGGCGGAGGCCACGGTGTCCCCGCCGACGACGGCGGCGCCCAGCGGCGCGCACTCGGCGGCCATCCCGGCGGCCACGCCCTCCAGCCACGAGGTGGGCGTGTCCGCGGGGCAGGCCAGCCCGACCAGCAGCGCGGTGGCGACCCCGCCCATCGCGGCGACGTCGGCGAGGTTCGCGGCGGCGGCCTTGTGCCCGACGTCCTCGGCCGAGGACCAGTCCCGGCGGAAGTGGCGGCCCTCGACGAGCACGTCGGTGGTGGCGACCACCCGGCCGTCGGGCACCCGCAGCACCGCGGCGTCGTCACCGGGGCCGACCTGCGCGACCCGCGCTGCGCCGGCGCGGGCGACCACCCGGGCGATGACGCCGAACTCCCCCACGACCCGCACGCTGTCGGCGGGGTCCTCGCGCGGCACCAGCGGACGGGGCCGTGTCACAGGCCACCCCGGGTCGCTGGGGTACGTTGCGCTCCGGTCCGTCTGCCGGTGGCAGGCAGCCACCCGCAGAGCCGTCCGAGGAAGGTCGTCCCGTGGTCCACGCCTACATCCTGATCCAGACCGAGGTCGGCAAGGCCGCCCAGGTGGCGTCCACGATCAGCGAGATCGCCGGCGTGACCAAGGCCGAGGACGTCACCGGCCCCTACGACGTCATCGTCCGCGCCGAGGCCGAGACCGTCGACGAGCTGGGTCGCCTGGTGGTCGCCCGCGTCCAGTCGGTCGACGGCATCACGCGCACGCTGACCTGCCCCGTCGTCAACATCTGAGCCGCTGAGCGAGGACACCCCCGCCCCGGACCCGGCGCCGGCGCCCGCGCGCGACCCGCTGCGCCGGCTGGCGCTGATCGCGACCGCCGTCGTCGTGCCGGTGCTCGTGGCGCTGCTGGTCCTGGTCCGGGTGGTCGGCGGCGACGACGAGGGCGACGAGCCGGTCGCCGACGTCAGCGGCGCCCCGACGCAGCAGCGCGCCGAGGACCTCCCGGTGCTGCCGGTCGAGGTCCCGCCGCCGACGCCGGAGGCCGACGCGCACTGCCCAGCGCTGATGTCCGGCCTCCCCCTCGACCTGACCGGGGAGCCGCAGCGGCTGGTCGACTCCGACACCCCCTACGCCGCCGCCTGGGGCGACCCGCCGATCGTGCTGGTGTGCGGCGTGCCGCAGCCCGCGGGCCTGGTCCCCGGCGAGGGGCTGCTGCAGATCGACCAGGTCACCTGGTTCGTCGAGCAGACCGAGGAGGCCACGACCTGGACCGCGGTCGACCGCGCCGCCTACGTGCAGGTGACCCTGCCGCCCGACGTCGACAGCGCCCCGGTCACCGTGCTCAGCGGCGTCATCGCCGACACGCTGCCGCCGCGCTGAGGCCGCTCAGGCGGCCGGGAGCCGCTCCAGCTGGGCCCGGACGGCGTCGTGCACCTCGCCGCCCGCGGCCTGCTCCGTGGCCGCCACGGCGGTCACCCCGACGCTGAACACCCCGTGCGCGCACCAGGCGAACGCCGCCGGGCCCGACAGCCCGGTCGCGGGGTCGACCTCGGCCACGGTGAGCAGGCTGCAGCCCTCGGGCAGCGACGACGGGTCGTGCTGCAGCACGCCCTCGTAGAGCTCGGCGTCGTTGCCGGCGAGGTCGCGCGCGTAGGCGGCGGCGCCGGCGGGGTCGGCGAACTGGTCGAGGAAGACGCTGGTGAGCGGGCCGGTCGTGGCGCCCCAGAAGCGCTCCCAGCCGTGCCGGTAGCCGTACTCGCGCAGCACCGCGCGCTCGCGGGCGGGGTCGTCGGAGTAGGTGGCCACGTCGTCGACGGTCTTGGCGCCGGCGGGGGGCTGCAGGTCGGCGTCGGCGATCCGCGGGAGGCCGGAGGGCACCTCGTCGAGCAGCAGCTCCCCGAGCTCCTCGACGCTCTCCGGCGTGGCCGGGGCGGGCGCGGGGGTGGCGCTGGTCGGCGTGCAGCCGATGGCCGGCACGAGCGACACCAGCCCGGCGAGGACGGCCGCGAGCCGGCCCGGGGTCACCGGGGTGTCCGCTGGTCCCCCGGCCGGCCCGCACGGGTCAGTGCGGAGGCGACCAGCCGGTCCACCAGCTCGGGGTAGGACACCCCGCTGGCCGCCCACATCCGCGGGAACATCGAGATGGGCGTGAAGCCCGGCATGGTGTTGACCTCGTTGACCACCAGCCGCTCACGGCCGTCGGGGCCGGTGCCGAGGAAGAAGTCCACCCGCGCCAGGCCCTCGCAGTCCAGGGCGAGGTAGGCGCGGCGGGAGGCCTCCTGCACCTTCCGCGTCTGCTCGGGCGTGAGGTCGGCCGGGACGTCGAACTCGACGGCGTCCTCGAGGTACTTGGCGTCGAAGTCGTACCAGTCGGTGCCCGGCTTGAGCCGGATCTCGGCCGGCAGGCTGGCCTCCGGCGGCCCGCCGGCGCGGCCGGCGAGCACGCCGCACTCGATCTCCCGGCCGGGCACGGCGGCCTCGACGACGACCTTCGGGTCGACGGCGGCCGCGGTGGCCACCGCCTCGGGGAGCTGCGCCCAGTCGGTGACCCGGGTGATGCCGATGCTGGACCCGGCACGCGAGGGCTTGACGAACACCGGCAGGCCCAGCCGCTCGCGGTCGGCGGCCGTGAGCAGGCCGGGGTCGGCCGACAGGGCACCCTCGGCGTCGCGGAGCACCACGTGGTCGCCCTGCGGCAGCCCGGCGGCGGCCAGGAGCTTCTTGGTGAACTCCTTGTCCATCGACGCGGCGCTGGCGAACACGCCCGACCCCACGTAGGGCAGCCCGCTCATCTCCAGCAGCCCCTGGATGGTGCCGTCCTCGCCGTAGGCGCCGTGCAGCACCGGGAAGACGACGTCGACCTCGGTGAGCGCCGGGCCGATCGCGGCGGCCGGCTCCAGCACGGCCAGCCCGCGCCCGGCGGGGTCGCCGACCAGCGACACCGCCGTCCCGCCGGTGACCTCGGGCAGCCGGCCGCCGTCGATGGCCAGCTGCTGGCCCTCGTCGGGGAGCACCCAGCGGCCGTCCCGGGCGATGCCGACGGGGACCACCTCGTAGCGCTCCCGGTCCAGCGCCGCCATCACGCTGCCGGCGCTGACGCAGGAGATGGCGTGCTCGGCGCTGCGCCCCCCGAACACGACCGCGACGCGCACCTTGCCCGTTCCGCTCATCGCGGCCGACCCTAGTCGACGGTCCCCGCGCGTCCTCCGGCTCCCGCGGGGCCGGCGTCCGCGTGGTGTGGGAACCTCGTCGGCGATGCGGGAGAACGCGGCCCCTCCGGTGGACCCCCGACCTCCGGCGACGACGGCGCACCAGGGGGACGGCGTTGCGCGCAGGCACCCGCTCCCGCTGCGGCTGGCCGGCGCGGCGGTGCACGCCTACACGGCGCTGGGCTCGGTGCTGGCGCTGCTGTTCGTGCTGGCCGCGATCGAGGGCGAGGTCGAGGCCGCGCTGTGGATCGGGCTGGCCGCGCTGGTGGTCGACGGCACCGACGGGATGCTGGCCCGCCGCGCGCGGGTCAAGGAGACGATCCCCTGGTTTGACGGCGCGCTGCTGGACAACATCGTTGACTACCTGACCTACGTCTTCGCCCCCGTCGTCCTGCTGTGGACCACCGGCGCGCTGCCGCACGGGCCGGCCGGCTGGGTGCTGGCCGCGCTGCCGCTGCTGGCGTCGAGCTACCAGTTCTGCCGGGTCGACGCGAAGACCGACGACCACACGTTCCTGGGCTTCCCCAGCTACTGGAACGTCGTCGCGTTCTACGCGGTCGTGCTGGACCTGTCGCAGGTGGCCGTGGCCGTGGTGCTCGTCGTCTGCTCGGTGCTGGTGTTCGTGCCGGTGCGCTACCTCTACCCGTCGCGGACCGAGGCGTTCTGGCAGGTGAGCATGGCGCTGACCGCCGTCTGGTTCGTGTCCTACGCCGTGCTGGTGGCCCAGCTGCCCGACCCGAACCCGTTCGTCGTCGCGCTGTCGTTCGTCTACGTCGTGTACTACCTGGCCTTCAGCGGCTGGCTCACCGCCCGCGCCGCCCACCGCCGCCGCCGGGACGCCCGCACCGCCCGGTGACGTGCCGGAACGGCCCTCCTGCGGGGGCCCGCGCCGAGCGGAGCGGGGCGTGGGGGTCCTCCTAGAAGGGGGCTCGGAGGACCAGCTCGACGTTGCGGTCGGCGGGCGTGCCGGCCAGCGGCGAGCCCAGGCCCGCGTACGGCACGTTGGCGGCCAGCTCGCGGTGCAGCGCCGCCAGCGCGGCGGGGTCCCCGGCGGCCGGGTCGTCGGCGGCCGGCGGCCGGGCGGGGCTGTCGTGGTCGACCATCGTGCAGACCAGCGAGAGGGTGCCGTCGCCGTTGTCGAGCAGCTCGACCAGCCGGGCCTGCCCGGGCCAGTCGACGACGGCGCACGTGGTCACCTCCCACAGCCCGCGCCCCGGCTCGTGCGGGTGCGCCCACGGCCGCACCTCGCTGACGTGCGTGTGCCCGTTGAGCCACAGCACGACGTTCGGGTACCGGTGCAGCAGCGCGAGCAGCTCGGGCGCGCCCAGCGCGGTGTCGCCCGTGGCCGGCTGCCCGCCGAGGGCGTCGGCGCGGGTGAGCGTGCCCGACCCGTGGTGCGAGAGCAGGACCACCAGCCGGTCGGCGTTGCCGGTGGCCACCCGCCCGCCGTCGGGACCGGGCGCCGACGACGACACCTCGCGCAGCCGCTCCTCCAGCCACCGCGCCTGCGCCGCGTCCACCGAGCCCGCGGCGCCGCCGGTGACCCGGGTGGTGTCCAGGCAGACGACGCGCACGCCGGGCAGCCCGTCCCAGGCGTAGTAGGCGGTGCCGTCGCGCAGGTTCTCCTCGGTGAACCCGTGGCCGGTCGGCGTCCCGCCGTCGGAGAGGTGCGCGGCGACGAAGGACCGGCGGTCGATGAAGCGGCGGTCGGCCACCGGCGTCACCGGGCGGGAGGTGGCGGTGGTGAAGACCTCGGAGCGGTGCGTGAACAGGTGCAGCGCGTCGTCCAGCGGCAGGGCGGGGTCGACGTCGACCGGCTTGCGCCCGGCGCCGAGGACGGCGGCCAGCGCGGGCGTGGGGACGCCGACGCCCTGGATGAGCGCCTCGTGGTTGCCGTGGCAGCCCAGCCACGGCAGCCGCAGCCCCTCGGCGGCGAAGGCGGCGAACGCCGCCTCCAGCAGCCCGGGGCGGGCGGGGAAGCCGAACCGCTCGTGGTGGACGCCGCCGTCGTCGTCGGGCCGCCAGAACAGGTCGTGCGGCCACCCGGAGGCCTGCACGCCGTCGTAGGCGGTCAGCCCGGCGCCGGGTGAGACCACTCCCCCGCGGAGGACGGCCAGGTACAGCTCCAGCTCGTTCCACTGCGCGTTGTCGATGGCGTCGCCGGTGGTGACCACCACCTGCAGCGGCTGCCCGGTCCGCGGCGCGCCGGCCAGGCCGTTGAGGGTGCGCACCAGCGCGTCGACGGCGTGCGCGGTCAGCGCCTCCTGCGGCCGGTGCATGGGCACGAGGGCGCGCATCCGCGGGTCGGCCTCGAAGCGGTGGAAGAACTCGAAGCGGGCCGGCGAGCAGACGTCGGCCAGCTGCAGGTCGGTGACGTGGGCGAGGCAGGCGACCGCCCGCACGCCCCGGCGCGGCGGCTCCCACGACGGCCCCACCAGCTCGCGGCGCACCCGGTGCGGCTCCCCGGCCGCCCAGGCGAGCGCCCGGTAGTCGCCGTCCCGGCCGGCGTGCAGCACGGGGCCGGCGGCGAGGACGCGGTCGAGGGTGGTGCGGCTCATCCCGTCAGACGGCGTCGAGCGCGGTGGTGAGGTCGGCGACGACGTCATCGGTGTCCTCGATGCCGCAGGAGAAGCGCAGGAAGCCCGCCGGGACCGCGTCCCCGCCCCACTGCGCCCGCCGGTCGACGGTGCTGTGCACGCCCCCGAAGCTGGTCGCCGCCGTCCACAGCCGGCTCGCGGCGAGGAAGCGCGACACCGCGGCCTCGTCGGCGAGCTCGGCCGAGACGACGCCGACCGGCCGCAGCATCTGCCGGGTGGCGAGCTCGTGCGAGGGGTCCGAGGCCAGCCAGGGCCACCGGACGCCGGTCACCGCCGGGTGGCCGGCGAGGACCTCGGCCACCGCCGCGGCGGTCTCCGCCTGGCGGGCCAGCCGCAGGTCCAGCGTGCTCATCGACCGGTGCCCGAGCCACGCGTCGAACGCGCCGGGCGTGCTGCCGGTGTGGTCACGCCAGCCCTTGAGCCGGTCGAACACCTCGCCGGAGGTGGTGCTCACGTGACCGAGCAGCAGGTCGCTGTGCCCGGTGAGCGCCTTGGTGTCGGCGCCCACGGTGAGGTCGGCGCCGAGCGCCAGCGGCCGCTGGCCGAGCGGGGTGGCGGTGGTGTTGTCGACGGCGAGCAGCGCGCCGGCCGCCCGCGTCGCGCGGGCCACCGCGGCGACGTCGCAGACGTCGAGGTGCGGGTTGCTCGGCGTCTCGAGGAGGACCATCCGGGCGCCGTCGAGGTCCCCGCGGGCGGCGACGTCGCCGATCCCGGTGGTGGGCACGTACTCCACCCGGACGCCGAGCCGCTCGAGCTCGTCGCGGGCGAGCAGCCGGGTCGCGTAGTAGCCGTCGGCGGGCAGCACGAGGCGGTCGCCGGCCGACACCAGCGCGGTCACCGCGGCGGTGACCGCGGCCATGCCGGTGGAGAACGCGAGGCACCGGCCGCCGTCGAGCTCGCCGACGGCGTCCTCGAAGGCGCGGAACGTGGGGTGCTCGGTGCGGGCGTAGGCGTCGGCGCCGTCGGCGCGCGGTGGGCGGTCGCCGAGGTGGAAGGGGGCGGCGAACACCGGCGAGGGGCGCAGCGGGGTGCCCGGAACCGGCGGGGCGTCGCCCGCCCGGACCGAGCGGGTGCCGTCGCCCCACCCGGCAGGGAGCGTCGTCACTCCGGCTCGGCCCGGGGGTGCGTCGTCACTCCGGCTTCGCTTCCCGACTCATGATCTCCTTCACCATCTGCGCGGCCGGCACGCCCTCGTGGCAGACCCGCACGACCGCCTCGGTCACCGGCACGTCCACGCCGTGCGCGCGGGCCAGGTCCAGCACCGGGCGGCAGCTCTTGACCCCCTCGGCGGTCTGCCGGGTGGTGGCCTGCACCTCCTCCAGCGACAGGCCCCGCCCCAGCTTCTCCCCGAACGTGCGGTTGCGCGACAGCGGCGAGCTGCAGGTGGCCACGAGGTCGCCCAGCCCCGCCAGCCCGGCGAAGGTCGAGGGCTCCGCGCCCAGGGCCACGCCCAGGCGGGTGGTCTCGGCCAGGCCGCGGGTGATCAGGGAGGCCCGGGTGTTGTCGCCGAAGCCCATCCCCTCGGCGATGCCGCACGCCAGCGCGATGACGTTCTTCACCGCGCCCCCGAGCTCGCAGCCGACGAGGTCGGAGTTGGTGTACGGCCGGAAGTAGACGGTGTGGCAGGCGGCCTGCAGCGCCGCGGCGCGGTCGGCGTCGGTGCAGGCGATGACGGTGGCGGCCGGCTGCTCCTCGGCGATCTCCCGCGCCAGGTTCGGCCCCGACAGCGCCGCCACCCGGTCCGGGCCGGCGCCGGTGACCTCGCAGATGACCTCGCTCATCCGCTTGGTCGTGCCGAGCTCGACGCCCTTCATCAGCGACAGCAGCGTCGCGTCCGCAGGGAGCAGCGGCGTCCACTCGAGCAGGTTGGCGCGCAGCGACTGCGAGGGGACGGCGAGCACCACGACGTCGGCGCCGTCGAGGGCCTCGGCGGCGTCGGGGGTCGCCGTCAGCGCGCGGGGCAGCGGCACCCCGGGCAGGTACTCGGCGTTCTCCCCCGTCTCGGCGATCGCCCGGGCCAGCTCCGGCCGGCGGGCGTGCAGGGACACCGTGCAGCCGGCGTCGGCGAGCACCTTGGCGAAGGTGGTGCCCCAGGAACCGGCGCCCAGGACGGCGGCGCGGGTGCCCCGCCCGAGGCGGTCCAGCTCGCTCACGCAGCGCTCCCCGGGAGGTCGCCGGGCAGCGACCGCCCCGGCCGGGGGGCGAACGAGGCGGGGGCCGGCTCACCCCGGAGACCGGACAGCAGGTCGCGCACCCGGCCCATGATGAGGTCGGTGGTCTCCCGGAGCAGGTCCGGGGTCAGCGGGCGGCCGGCGCGGACCTCCGCCCGCAGCGCGGACAGGTCGACCGGCTCCCCGACGGCGTAGTCGGCGGGCGCCCGGAGGCGCAGGTGCAGCTCCTTCGTGTGGTAGTCGTGCACCCGGTGCGGGCCCCACTGGGCCACCGGCAGCACCACCGCGTCGGTGGTCAGCGCCAGGCGCGCGACGCCGGTGCGCGCCTGCATCGGCCACCAGTCGGGGTCGCGGGTCACCGAGCCCTCGGGGTAGATCACGACGACGTTGCCCGCCTCCAGGTCGGCCGCCGCGGCGGCCAGGGAGCCGAGGGCGTCGGCGGAGCCGCGCGCCACGGGGATCTGCCCGGCGTGCCGGAGGATCTTCCCGACCACGCCCTTGAACACCGCCTGCTTGGCCAGGAAGTGCGGTACGCGCCCGTTGTCGTAGACCAGCCGCGCGCAGGCCAGCGGGTCCAGCACCGACACGTGGTTGGCCACCAGCAGCACCGGGCCGGTGCGCGGCAGCCGGTCGCCGTCCCGGTAGCGCAGCCGGAACAGCAGCGAGGTGAGCGGGTAGATCAGCAGGACCGCCAGCTTCAGCGACCACGGCAGCCGGCCGCGCTCGTGCAGCGCGCGCCGCTGTACCGCAGTGGTCCGGGAGGACTGCTCCTCGGTCACCGGCACCCCTCCGCTCGGTCGTGACGACCGGCACATGATCGACCCTCCGGCCGGTCCGGGTGCGCACCGGGGTCCTCCGGCGTCCGCGGCGGGCCGTGGCGGTGTGCTCACATGGTGCCCGTGCGGTGGTCCCTGGTCGTCCCGGCGAAGCGGCTGTCCGCGGCCAAGACCCGCCTGGTGCCGCTGACCGGCGGCGGTCCCGGGCTGCACGCGGACCTCGTGCTGGCGCTGCTGGCCGACACGGTCGCCGCGGCCCGCGCCTGCCCCGCGGTGGCCGACGTCGTCGTGGTGACCGACGAGGACCGCGCGGCCGCCACCGTCCGGGCGCTCGGCGCGCGCACGGTGCCCGACGAGCCCGACCGCGGGCTCAACCCGGCGCTCGCCCACGGGGCCCGGGCCAGCGGCGGGCACGCCGTCGCCGCCCTGTCGTCGGACCTGCCGGCGCTGCGGCCGGCGGAGCTGGCCGCCGCCCTGGCCGCGGCCGAGGCGGCGCCGCGCTGCTTCGTCGCCGACGCCGCGGGCACCGGCACCACCCTGCTCACGGCGGCCGGTGTGCCCCTGGACCCGCGGTTCGGCCGGGACTCCGCCGCCGCGCACGCCGCCGCCGGTGCGGTGCCGCTGGACGGCGACTGGCCGGGCCTGCGCCGCGACGTCGACACGCCCGCCGACCTGGCCGCGGCCGCGGGCCTCGGCGTCGGGACGGCGACGGCGGCGCTGCTGCCGCGGCTCCCGCGCCCGGCCGCCTGACGGGGACCGCGCACGGGCGGCGGCCGTCCCCGTGCGTGGGGCACGATGAGCGCCGTGGCAGCCGAGACGACGTCGCCGATCACCGGTCCCGAGACGCCCGCCCCCGCGGATCAGCCCCCGCTGCCCGCGGACCGCTTCCTCAACCGGGAGCTGTCCTGGCTGGACTTCAACGCGCGGGTGCTCGAGCTGGCGGAGGACGCGTCCATGCCGCTGCTCGAGCGGGTCAAGTTCCTGGCGATCTTCGCGGGCAACCTCGACGAGTTCTACATGGTGCGCATCGCCGGGCTGAAGCGGCGGCTGAGCACCGGGCTGACCGTGCGCTCGCCCGACGGGCTGACCATCCGCGAGCAGCTGGCCCGGGTCACCGAGCGCACCCAGGAGCTGGTGCACCGGCACGCCGAGTGCTTCGAGCGGGACGTCACGCCGCGGCTGGAGGCCGAGGGCATCCGGATCGTGCACTGGGACGACCTCGCCGAGACCGAGACGCGGCGGCTGCGCGAGTACTTCCGCGACCAGGTGTTCCCGGTGCTCACCCCGCTGGCCGTCGACCCGGCGCACCCGTTCCCCTACATCAGCGGCCTGTCGCTCAACCTCGCCGTCGTGGTGCGCGACCCGGAGACCGGCGCGCCGCGGTTCGCCCGGCTCAAGGTGCCCAACAACGTGCCGCGGTTCGTGCCGGTGGGGCCGGTCGACTCCCAGGCGACGTTCCTGCCCCTCGAGGACCTCATCGCCGCGCACCTGTCGCTGCTGTTCCCGGGCCTCGACGTGATCGACCACCACCTGTTCCGGGTCACCCGCAACGCCGACCTCGAGGTGGAGGAGGACCGCGACGAGGACCTGCTGCAGGCCCTCGAGCGGGAGCTCGCCCGCCGCCGGTTCGGCCCCGCGGTCCGGCTCGAGGTCACCGAGACGATGGACCCGCAGATCCTCGACGTCCTCGTCTCCGAGCTCGAGGTCAGCCCGCAGGACGTCGTCACCGTGCCCGGGCTGCTGGACCTGGCCTCGCTGTGGGCGCTGTACGACATCGACCGCCCCGAGCTCAAGGACGAGCCGTTCGTTCCGGCCACCCACCCGCGGCTGTCCGAGGGCGAGACGCCCAAGAGCGTGTTCGCAACGCTGCGCGAGGGCGACGTGCTGGTCCACCACCCGTACCACTCGTTCGCCACGAGCGTGCAGCGCTTCATCGAGCAGGCCGCCGAGGACCCGCACGTGCTGGCGATCAAGCAGACGCTGTACCGGACCTCCGGGGACTCCCCGATCGTCAACGCGCTGATCACCGCCGCGGAGCTCGGCAAGCAGGTGGTCGTCCTCGTCGAGATCAAGGCGCGCTTCGACGAGGAGGCCAACATCACCTGGGCCCGGTCGCTGGAACGGGCCGGCTGCCACGTCGTCTACGGCCTGGTGGGCCTGAAGACGCACTGCAAGACGGCGCTGGTGGTGCGCCGCGAGAACGGCGTCATCCGCCGCTACGTGCACATCGGCACCGGCAACTACAACCCGAAGACGGCGCGGCAGTACGAGGACCTCGGCATCCTCACCGCCGACCCGCGGGTGGGCGCCGACCTCACCGACCTGTTCAACGTGCTCACCGGCTACTCGCGGCAGACCACCTACCGGCAGCTGATGGTGGCGCCGCACGGGGTCCGCGCCGGACTGGTGGAGAAGATCCGCCGGGAGGCGCGGCACGCCTCCGAGGGCCGTTCGGCGGGCATCCGGTTCAAGGTGAACTCGCTGGTCGACGAGCGGGTCATCGACGCCCTCTACGAGGCCTCCCGCGCCGGGGTCCCGGTCGAGCTGTTCATCCGCGGCATCTGCGCGCTGCGCCCGGGTGTGCCCGGGCTGAGCGAGACGATCCGGGTGCGCTCGATCGTCGGCCGCTTCCTCGAGCACTCGCGGGTCATGGCGTTCGACAACGCGGGCGAGCCGGAGTGGTGGCTCGGCAGCGCCGACCTCATGCACCGCAACCTCGACCGCCGGGTCGAGGTGCTGCTGCGCGTGTGCGACGACACCGCCCAGCGGGAGCTGCAGGCGGTGTTCGACGCCGCCATGGCCCCCGGTGTGCGCTGCTGGGAGCTCGGCTCCGAGGGCCAGTGGACCCGCACCGGGACCCGGGACTACCAGGCCGCCCTCATGCACCGGGTGATCGAGCATGCCGGCTGAGCGGACGGCGGTCGTCGCGGCCGCGGGCGGGGTGGTGTGGCGGCCGGCCGCCGACAGCGGGGTCGAGACCGTCCTCGTGCACCGGCCGCGGTACGACGACTGGTCGCTGCCCAAGGGCAAGCTCGACGCCGGGGAGAACGCCCTCTCCGCCGCGGTGCGGGAGGTCGTCGAGGAGACCGGACTGCAGGTGGCGCTCGGCCGCCGCAGCCTGCGCACCCGCTACGAGGTCGCCGCCGGGCCCAAGCACGTGGACTACTGGCTCATGCGGGCGGTCGGCACCGAGCAGCCGTTCGAGCCCAACGACGAGGTCGACGAGCTGCGCTGGCTGCCGCTGGACGACGCCGCCGCGCTGGTCACCCACGAGCACGACCGGCGGGTGCTGGCCGACCTCGCCCGCGACGACGTCCCGCGGGGGCCGTCGCTGCTGCTGGTGCGCCACGCCAAGGCCGGCAGCCGCAGCGACTGGGACGGCCCCGACGACGAGCGGCCGCTGGAGTCCAAGGGGTGGCGGCAGGCGCGGCAGCTGGCCGACGTCCTGCCGGCGTTCAGGCCGGTCGAGCTGCTCAGCGCCGCCCGCGTGCGCTGCCGGCAGACCCTGGAGCCGCTGGCCGAGCGGACCGGCCTGCCCGTGCGCGACCTGCCGGAGCTCGGCGAGGAGGAGTTCACCGCCGACCCGCAGGCCGGCCTGGCCGTCGTCGAGCGGCTGCTGGAGCCGCGGGAGGGCGCCGGGGTCACGGTGGTGTGCAGCCAGGGCGGGGCCATCCCGTCGGTGCTGATGAGCCTCGGCGTCCGCTGGGAGGGCGTCGCCGGGCGGCTGCACCCGCCGGCGGCCAAGGGCAGCGTGTGGGCGCTGGGCGGCCGGCCCGGAGCGCTGCTGGCCGACTACTACCGCGACCTCGGCCCGGACCCCGACGCCCCCGAGTAGGGGCGCCGGGGCCGACGAAGGACCACCCCTCCCCCCACGCCCCGCGAGCTCGGCGCGGGCCCCTGGAGGGTGGCCGTTCCCTCACGTCACCTGGCGGGGAGCGCCCTCGGCAGCCAGGACGGGCGCTGCGCCTCGTAGGCCTCGATGTCGGCCAGGTGCCGCTCGGTGAGACCGACGTCGTCGAGCCCCTCCAGCAGCCGCCAGCGGATGTAGTCGTCGACCTCGAACGGCACCGTCGTGTCGCCGTAGGTGACCGTCTTCGCCTGCAGGTCGACCGTCACCGGCAGCGCCGGGTCCGCCTCGACCGCCTGCCACAGCGCCTCGACGTCGGCCTGCGGCAGGACGACGGTGAGCAGGCCGGACTTGGTCGAGTTGTTCCGGAAGATGTCGGCGAACCGCGAGCTGATCACGACGCGGAAGCCACCGTCGAGCAGCGCCCAGCAGGCGTGCTCGCGCGACGATCCGGTGCCGAAGTCGGGGCCGGCGACCAGGATCGAGGCGTCGGCGTGGTGCGGCTGGTTGAGCACGAAGTCCGGCTCGTTGGTGCGCCAGGCGACGAACAGGCCGTCCTCGAACCCGGTGCGGGTGATCCGCTTCAGGTACTCGGCCGGGATGATCTGGTCGGTGTCGACGGCGCTGCGCCGCAGCGGGGCCGCGGTGCCGGTGTGCGTGGTGAACGGCTGCATCTCAGACTCCTGCTGGGGTGGCGGGGCGGGTGGTCACACCGTCGCGGGGACGTCGGCCAGGTCGGCGGGAGCGGTCAGCCGGCCGGTGAGCGCGGTGGCGGCGGCCACGGACGGCGACACGAGGTGCGTGCGCCCGCCCTTGCCCTGCCGGCCCTGGAAGTTGCGGTTGCTGGTCGACGCCGACCGCTCCCCCGGCTTGAGCTGGTCGGGGTTCATGCCCAGGCACATCGAGCACCCGGCGCCGCGCCACTCGGCGCCGGCCTCGGTGAACACCCGGTCCAGGCCCTCGGCCTCGGCCTGCTGCTTGACCCCGATCGACCCGGGGACGACGAGCATCCGGGTGTTGGCGTCGATCCGCTTCCCGCGCAGCAGCTCGGCGGCGGTGCGCAGGTCCTCGATCCGGCCGTTGGTGCAGGAGCCGAGGAAGACCGTGTCCACCTCGATCTCGCGCAGCGGCGTGCCGGGGGTGAGGCCCATGTAGGCCAGCGCCTGCTCGGCGGCGCGGCGCTCGTTGTCGTCGGCGAAGTCGGCCGGGTCGGGCACCCGCCCGGTCAGCGGCAGGCCCTGGCCGGGGTTGGTGCCCCAGGTGACGAACGGCGAGAGCTCCGCGGCGTCGAGGACGACCTCGGTGTCGAAGACCGCGCCCTCGTCGGTGTGCAGCGTCCGCCAGTGCGCGACGGCGGCGTCCCAGTCGGCGCCCTGCGGGGCGTGCGGGCGGCCCTGCAGGTAGGCGAACGTCGTCTCGTCGGGGGCGATCATCCCGGCGCGGGCGCCGGCCTCGATCGACATGTTGCAGATCGTCATCCGGGCCTCCATCGACAGCGCCTCGATGGCGCTGCCGCGGTACTCGATGACGTGGCCCGCGGCGCCGTTGGTGCCGATGCGCGCGATGACGGCGAGGATGACGTCCTTGCTCGACACGCCCTCGGGCAGCTCGCCGTTCACCGTGACGGCCATCTGCTTCGGGCGGTACTGCGGCAGCGTCTGGGTGGCCAGCACGTGCTCGACCTCGCTGGTGCCGATGCCGAACGCCAGCGCGCCGAACGCCCCGTGCGTGGACGTGTGGCTGTCGCCGCAGACGATCGTCATCCCCGGCTGGGTCAGCCCGAGCTGCGGGCCGATGACGTGCACGATGCCCTGGTCGCGGTCGCCCATCGGGGCCAGCCGGATGCCGAACTCCGCGGCGTTCCTCCGCAGCGCCTCGACCTGCGCCCGGCTGACCGGGTCGGCGATCGGCGCGAGGACGTCGAGCGTCGGGACGTTGTGATCCTCGGTGGCCATGGTGAGCTCGGGGTGCCGCACGCGGCGGCCGGCGGCCCGGAGGCCGTCGAACGCCTGCGGGCTGGTGACCTCGTGCACGAGGTGCAGGTCGATGTAGAGCAGGTCCGGCTCGCCCGCGGCACTGCGCACGACGTGGGCGTCGTAGACCTTCTCCGCCAGGGTCTTCGGCACGGGGTCCCTCCCGATCGGGCCATCCCACGGTGGCGTCTCATTCTGTGGGATGGGAGTATCGCTGTGTGGGACAGCCTAACCCCGTCGCCGTTCTGGACAAAGCAGTGGCCATCCTCCGCGCCGTCGCGCAGGAGCCGGCGTCGCTCGCCGACCTCGTGACGCGCACCGACCTGCCGCGGGCGACCGCCCACCGGCTGGCCGTCGCGCTCGAGGGTCACCGGCTGCTGCGGCGCACGCCGGCGGGCACCTGGGCGCCCGGTCCCGCCCTGGCGGAGCTCAGCCACGGCAGCGCCGACCTCGCCCGGGTCGCCGGCCGGCACCTCGCGGCGCTGCGCGACGTCAGCGGCGAGAGCGCGCAGTTCTACGTGCGCGAGGGCGGGTCGCGGGTGTGCGTCGCCGTCGCCGAGCGGGCGCACGGGCTGCGCGACACGGTGCCGGTGGGCGCGCGGCTGCCCATGACGGCGGGGTCGGCGGCGCACGCGCTGCTGGCCTTCGCGCCGCCGGAGGAGGTCACGCCGCTGCTGCCGCAGGCGAGCTTCACCGCCCGCACGCTGCTCGACGTCCGCCGGCGCGGGTGGGCGCACAGCGTGGCCGAGCGCGAGGCCGGCGTCGCCTCGCTGTCGGCACCGGTGCGCGACCCGGCGGGCGCCGTGCTCGGCGCGGTGTCGATCTCCGGCCCGGTCGAGCGGCTGGGCCGCCGGCCGAGCCCCGAGGTGGTCGGCGCGGTCCTGGAGACGGCGGCGGCGATCGCCCGCGCCGCCTCCTAGGAGGGTTCTCCCCGGCGCCCGCGGGGCGGAGACTCCTCGCATGACCGCCACGGAGCCCCGGCAGCGCGGGCGGGCTCGGATCGCCGGGCCGGGCGAGGGCATCGGCCTGGACGAGCTGGCGCTGGCCACCCGCAACCACGGCCTGCCGCTCGAGGCGCTGCGCTACGACGTCACGCCGCCGGGCCTGCACTACGTGCTCACCCACTACGACATCCCCGCCGTCGACCCCGCCACCTGGCGGCTGGAGGTCACCGGCGCGGTCGAGCGGCCGCTGCGGCTGGACCTCGACGACCTGCGCCGGCGGCCGGCGGTCACCTCGCGGGTGCTGCTCGAGTGCGCCGGCAACGGCCGGGCCCGGCTCGAACCGCGCCCGGTCAGCCAGCCGTGGCTGCTCGAGGCCGTCGGCAACGCCGAGTGGACCGGCACACCGCTGGCGCCACTGCTCGAGGAGGCCGGCGTCGCCCCCGCCGCGGTCGACGTCGCCTTCACCGGCGCCGACCACGGGGTCGAGCGCGGCGTCGAGCAGGACTACGCCCGCGGCCTGCCGCTGGCCGAGGCGCTGCGGCCCGACGTGCTGCTGGTGTGGGCGGTGAACGGCGCTCCGCTGCCGCCGCAGCACGGGGCGCCGCTGCGGCTGCTGGTGCCCGGCTGGTACGGCATGGCGCACGTGAAGTGGCTGACCCGGGTCGAGGTGCTCGAGCACCCCTTCCGCGGGTTCCAGAACGCGACGGCCTACCGGCTGAAGACCGAGGCGCACGAGGCCGGCGTGCCGGTCACCCGGATCGCCCCGCGGGCGCTGGTGGCCCCACCCGGCTTCCCCGACTTCATGACCCGCGAGCGGTTCGTGCGGCCCGGCCCGGTGACGCTCACCGGCCGGGCGTGGTCCGGCCGCGCCCCGCTGACCGGCGTCGAGGTGAGCACCGACGGCGGGGTCACCTGGACCCCGGCCGACCTCGCGCCGGCCGACCCGGCGCACCCGCACGCGTGGCGGGCGTGGACCTGCGCCTGGGACGCGGAGCCCGGC
The DNA here is from genome assembly GCF_054050315.1 of Geodermatophilus sp. SYSU D00867. Taxonomy (NCBI): domain Bacteria; kingdom Bacillati; phylum Actinomycetota; class Actinomycetes; order Geodermatophilales; family Geodermatophilaceae; genus Geodermatophilus; species Geodermatophilus sp. SYSU D00867. The sequence goes on along the minus strand of NZ_JBJGZC010000016.1, from coordinate 88,449 downwards.
GGGTACGAGCTGGTCGTGCGCGCCACCGACGCCGAGGGCCCGCAGCCGGTCGAGCAGCCCTGGAACCGCCAGGGCATGGCCAACAACCTCGTGCAGCGGGTGCCGGTCACCGTCCTCGACGACTGAGCCGGCGGGCCGCCGGCGGCCGGGATACGCACCGTCGCGTATTCCGCGCGGCTCGGCGCGGGCGGAACGTCGTGGTCCCCGGTCACCCACCGCCGGGTCGGCACATCCCAGGGACGGCCCCGTGCCGCACCCGGAGGGGCCTCCCGATGACCACCGCCACACACGGCCCGGCCGCCGCCTGGGCCGCCGCCCACCGCTCCCTGCTCGTCCTGTTCGCGATCGTGGCCACGCTCGCCGTCGCCGCGGCCGTCACCCTGACGGTCCTGCTGGCCACCGACGACGCGGTCCCGGTCGCGCCGTCGCCGGCGCCGGCCGAGGAGGCCTGCGTCCTGCCCGGCGCGATGACGGTCGCCCTCGCCAAGCCGTTCTGCTGACGGCCCGCGACCGGGCCGGCGCGGACCGGGTCAGCCGCCCCACCGCACCACCGGCTGACCCGGTCCCGGCCCGTACGGCAGGCACCGCGCGGCCGCCTCGGCGACGGTGTGCGTGCCGCACTTCTCCCGGATGTGCTCGGTGTGCTTGCGCACGGTGCCGACCGCGATGCGCAGCGCCGCGGCGATCTCCTCGGCGTACAGGCCCGCGCCGGCCAGGCCGAGCACCTCCCACTCGCGCGCGGTCAGCCGCGGCACGTCCGCCCGGCGGTGCTCGGCGTCCAGCCACAGCTCCAGCAGGTGCGGCCGGGCCAGCTCCAGCAGCCGCCGGTCCCGCTCGCCGAACGGGGTGCCGCCGGAGCGGAGGAACAGCAGCACGGGGGCCTGCCCGAGCGGCGCGCGCAGCGGCACCACGAGCTCGCCGGGCACGTCGGTGGTCACCTCGGGGTGCAGCGGACCGGTGCCGTCGCCCGGGTGGAGGTCGGCGGCGGACAGCACGCGGCGGAGGACGCGCTGGGACTGCGGCCCGACCAGCGGGGAGCGCAGCCGGCCGGAGGGGCCGGTCAGCGCGTCCTCGCCGGCGCGCTCGACGCCGCGCGTCCCGTCGGCCAGCACGCCCTGGACGACGACGGTCCGGAGGTCCCGGTGGTCGACCAGCCGGGCGGTCAGGTCGAGGTCGGCGGGGACCAGGCGCAGCAGCCCCTCGAGCAGCTCCCAGGGCAGCACCGGCCCGGGGTCGAGGGACCGCGCCGCCCGGAGCAGGGCGAGCAGCTCCTCGGCGTCCCCAGCGCGCAGGTGCCCCGTGGCCATGTCGGACCCCCCGTCGGCCGTGCCGGTCACGCTAGGCCGCCCGGCGGCGCCCACGGGATACGCACTCTGACGTATTCCGCCCGCCACGGCGGAGGCGCAGCGTCGTCCTCCCCGGGTGTGCCGAGCCCGGGTCCGCGCCTCAGGGGCGGCACGGCCGCACCCGGAGAGGGGCTCCTGATGACCGTGCCCGTCCACCACCCGGCCGGCGCGTGGGCCGCCACGCACCGCATGCTCATCGCCGTCATCGCCGTCGTCACGGCGGCCGTCGTCACCGTCGGCATCGTCCTGCTCGTGCAGCTGACCGGCGACGAGCCCGTCACCGGGACGACGCCCCCGGCCGCCCCCGCCGTCGAGGACTCCGGCGGGGTCCCGCCCTCCGTGGAGACGTGCACCAACCTGAACGGCCTGCAGTCCGTGGCCGCCGCGCTGCTCTGCTGAGCGGCGCCCGGGCCCGCCGTCCCTGGGGACGGCGGGCCCGGAGGTCAGTGCCCGGGGACCGTGCGTCCGCTGCCGTCGTCCTCGGGGTCCTGCCGGTCCGGCGGGGCCTCGACGACGATCGGGCGCAGCCGCGACCACAGCGCGAACGCGGCCGCGAACACGAGCATGGCGAGGCCGGCCCACAGGTTGGCGTTCACGTCGCCGGTCTTGTCCTGCTCGGCCGGCGAGTTGCCGAACAGGCCCATGAGGACCAGCACGACGCCGTAGAAGCCGATCAGCGCCGCGATGACGTTGCGGACGTCGAAGGCGCCGGCCGCGTGCTTGGTCCCGGTGGGGCCGGAGGTGCTGCTGCTCATGACCGTGCTCCTGACGTCAGCGGAAGATCACGTTGAGGACGACGACCATGACCAGCGCGATGCCGGCCAGCTTGGTCGGTGACTGGTACCAGGGCAGCCGGTGCGCGTCGGGGTCGGTCCGCTGCTCCTTCGGCGTCTCGGAGTAGACCAGCCCGGCGAGCTGGGCCACCGGCTTGGGCGCGGTGACCTGGCTGACCACGACGCTGACCACGATGTCGACGACGAAGGCGGCACTCGCGGCGACGAAGCTCGCGCCCTGGCCGCCGATCGGCAGGACGCCCAGCGACGCCGTCCCGAACGCGTCCTCGCTGAGGAACGCGACGGCGACCGCGGCCAGCGTCCCGGACACGAGGCCCGCCCAGCCCGCGGTCGGCGTCATCCGCTTCCAGAACATGCCGAGGATGAAGGTGGCGAACAGCGGGGCGTTGAAGAAGCCGAACAGCGTCTGCAGGTAGTCCATCAGGTTCGTGTAGCCCGACGCGATGATCGCCGTCCCGATGGCGGCCACGGTCGCGCCGACGGTCGCCCACCGGCCGACGGCGAGGTAGTAGCCGTCGGGCCGGTCCTTCTTCACGTACTGCTGCCACAGGTCGTAGCTGAAGACGGTGTTGAAGGCGGAGATGTTGGCCGCCATGCCGGCCATGAACGCGGCCAGCAGGCCGGCGAGCGCGACGCCGAGCAGGCCGTTGGGCAGGGTGTCGCGGATGAGCAGCAGGATCGAGTTGTTGTAGTCGAAGTCCGTGGCCGACGCCGCCCGGGCCTCGACCACCTCCGGGACCAGGACCGTGGCGATGATGCCCGGGACCACGACGATGAACGGGACGAACATCTTCGGGAAGGCGCCGATGATCGGCGTGCTCCGGGCCGCCGACATGGACTTGGTCGCCATCGCCCGCTGGACCTCGACGAAGTTCGTCGTCCAGTAGCCGAAGGACAGCACGAAGCCGAGACCGAACACGATGCCGATCACCGACAGGACGGGACTGCCGATCCCGGACAGCTCCGTGGCCGGCCACGAGGTGAGCTCCTCGCCGCGGCCCGAGTCGGTGACCCGGTCGATCAGCCCGCCCACGCCGCCGACCCGGTGCAGGCCGATGAGCGTCAGGGGCAGCAGCGCGGCCACGATGACGAAGAACTGCAGGACCTCGTTGTAGATGGCCGCCGACAGCCCGCCGAGGGTGATGTAGCTGAGCACCACGGCCGCCGCGACGATCAGCGACAGCCACAGCGGCCAGCCCAGCAGCGCCTCGACGATGGTGGCCAGCAGGTAGAGGTTGATGCCGGCGATGAGGATCTGCGCGACGGCGAAGCTCAGCGCGTTGACCAGGTGGGCGCCGGTGCCGAACCGGCGGCGCATGAACTCCGGGACGCTGCGGACCTTCGACCCGTAGTAGAAGGGCATCATCACCACGCCCAGGAACAGCATGGCCGGGACCGCGCCGATCCAGAAGTAGTGCATGGTGCTCATGCCGAACTGCGCGCCGTTGGCCGACATGCCGACGATCTCGACGGCGCCGAGGTTGGCCGAGATGAACGCCAGGCCGGTGACCCAGGCGGGCAGCGAGCGGCCCGACAGGAAGAAGTCCAGGCTGTCGGACACCCGCCGGCGGGCGGCGGCGCCGATGAGCAGCACCACGGCGAAGTAGGCGGCCACCAGCAGGTAGTCGACGAACCCCGCGTCCAGTCTCAGATCGTCCACTCGGGCCTCCCTCGGTTCGGGTCAGGACAGGCGGCGGGCCCCCGCGGAGGGGACCACGACGTAGGAGCGGGGGGCGCCGGCGCGCCCGGCGACGGCGGCGGCGACGTCGTCGACGGCCGCGGCGTCGACGAGCGCGACCGCGCTCCCGCCGAAGCCGCCGCCGACCATGCGCGCGCCGTGCGCCCCGGCGGCCAGCGCCGTCTCGACGATCGCGTCGAGCTCGGGCACCGACACCTCGAAGTCGTCGCGCAGCGAGGCGTGCCCGGCGGTGAGCACCGCGCCGACCTCCCGCGGGTCGCCGCCGGCGCGCAGCAGGCCGACGACCTCCTCGACGCGGGCGTCCTCGGTGACCACGTGGCGGGCCCGGCGCAGCAGCAGCGCGCCGCGCTCCGTGCCGTCGTCCAGCGGTGCGAGCGCGTCGACGCCGGTCACCTCGCAGAGCAGGCCGACGCCGAGCCGCCGGGCGGCCTCCTCGCACTCGCGGCGCCGGTCGCCGTAGCCGCTGTCGGCGTGGCTGTGGGTGGTGCCCGAGTCGACGACCAGCAGCGCCAGGCCGGCCGCCTCCAGGTCGAGGGGGACCTGCTCGCTGCCGCGGTCGCGGGTGTCCAGGTGCAGCGCGTGCCCGGCGGTGCACAGCACCGACGCGGACTGGTCGAGGATCCCGGTGGGCGCGCCGACGAAGTCGTTCTCCGCCCGCCGGGCGACGTCGACCAGCTCGTCCGGGCCGAGGTCGAGATCCAGCAGGTCGCGCAGGGCCACGGCGACGGCGCACTCCAGCGCCGCCGACGACGACAGCCCCGCGCCGGCCGGGACGTCGCCGTCGACCAGCAGGCTCAGGCCCCCGGGCACGGCCTCGCGCAGCTGGTGGACGACGCCGGCCGGGTAGCCGGCCCAGCCGCCGGGGGTGCCGGGCTCGAGCTCGGCGACCGCGACGTCGGCGTCGGCGCCGGGGTGCTGGGCGGAGACGAGGACCAGACGGCCGTCGTCGCGGCGGGCGACCGCGGCCCGGGTGGTATGCGGCAGCGCGACCGGCAGCACGTGCCCGCCGTTGTAGTCGGTGTGCTCGCCGATCACGTTGACCCGCCCGGGCGCGGCCCAGACGCCCTCGGGCGCGGCGCCGAACCGCTCGGTGAACGCGGCGGCGGCGCGGGCCGCGGCCTCCTCGTCGGTGGGCAGCTCGCTCACGGGACCACCACGTTCCGCAGCTGCTCGGCGACGTCCTCGGGGTTGGTGTCGGTGATGAACGCGCCCATCCCCGACTCGGAGCCCGCCAGGTACTTGAGCTTGCCCGGCGCGCGGCGCAGCGAGAACAGCTGCAGGTGCAGCCACCAGTCCTCCCGGCCGGTGCGCACCGGCGCCTGGTTCCACGCGGCGATGTAGGGCATCGGGGTGTCCATGCGGTGCGCGAAGCGGCCCAGGACGTCGAGGTAGACCTCGGCCAGCGCGTCCCGCTGCGCGTCGTCGAGGGCGGGCAGGTCGGGCACCCGGCGGGTGGGGAACAGCTGCACCTCGTAGGGCCAGCGCGCCGCGGCCGGGACGAAGGCCACCCAGTGCTCGTTCGCCGCCACCACCCGGGGGCCGGTGCGCTCGGACTCCACGACCTCGGCGAACAGGTCCCCGCCGGTCTCCTCGCGGTGCCGGCGCACCGAGGCGAGCACCTTCTCCACCCGCGGGGTCACGAACGGGTAGGCGTAGATCTGCCCGTGGGGGTGGGACAGCGTCACCCCGATCTCCTCGCCGGAGTTCTCGAAGCAGAAGACCTGCTCGACGCCGTCGATGCCGCCGAGCTCCGCGGTGCGGTCGGCCCAGACGTCGACGACCAGCCGCGCGCGGTCGCGGCCCAGCCCGGCGAAGTGCTGGTCGTGGTCGCTGGTGAACAGCACCACCTCGCAGCGGCCGAACCCGGGCCGCAGCTCGGCCAGCGGGGCGCCGGGCGCGATGGGCGGCACGTCGCGGTCGACGGCGGTGGACAGCGAGGGGAAGCGGTTCTCGAAGACGGCGACCTGGTAGTCGGCCTCGGGCACCTCGGTGGGCCGGCCGGGCCGCGACGGGCACAGCGGGCACTGGTCGGCCGGCGGCAGGAAGGTGCGCGTCTGCCGGTGAGCGGCGATCACCACCCACTCGCCGAGCAGCGCGTCCCGGCGCAGTTGCGAGTGGGTGCCGACGGGTGGCAGGTCGCGGGTGTCCTCGGCGACGCGGGCGGGCGTGCCGTCGGCGTCGAAGTAGACGATCTCGCGGCCGTCGGCCAGCCGTCGACTGGTCCGGATCACCGTGTCCGCCTCCGTTCCCGGCCCGGGATGGGGCCCTGGGAACGCTACGTCCGCTCACGATCATGGGCCACTCGGGGGGGGTCCCGGAACGGCGCAGGGCCCCCGGCCGGGTGGCCGGGGGCCCTGCGCGCTGTAGCCCCGAAGGGATTCGAACCCTCGCTACCGCCGTGAGAGGGCGGCGTCCTGGGCCGCTAGACGACGGGGCCGTGCGGTGGTGCTGGTCGTGCTGGTGAGGAGGTGGTGCTTCCTCGCTGGGGTACCAGGACTCGAACCTAGACTAACGGAGCCAGAATCCGTCGGGCTGCCAATTACCCCATACCCCAAGGTTTGGCGGGCACCTCGCGGCGCCGGGGAAGACGATACCCGACGTTCCCGGAGGCCGTGTCACCACCCCCCGGTCCGCGGGTCGCCCGCCGGGACGCGCAGGTCCTGCGCCCCGGTCAGGGTCTCGAACCGCAGCCGGCGGCGGGAGGCGGCCACGACCGCGACGTAGGCGCCCATCGACACGAGCGTGACCAGCAGGTACAGCAGCCCGACGCCGGCCGGGACCTCCTCCGTGGCGACGTCCTCGCCGAGCGTCCCGGCCAGGAGGAACACCAGCACGTTGTTGACCGCGTGCAGCACGATCGCCGCCTCGAGGCCGCCGGTGAGGAAGACCACTGCCGAGGCGGCCAGCCCGAAGGCGAACCGGTCGAGGAAGGTGACGACGTCGCCCGGCGCGTGGGCCAGGGAGAACAGCGCGGCGGTGACCACCGCGGCCACCACCGCGCCGGCACGCGGGTCGCGGATCCAGCCGGCGATCGCCTGGCTGAGGTAGCCGCGGAAGACGTACTCCTCGGCCGCCGACTGCAGCGGTGTGGTGAGGACCACGACCAGCAGCAGCCAGCCCAGGTCGTCGACCGGCCCGGTGACCTCGCCGTCGTCGAGCAGGTAGCCGAGGGTGACCGAGAGCGCGATGCCGACGCCGAGGGTGGCCAGCGCGCGCAGCGTGAGCGGCGCGAACAGCCGCCAGCGCAGGCGGGCGAGCACCGACGACGACCACCCCGGCGACATGCCGTGGGCGGCGACCCAGGCCAGCCAGACGATGGGGATCGCCACGATCAGCGAGAGGTTGGTGAGCAGCAGCACGCCGGGGTCGACCAGGTCGAGCAGCTGCAGGTCCGGGGTGACGCCGGTGAGGAGCACGGCGAGGACCACGACGAACGCGGCGACCCCGTAGGCGACGGTGAACAGCAGCAGGCCCAGCAGCGGCCGCCACCAGCCCCAGTCCCGCGCGCGCATCGCGAGCAGGTAGGGCTGCGGCTCGTCGTGCGGCGGCGTCCCGGGCGGCGGCGCGAGCGCGACGCCGGGCGGGAACGGCGCCGGCGGGTGGGGGGCGTGCGGGTGGGGGGCGTGCGGGTGGGGGGCGTGCGGGTGGGGTCCGGGCGGGAGCGGCCCCGGCGGCGGGAACGCACCGTGCCCGGCCGGGCCGTGCGGGCCCGGCGGCAGGGGCACCGGCCCCAGCGGCCAGGGCACCGGCCCGGGCCCTCCTCCCCCGGCCGGCGCCCACGGGGCCGCCCCGCCGCCGTACGGCGTGCCCGGGACCTGGGGCGGCGCCCCGTACGGGCCGGTGGGCGGCGGGCCGGTGTAGGGCTCGTCCTCCGGGGCCGGCGGGCGGTCCGGGGGCGGCGGTCCCCAGGGCGGGACGGTCACCCCGCCGTGTCCCCCGTCGTGCCCCCCGTCGTCGCCCGGGCCGCCGCCAGCCGGGCCAGGGTGCGCTCGCGGCCGAGCAGCTCGATCGACTCGTAGAGCGGCGGGGAGACCGTGCGGCCGCTCACCGCCACCCGCACCGGCCCGAACGCCTGCCGCGGCTTGCGGCCCAGGCCCTCGACGAGTGCGGCCTTGAGCGCCTGCTCGATGCCGGCGGGGCTCCAGTCGGCCAGGTCGCGCAGCGCGTCGGCGGCCGCGTCGAGCACCGCGGCGTCGTCGGGCCGCAGGTTCTTGGCCGCCGCGGCCGGGTCGATGGCCACCTCCTCGGTGAAGAGGAACCCGAGCAGGCCGACGGCGTCGGAGAGGACGACCGTCCGCTCCTGCGCCATCGGGGCGATCGCGCGCAGCACCCGGTCCTGCTCGGCCGTCGGCGGGTCGGCGACCAGTCCGGCGCCGGCGAGGAAGGGCACCACGCGGGCCACGTACTCCTCCACCGGCAGCTCGCGGACGTGCGTGGCGTTGATCGCCTCGGCCTTCTTCACGTCGAAGCGGGCCGGGTTGGCGCTGACCCGGGTGACGTCGAAGGCCTCGACCATCTCGGCGGTGGAGAACACGTCGCGGTCCTCGGCGATCGACCAGCCGAGCAGCGCCAGGTAGTTGGCGAAGCCCTCGGGCAGGAAGCCGCGCTCGCGGTAGACGTCGACGTTGGACTGCGGGTCGCGCTTGGACAGCTTCCTGTTGCCCTCGCCGGTCACGTAGGGCAGGTGGCCGAAGCGCGGGGTGCCACTGGCCACGCCGACGTCCTGCAGCGCCGCGTAGAGGGCGAGCTGGCGGGGGGTCGAGGGCAGCAGGTCCTCGCCGCGCAGCACGTCGGTGATGCCCATCAGGGCGTCGTCGACGGGGTTGACGAAGGGGTACAGCGGCACGCCGTTGCCGCGCACGAGGACGAAGTCGGGCACCGAGCCGGCGGCGAAGCGGACCTCACCGCGGACCAGGTCGGTCCACACCAGGTCCTCGTCGGGCATCCGCAGCCGCAGCACCGGGTCGCGGCCCTCGGCGCGGAAGGCGGCCTTCTGCGCGTCGGTGAGGAAGCGGTCGGCGTTGTCGTAGCCGAGCTTGGGGTCCTGTCCCGCGGCCAGCCGCCGCGCCTCGACCTCCTCGTTGGTGGAGAAGGACTCGTAGGCGTGCCCGGCCGCGAGCAGCTTCGCCGCGACCTCGCGGTAGACCTCGTGCCGCTCCGACTGCCGGTAGGGGCCGTGGGGGCCGCCGACCTCGGGGCCCTCGTCCCAGTCCAGGTCCAGCCAGCGCAGGCAGTCCAGCAGGTGCCGGTAGGACTCCTCGGAGTCGCGGGCGGCGTCGGTGTCCTCGATGCGGAAGACGAACGTGCCGCCGGTGTGCCGGGCGTGCGCCCAGTTGAACAGCGCGGTACGCAGCAGGCCGACGTGCACCATGCCGGTCGGCGACGGGCAGAACCGGGTGCGCACGGTGCTCGCCGGGGTGCTCGCCGGGGTGCTCGCCGGGGTGCTCATCGTGCGCCGCCCGCGGTGGAGGCGGTGTCGGCGCCGCTGACGGCGTTGGTCAGCGTGCCCAGGCCCTCGATCGAGCACTCGACCCGCTGGCCGGGCCGGATCGGCCCGACCCCGGCCGGGGTGCCGGTGAGGACGACGTCGCCGGGCAGCAGCGTCATCACCTGCGAGATGTAGCTGACCAGGGTGGGCACGTCGAACAGCAGCTGGCTGGTGCGCCCGGCCTGCCGCGGCTCGCCGTCGACGGTGCAGGTGATCTCCAGGTCGGCCGGGTCCTTGCCCAGGCCGCGCAGGTCGGTCTCGATCCACGGGCCGAGCGGGCAGAACGAGTCGAAGCCCTTGGCGCGGGTCCACTGCCCGTCGGCCTTCTGCATGTCCCGCTCGGTGACGTCGTTGCCGATCGTGTAGCCGAAGACGCTGCCCGGGACCTGCTCGGGCGTCAGGTTGCGCGCGCCGCGGGCGCCGATGACGACGGCGAGCTCGACCTCGTGGTGCACGTTGGTGCTGCCGGCCGGGATGCGGATGGCGTCGCCGGGGCCGATGACCGACGTCGAGGGCTTGAGGAACAGCAGCGGCCGCTCCGGGGCGTCGCCGGTGTTCATCTCCTTGACGTGGTCGGCGTAGTTCTTGCCGACGCAGACCACCTTGCTCGGCAGGATCGGCGACAGCAGCCGGACGTCGGCCTGCGCGTGGCGCTGGCCGGTGAAGGAGATGGTCCCGAACGGGTGGCCCTCGATCTGGGCGACCTGGCCGTCGCCGTCGAGGACTCCGAAGGACATGCCCGAGGGCGAGGCGAAGCGGACGATGCGCACGACGTCGAGGCTACTGACCCCGCGCCCACCCGCCGCCCGCCCTACGGTGACCGGGTGGCCTGCCGTCTGAGCGAGATCGTCGTCGACAGCCGGGACCCCGAGGCGCTCGCCGCCTGGTGGGCCGGGGTGCTCGGCTACCGGGTGCTCGGCCGCGACGACGACGGGGCGGTCGAGATCGGGCCCGAGGCCGGTTTCGGCGGCGCCGCCCCCACGCTGGTGTTCGCGCCGGTGCCCGACCCGGCGCCGGGCAAGCCCCGGCTGCACCTCGACGTCAACCCCACCGACCGCGACCAGGACGCCGAGCTGCAGCGGCTGCTCGACCTCGGGGCCACGCGCGCCGACGTCGGGCAGAGCGGCGGGGAGTCCTGGCACGTGCTCGCCGACCCGGAGGGCAACCCGTTCTGCCTGCTGCGCCGCCGTCTCGACCCGCTGTGACCCCGAGGAGAGTCCCGTGATCCTGATCGTCATCAAGTTCCCCGTCCGGCCGGACAAGATCGAGGAGTTCCGCGCGCACGCGGACGAGTACGCCGCCGCGGTCAACGCCGAGGAGGGCAGCCTCTTCTTCGAGTGGTCGCGCAGCGTGCTGGACCCGAACACCTTCGTCTGCATCGAGGGCTTCCGGGACTCCGAGGCCGGCGCCTCGCACGTGGCCACCCCGCACGCGAAGGCCGCCTTCGACTGGATGTCGGACCTCGTGGCCGAGCAGCCGCAGATCATCTACATCGACGAGCCGTCGGTGTCCGGCTTCGGCCCGATGGGCGAGGTGAAGCCCCGGCACTGACGCCCGACGGCGGACCGGTCGCGGGGCCGGAGGCCCCTGGCCGGGACGGCGTGGCGTGGCGTGGCGTGGCTCAGCGGAACGGGGGACGGCCTCCGGCCGCGGTGTCGGCCGGAGGCCGGCGACGGTGTTGACCCCGGCGCGGCGGCGGCGCGACAGTGAGCGGGCGACCCGCGCGCTCGCGGTGCTGACCCTGCTGGCGCTGCTCACCGTCGCGGTCGAGGCCACCGACGACCCGCACCCGCTGCTCGCCGTCGCCCTCGGGACGACGTACGCGGCTCACAGCCTGGTGACGTTCCCGTGGCTGGCCTGGCAGCCGGCCCCGCGCCGGTACTGGCTGACGGCCGGGCACGTCTGCCTGCAGCTGCCGCTCGGGGTCCTGCTGTTCGGCGCGGCGCACGCCGGCGTCGGGGCGACCCTCCTGCTGCTGGTGCTGGTGGCCCAGTGCGTGCTGCTGCTCCCCCTGCCCGCCGCCGCTGCGGTGACGCTGGTCGTGCCGCTGGTGCACCTCGGGATGGGGTGGGCCGACTTCGCCCGCAACGCGCTCGGGCTGCTCGGCGCCGCGGTGTTCACCGCCGTCGTGACCGCGCTGCTGCAGCAGGCGCAGCGGGCGCGGGCGGAGCTCGCCGAGGCCAACGAGCTGCTGCGCGGGTACGCCGCCCAGGCCGGGGAGCTCGCCACGACGCGGGAGCGCAACCGGCTGGCCCGCGACATCCACGACGGCCTCGGCCACCACCTGACCGTCGTCCAGATGCAGGTGCAGGCCGCCCGCGCGGTGCTGCCGACCGATCCGGCGCGCGCCGACGAGGTGCTCGCCAAGGCCCAGTCGCAGGCGAGCGAGGCGCTGGCGGAGGTGCGCCGGTCGGTGGCGACGCTGCGGGCGCCGGTGTCCCGCCCGCCCCTGCGCGTGGCGCTGGAGACGCTGACCGGCGAGGCCGCGGCCGCGGGGCTGCCGGCCACGCTCGAGGTCAGCGGGCCCGAGCGACCGCTGCCGGAGGAGACCGAGGAGTCGCTGTTCCGGTCGGCGCAGGAGGGGCTGACCAACGTGCGCAAGCACGCCGGCGCGACCTGCGCGCGGGTGACGCTGGTCTACGGCGGGGACGGCACCGTGCGGCTGGCGGTCCGCGACGACGGCCGCGGCATCCCCGACACCCCCGGGGACCGGCCCACCTTCGGCCTGCTCGGGGTGCGCGAGCGCGCCGCCCGGGTGGGCGGCCGGGTCACCGTGGGGCCGTGCGGCGGAGCAGGCACCGAGCTGCTGGTCGAGGTGCCCGGGTGAGCGCCGTCCGCGTGCTCGTCGTCGACGACCAGGCCCTGTTCCGGGAGGCGCTGGTCACCCTGCTCGGCGCGCGGCCGGAGGTCGAGGTCGTCGGCGAGGCCGGGGACGGGCACGAGGCGCTGGAGCGGGCGGCGGCCGTGCGTCCCGACGTCGTCCTCATGGACCTGCACATGCCGGTGCTGGACGGGATCGGCGCGACCCGCCGGCTGCGGGTGGAGCAGCCGCACGTCCGGGTGCTGGCGCTGACCACCTTCGACGACGACGAGGACGTCTTCGCCGCGCTCCGCGCCGGCGCGCTGGGCTACCTCCTCAAGGACGTCTCCTCCGACCGCCTGGTCGAGGCGGTGCTGTCGGCCGCCCGCGGCGAGTCGGTGCTGCAGCCGTCGGTCGCGGCCAAGGTGGTCGCCCGCTTCGCGCAGCTCGACGACGCCCCGCGACCGCGGCCCCAGCCGCTGGTCGTGCCGCTGTCCGACCGCGAGCTCGACGTCCTCCGGCTGCTGGCCGAGGGCCGCAGCAACCGGGAGATCGCGCGGACGCTGTACCTGGCGGAGGGCACGGTCAAGAACCACGTGACGAGCGTGCTGGGCAAGCTCGGCGCCCGGGACCGCACGCAGGCGGCACTGCGCGCCCGCGCGCTCGACCTGGTCTGAGGCCGGTCACGCCGGACCGTGACCGGCGGCCGTGACCTCCGGCACGTGGCGGGGACGGCACCGCGCCCGACCCTCTCCGGCATGACGACGCAGACCCCTCCCGGGCAGACCCCCACGCGCACCCGGCACACCTGGCACCTGGTCCGCCACTACCTGGAGATGGTCGTGGCGATGGTCGCCGGCATGGTGGTCCTCGGCCCGGTCGGGACCTGGCTCTGGCCGGGGCTCGACGACCGCGCCGACGTCCACGCGATCGTGATGGCGACCGAGATGGCGATCGGGATGGCCGCCTGGATGCGCTTCCGCAGGCACTCGTGGCCGGCGATCGCGGAGATGTCCGCGGCCATGTACGCGCCGTTCGCCGTCCTGCTGGTGCCGTACTGGACCGGGACCGTCTCGGCGCCGGCCCTGTTCACCGCCGGGCACGTGCTGATGCTCCCGGCGATGGCGCTGGCGATGTGGTGGCGCCTCGACGAGTACCACTGACCTCGTCGGCCCACCGGCCGACACCGCGACCAGGTGCCGTCCCGGCCTGCGCTGAGCCCACCCCCCGCGGCCTAACGGTGGCGGACGGCGTAGGTCAGCGCGTCGACCAGCGCGTGCCAGGAGGCCTCGACGATGTTGTCGTGGACGCCGACGGTGGTCCACTCCCCCACGCCGTCGGTGGTGTCGACGAGCACCCGGGTGGTCGCGCTGGTGCCGCCCTTCCAGCCGAGGATGCGGACCTTGTAGTCGGCCAGCGAGACGTCGGCCAGCCGCGGGTACCGGCTGACCAGCGCCTGGCGCAGCGCGTTGTCCAGCGCATTGACCGGGCCGTTGCCCTCGCCGGTGCTGATGATCCGCTCGCCGTCGACGTGGACCTTCACCGTCGCCTCGCTCATGACGACGCCGTTGGCCCAGTGCTCGACCGTCGTCCGGTAGCTCTCCAGCTCGAACAGCGGGGCGGGGGCGCCGGGCAGCTGGGAGCGCAGCAGCAGCTCGAAGGAGGCGTCGGCGGCCTCGAACGACCAGCCCTCGGCCTCGAGCACCTTGACCTGGTCCACCACCCGGCCGACGGCGTCGGCGTGCCCCTCGAGGTCGACGCCGAGCTCGCGGCCCTTGAGCTCCACCGAGGCGCGGCCGGCCATCTCGGTGACCAGGATGCGCATGTCGTTGCCGACGACGGCCGGGTCGAGGTGGTTGTAGAGCTCCGGGCTGACCTTGATCGCGCTGGCGTGCAGGCCGGCCTTGTGGGCGAACGCCGAGGCGCCGACGAAGGGCTGGTGGTCGTCGGGGGCGATGTTGGCCAGCTCAGCGATCGCGTGGCTGACCCGCTGCAGCTCGGCGAGGCACTCCGGGGGCACGACCGGCAGGCCCATCTTCGTGACCAGGTTGGCCACCAGCGCGAAGGTGTCGGCGTTGCCGGCCCGCTCGCCGTAGCCGTTGGCGGTGCCCTGCACGTGGGTCACCCCCGCCTCGACGGCGGCCAGCGAGTTGGCGACGGCGCACCCGGTGTCGTCCTGGCAGTGGATGCCCAGCCGGCCCTCCACCCGCGACCGGACGTCGGCGACCACCCGGGCCACGCCCATCGGCAGCATCCCGCCGTTGGTGTCGCACAGGACGCCGACCTCCGCGCCCGCGCCGAACGCGGCCCGCAGCACCGCCACGCCGTAGTCGGGGTCGGCGGCGTAGCCGTCGAAGAAGTGCTCGCAGTCGAGGAACACCCGGCGGCCGTGGGAGACGAGGTGGGCGACGGTGTCGGCGACCATCGCGAGGTTCTCCTCGAGCGTGGTCCGCAGCGCCTCCCGCACGTGCCGGACGTCGGACTTGGCGACCAGGCAGACCACCGGCGTCTCGGCGTCGAGCAGCGCGCGCACCTGCGGGTCGTCCTCCACCCGGACGCCGGCCTTGCGGGTGGCGCCGAACGCGACCAGGACCGCGTGCCGCAGCTTGAGCTCGCTGCGGGCGCGGGCGAAGAACTCGGTGTCCTTGGGCAGCGCCCCCGGCCAGCCGCCCTCGATGTAGCCGACGCCGATCTCGTCGAGCAGCCTCGCTGTGGCGAGCTTGTCGGCGACGGAGAAGCTGATCCCCTCGCGCTGGGCGCCGTCGCGCAGCGTGGTGTCGAAGACGTGGAAGTCGGTGCTGACGGCGGTCGGGCTGTCGGTGGCCACGGGTGCTCCCGGGGGGTCGACGGCGATCAGGCCCCTGACACGAGAAAGACCCCCCGGGTACGGAGGGTCTGCGCGCGGTCGGGGGTGCTGACCGCGCGCTAGGCGATGATGATCGTGCCGGACAGGTGCATCGCCGCGGAGTCTAACGCCGCCGACCGCACGCGGCGGTGCCCGGCCTCACCGTGCGGGGCGGGGCCGGGCACCGCACGGCGAGGTCCGTGCCGGTCCAGCTGCCGGTTCAGCCGCCGGCGAGGGCGGCCAGGCGGTCGCCGACCTCGGCGGTGCGGACCTGCGCCTGCGGGTCGCGGGTCGACAGGTCGAAGGCCACGGCGGCGTTCACCTTGCGGGCGAGGTCGGCGGAGCCGAGGTGCTCGAGCAGCAGGCCGACCGACAGCACGGTCGCCGTCGGGTCGGCGATGCCCTTGCCCGCGATGTCCGGCGCCGAGCCGTGCACCGGCTCGAACATGCTCGGGTTGGTGCCCGAGGCGTCGAGGTTGCCGCTGGCGGCCAGGCCGATGCCGCCGGTGACCGCTGCGGCGACGTCGGTGACGATGTCGCCGAAGAGGTTGTCGGTGACGATGACGTCGTAGCGGCCGGGGTCGGTGATGAAGAACATCGAGGCCGCGTCCACGTGCTGGTAGGCCACGGTGACCTCGGGGAACTCCGCCGACACCTCCTCCACCGTCCGCGACCACAGCGACCCGGCGTGGGTGAGCACGTTGGTCTTGTGGATCAGCGTGAGGTGCCGGCGCGGCCGCGCGGTCGCCCGCTCGAAGGCGTAGCGGACCACCCGCTCGACGCCGAAGGCGGTGTTCAGGCTGACCTCGGTGGCCACCTCGTGCGGGGTGTCGCGGCGCAGCACGCCGCCGTTGCCGACGTAGGGACCCTCGGTGCCCTCGCGCACGCAGAGCATGTCGATGGTGCCGGGGTCGGCCAGCGGGCTGCGGACGCCGTCGTAGAGCCTGGCCGGGCGCAGGTTGACGTGGTGGTCGAGCTCGAAGCGCAGCCGCAGCAGCAGCCCGCGCTCGAGGATGCCCGGCGGCACGCCCGGGTCGCCGATCGCGCCGAGCAGGATCGCGTCGTGCCCGCGCAGCTCCTCGAGCACGGAGTCCGGCAGCAGCTCGCCGGTCCGCTGCCAGCGGGCGGCGCCGAGGTCGTAGGGCGTCGTCTCCAGGTCGGGGGCGACGGCGCCCAGGACCTTGAGGCCCTCGGCCACCACCTCGGGACCGATGCCGTCCCCTGCGATCACAGCCAGGCGCATGACGACGACCCTAGGTCAGCGCGGGTCGAGGTCCGCGGAGCGGGCCTCGCGCGCCCCGATCCGGCCGGCGATGCCGGCGAGCAGGTCGGGGGCCACCGGGCTGTCGACGACGACCGCCATGAGCGCCTCGCCGCCGCGGGTGGTGCGGCTGACCTGCGCCCCGGCGATGTTGATCCCGGCCTCGCCCAGCGCCGCGCCGACGGTGCCGACGACGCCGGGCCGGTCGGTGTAGACGAAGAACAGCAGGTGGCCGGACAGGTCGAGGTCCATGTCGAAGCCGTCGACCTCGACCAGCTTGGGCACCTGGTTCTTGCCGAACAGCGTGCCGGAGACGCAGACCTCGCGGCCGTCGGCCATCGCGCCGCGCACCCGGACGAGGTTGCGGTAGTCGGGGCTGTCGAGGTCGCTGGTGAGGGTCACGTCCAGGCCGCGCAGCTGGGCCAGCAGCGGCGCGTTGACGTAGGTGACCTGCTCCTCGACGACGTCGGCGAAGACGCCCTTGAGCACGGCCAGCTGCAGCACCGAGTCGTCGAACTCGGCGAGCTTGCCGCGGACCTCGACGGTGACCGACTGGGCCAGCCCCCCGGCGACGGCGGTGAAGACCGTGCCCAGCCGCTCGGCCAGCGGCAGCCCGGGCCGCACGTCCTCGGCGACGACGCCGCCGGCCTGCACGTTGACCGCGTCCGGCACGAACTCGCCCTGGAGCGCCAGCCGCACCGAGTGCGCGACGGCGGTGCCGGCCTTGTCCTGCGCCTCCGCCGTCGAGGCGCCCAGGTGCGGGGTGACGACGGTGTTGGGCAGCGCGAACAGCGGGCTGTCGGTGGTGGGCTCGGTCGCGAAGACGTCGATGCCGGCGGCGCCGACCTGGCCCGAGCGCAGCGCGTCGGCGAGCGCGGCCTCGTCGACCAGCCCGCCGCGGGCGGCGTTGACGATGATCACGCCGCGCTTGGTGGTGGCCAGTTCGGCGGCGCCGATGAGCCCCAGCGTCTCCGGCGTCTTGGGCAGGTGGATCGTGATGAAGTCCGCCTCGCGGAGCAGCTCCTCCAGCGACACCATCCGGACGCCGAGCTGCGCGGCGCGGCCGGGTTGGATGTAGGGGTCGTACGCGATGAGGGTGGTGCCGAAGGCGGCCAGCCGCTGCGCGACGAGCTGGCCGATGCGGCCCAGGCCCACGACGCCGACGACCTTGTCGGTGACCTCGACGCCCATGAACTTCGAGCGCTGCCAGGCGCCCCGGCGCAGCGACGCGTCGGCCGCCGGGATCTGCCGGGCGGCGGCCAGCAGCAGGGCGACGGCGTGCTCGGCGGCGCTGACGATGTTCGACGTCGGGGCGTTCACCACCATGACGCCGCGCTCGGTGGCGGCGCTGACGTCGACGTTGTCCAGGCCGATCCCGGCCCGCGCGACGACCTTGAGGTTCGGCGCGGCGGCGAGGGCCTCGGCGTCGATCCGCGTGGCGCTGCGGATCATGACCGCGGCGGCGTCGGCCAGCGCCGGGAGCAGGGCGGACCGGTCGGCGCCGTCGACGTGGCGGATCTCGACGTCGTCGCCGAGCACCCCCAGCACGCTCGGGGCCAGCTCCTCGGCGATCAGGACGACGGGCGCGCTCGCGGTCACGGGTCCACAGCCTAGGGAGGCGGGTGTCCGGGCGGGGTCCCGCGTCCGGGCCGCCCGTGATCACCGGGCGGTGACGGTACGCACCAGCCGCCACGACACCCCCGCCGCGGAGGGAGGGCCGCTTGCCCTGCCGGGTGGCCCCCCCGCACGCTGGGCGCGACGCGCCGGGACGAGCCGGCGCCTCCGGAGGAGACCATGACCGACTTCAGCAAGGACAGCGGCGGGGCCTCGGCCTCCGGCCAGGGCCAGCCCCAGGACCCCTCGTACGGCCAGCAGTACGGGCAGCAGGGCCAGGGCCAGCAGGACTACGGCCAGCAGGACTACGGCCAGCAGTACGGGCAACCGGGCTACGGGCAGACCCAGCCGTACGGCCAGCAGGGCTACGGCCAGCAGGGCTACGGCCAGCAGGGCTACGGCCAGCAGTACGGCCAGCAGGACTACGGCCAGACCCAGCCCTACGGGCAGCAGTACGGCCAGTACGGGCAGCCGGCGCCCTACGGCCAGCAGTACGGCCAGTACGGCCAGGACGGCGTCCCGGCCAAGCCCGGCGGCGTCGTCACCGCGGCCGTCCTCGGCTTCGTGCTGGGGGCGATCGGCGTCCTGATCAGCCTGCTGCTGGTCTTCGCCGGCGCGGTGGCCAGCAGTGCCGGCGACGAGCTGGACAGCGAGATCCCCGGCTTCGGGTCGGTCGCCGGCGCGGTCGGCGGCGTGATCCTGGTCTTCGGCCTGGTCGCGCTCGTCTGGACCGTCGTCATGATCTGGGGCTCGGTGTGGGCGCTCACCGGGCGCAGCCGCGTGATGCTCCTGGTCGGCGGCTCCATCGCCCTGGCCTTCACCCTGTTCGGCCTGATCGGCAACCTCGCCGACGCCGACACCGCCGGTGCCGGAGGGATCGTCACCAGCCTGCTGTTCTTCCTGGCGGCGCTGGCGATCGTCGTGCTGCTGTCCATGAAGCCGGCCGCGGCCTTCTTCGCGGCACACCGCGCCCGCCGCGGTCGTTGAGTCCGTCCGTGGGGGGACGTCGCGTCGGCGGACCCCCGCGGACGCCAGCGAGCCCCTACACTCCGCCGCCGACCGCCGACAGGGCGGAGCCACCTCCAGGAGGAACCCGAGCATGACCAGCCCCAGCTTCGACAAGAACACGCCGCCGGGGGGTCAGCCCGGGTACGGTGCGCCCGGCGCCCAGCCCTACGGCCAGCAGCCCTACGGCCAGCAGCCCTACGGCGCCCAGCCCTACGGCCAGCAGCCCTACGGCGCCCAGCCCTACGGCCAGCAGCCGCACGGCGACCCGGCCCCCTACGGCGGCGGCTTCGGCGGCCCCTCCCCGTACGGCGGCGGCCCGGCCGGGCAGCGTCCCGGGCAGGTCACCGCAGCCGCGGTGATCGGCGTCGTCATCGGCGGCCTGGGCTCGCTGTTCGGCCTGCTCGCCGTCCTGGGGATCGGCGTGCTGTTCGCGCTCAGCCCGCTGCTCGGGATCATCACCCTGCTGGCGGTCGCCACGGCCGTCGTCGTGCTGGTCGGCGGCATCCAGGTGCTCACCGGCAAGTCGCCGCGGCTGCTGCTCCTCGGCAGCTACGCCTCGATCGGCATCCAGCTGCTGACGCTGGTCATCTCGCTGGCCGTCGGCGGCGGCTTCGAGTTCTCGGCGCTGCTCGGCTTCGTGCTGCCGGGCCTGATCGTCTTCTTCCTGCAGCAGCCGCAGTCCAAGCAGTACTTCGCCTCGCGCGGCCTGGCGTACTGACCTCCTCCGCACACGCAACGGCCCCCGCTGCCGGCAGGCAGCGGGGGCCGTTCGCGTCGCGGGACGCTACGAGCGGGCGGCGGTGCCGGTGTAGTCGTCGGAGGCCGACACCCAACTCATCAGGCCGCGGAGCCTGCGGCCGGTCTCCTCAATCGGGTGTGCCTCGGCCTCGGCGCGGCGGCGCTTGAAGTCCGGCGCCCCGGCGTCCTGGTCGGCGATGAAGGCCGCGGCCCACGAGCCGTCCTTGATCGCGGCGAGGACCTCCTTCATCGACTCCTTGACGCGGGCGTCGATGATCTTCGGGCCGGAGGTGTAGTCGCCGTACTCGGCGGTGTCGGACACCGACCAGCGCTGCTTGGCGATGCCGCCCTCGTACATGAGGTCGACGATCAGCTTGAGCTCGTGCAGGCACTCGAAGTAGGCGACCTCGGGCTGGTAGCCGGCCTCGGTGAGGGTCTCGAACCCGGCGGTGATCAGCGCGCTGGCGCCGCCGCAGAGGACGGCCTGCTCGCCGAACAGGTCGGTCTCGGTCTCCTCGGCGAACGTCGTCCTGATGACGCCGGCGCGGGCGCCGCCGATGGCCTTGGCGTAGGACAGCGCCAGCTGCAGGGCCTGCCCGCTCGCGTCCTGCTCGACGGCGACCAGGCAGGGCACGCCCTTGCCGTTCTCGAACTCGCGGCGGACGAGGTGGCCGGGGCCCTTGGGGGCGACCATCGCGACGTCGACGCCGGCCGGGGGCTTGATGTAGCCGAACCGGATGTTGAAGCCGTGGCCGAAGAACAGCGCGTCGCCGTCCTGGAGGTTCGGCTCGATCGACTCGCTGTACAGCGTCCGCTGCACGTGGTCCGGCGCGAGGATCATGATCAGGTCGGCCTCGGCGGCCGCCTCGGCCGGCGTGACGACCCGCAGGCCCTCGGCCTCGGCCTTGGCCCGGCTCTTGGAGCCCTCGGGCAGGCCGACGCGGACGTCCACCCCCGAGTCCCGCAGCGACAGGGCGTGCGCGTGGCCCTGGCTGCCGTAGCCGATGACGGCGACGGTGCGCCCCTGGATGATCGACAGGTCGGCGTCGTCGTCGTAGAAGATCTCGGCCATGCGGTGCGTGCTCCTTCGGTTGTTCTCGTGCGGGGGGTGCGGGGGCTAGGCGCTGCGGTCGACCGGGCGCAAGGTACCGGCGCCGCTCATCGCGCGCGGACCCCGGCCGAGGGCCACCGTGCCCGACTGCGCCATCTCCTTGATCCCGAGCGGGGCGAGGACGGCGAGCAGGGCCTGCAGCTTGTCCGGGGTGCCGGTGGCCTCGAGGGTCACGGTGTCGGTGTTGACGTCGACGACGCGGGCGCGGAAGAGCTCGGCGGTCTGCAGCACCGTCGTGCGCTCGGCCATCGGCGCCCGCACCTTGACCAGCAGCAGCTCGCGCTGGACCGCGGCGCCGCCGTCCAGTTCGACGATCTTGATGACCTCGACGAGCTTGTTGAGCTGCTTGGTCACCTGCTCCAGCGGCGCGGACTCGGCGTCGACGACGATCGTCATCCGCGACAGGTCGGGGTTCTCGGTCGGCCCGACGGCCAGCGACTCGATGTTGAACGCGCGCCGGCTGAACAGCGCCGAGACGCGGGCCAGCACACCGGCCTTGTTCTCGACCAGGACCGACAGGGTGTGGCGGGTCATCTGTGAAGAACCTGCTTCCGATTCGTCGTTCGGCCCCGTTCCAGGGGCCCGCCGCGGGCGTGCGAGTGGTGGGGAGGAACGGGGTCCTCCGTCAGACCTGGTCGTCGCCGAAGACCGGGCGCAGGCCGCGCGCGGCGAGGATGTCGTCGTTGCTCGCGCCCGCGGCGACCATCGGCCACACCTGGGCGTCGTGGCCGACGACGAAGTCGATGACCACCGGCGCGTCGTTGATCGCCATGGCCTTCTCGATCACGGCGTCGACGTCGTCCTTGGACTCGCAGCGCAGGCCGACGCAGCCCATCGCCTCGGCCAGCATCACGAAGTCGGGGATGCGCACCGGCTTGGGCCGGCCCTCGTCGTCCACCGGGTGCAGCTTGGTGTTGGAGTAGCGGCCCTCGTAGAAGAGGGTCTGCCACTGCCGGACCATGCCGAGGTTGCCGTTGTTGATGATCGCGATCTTGACCGGGATGCCCTCGATGGCGCAGGTGGCCAGCTCCTGGTTGGTCATCTGGAAGCAGCCGTCGCCGTCGATGGCCCAGACCGTGGTCTCCGGGCGGCCGTACTTGGCGCCCATGGCCGCGGGCACGGCGTAGCCCATCGTCCCGGCGCCGCCGCTGTTGAGCCACGTGCCCGGCTTCTCGTACCGGATGAACTGCGCGGCCCACATCTGGTGCTGGCCCACGCCGGAGGCGTAGATCGCGTCCGGGCCGGCGATCGTGCCGAGCCGCTCGATGACGTACTGCGGCGACAGCGAGCCGTCCTCGGGCCAGTCGTAGCCCAGCGGGTAGCGCGCCCGCCAGTCGTCGAGCTGGGCCCACCAGGCGGCGAGGTCGGGCGTGCGGCCGGCGGCGTGCTCGGCGCGCAGCGCGGTCACGAGCTCCGCGATGGTCTCCTTCGCGTCGCCCACGATCGGCACGTCGGCCCGGCGGTTCTTGCCGATCTCGGCGGGGTCGATGTCGGCGTGGACCACCAGCGCGCCGGGCGCGAAGGAGGACAGCTGGCCGGTCACCCGGTCGTCGAAGCGGGCGCCGAGGGCGACGAGGACGTCGGCCTTCTGCAGCGCGGTGACCGCGGCGACGGTGCCGTGCATGCCGGGCATGCCCAGGTGCTGCGGCGAGCTGTCGGGGAACGCGCCGCGGGCCATGAGGGTGGTGACGACCGGCGCCCCGGTGAGCTCGGCGAGCTCCGCCAGCTCCTCGGTGGCGCGGGCCTTGAGCACCCCGCCGCCGACGTAGAGGACCGGCCGGCGGGCACCGGCGATCAGCGCGGCGGCCTCGCGGACCTGCTTGCCGTGCGGGCGGGTGGTCGGCTTGTAGCCGGGCAGGTCCAGCCGCGGCGGCCAGGAGAAGTCGGTGGTCGCCTGCAGCACGTCCTTGGGGATGTCGACGAGGACCGGGCCGGGGCGGCCGGTGGCGGCCAGGTGGAACGCCTCCGCGATCCGCTGCGGGATCTCCGCCGGGTCGGTGACCAGGAAGTTGTGCTTGGTGATCGGCATCGTGATGCCGCGGATGTCCGCCTCCTGGAAGGCGTCGGTCCCGATCGCGCCGCTGGGCACCTGGCCGGTGATCGCGACGATCGGCACCGAGTCCATGTAGGCGTCGGCCAGCGGGGTGACCAGGTTGGTCGCGCCCGGGCCGGAGGTGGCCATGCAGACGCCGACCCGGCCGGTGGCCTGCGCGTACCCGGTGGCCGCGTGCCCGGCGCCCTGCTCGTGCCGGACGAGGACGTGCCGCACGCGCGAGTCGAACAGCGGGTCGTAGGCGGGCAGGATCGCGCCGCCCGGGATGCCGAAGACGACGTCGACGCCCACGGCCTCGAGCGAGCGGACCAGGCTCTGCGCGCCGGTGATGCCGGTCGCGGGCTCGGCGGCGGACTCGGCGATCGAGCGGGCCGTCGTCTCGACACCGGTGAGGGCCTCGGCGGCCTCTCGGGTGGCGGACTCGCTCGGGGTGCTGGTCATGCGGGGCGTCTCCTGTGCCGGACGGGCGGGACGGGCGTGCGGTTCCGGGTGTCTGCTCGGTGTCGCCCGGGTGCGGGGAGGCTCCCGGCTGTCCGCCGGGCCGGCCCCGCCCCGGGCCTCGTGCCAACAAAAAACCCCTCGTGCCGTGGGCACAGAGGGGCGTAGCGCGTCGGTCGGGCGACCGGCGCGCTAGGCGACTACGAGGAGCAGGCGGGCGGAGGTCACGCGGACACTGTGCGCCTCGACCGCCGCGACGTCAACCAGGCTGTCCCACACAGTGGACTCGTGTCGTCCGTCTCATGGGACGGCGACGGGGACCGGGCCGTCCAGCGGGGCGGGGTCGAAGGCGTCGACCAGCGCCGGCAGCGCGGGGCCGGGGACCGGCCGGCCGATCAGCCAGCCCTGCAGGAACCGGCAGCCGAGCGCGGTGAGGACGGCCATCTGCTCGCGGGTCTCCACGCCCTCGGCGACGACGTCCATGCCGAGCGTGCGGCCGAGGTCGACGACGCTGCCGACCAGCGCCGCGCCGCGCGGGTCGGTGTCGATGCCGGACACGAAGCCGCGGTCCATCTTCAGCACCTGCACGGGCAGCCGGGCGAGGTAGGCCAGCGACGAGTAGCCCTTGCCGAAGTCGTCGAGGGAGACGATGCAGCCCAGCGCGGACAGCTCGGCGAGCTCGGCCAGCAGCCGCTCGTCGTCGTCCATGAGGACGCTCTCGGTGACCTCGACCATCAGCAGGTGCGTGGGCAGGCCCGAGCGCTGCAGGGCACGGGTGACGTCCTCGACCAGGCAGCGGGCCTGCAGGTGGCGCACGGAGATGTTGACGCCGAGCTTGAGGTCGCGGCCCTGCTCGACGAGGCGGGCGTGCTCGGCGGTCGCCGTCTGCAGCACCCACCGCTGCAGCGGCACGATCAGCCCGTCCTCCTCGGCCAGGCCGATGAACTCCTCCGGCGGCACGGGGCCGAGCACCGGGTGGTCCCAGCGCACGAGGGCCTCGACGCCCAGGACGCGGCGCTCCGCCACGCCGGCGACGGGCTGGTAGACCACCCGCAGCTGGCCCCGCTCGATGGCGGCGGGCAGGTCGCGGGCCAGCCGGCTGCGGCGGGCGGACTCCTCCACCAGCGCCTCCCCCGAGGCCCGGACGCCGTTCTTGCCCTGTGCCTTGACCGTGCGAAGCGCGAGGTCGGCCTCCCGCACGGTCGCCGAGGCGTCGGCGCCGGCGACCACCTCGGTGACGCCGACGCTGGCCGAGGTGCGCAGCACCGGGCCGGCGCCCTCCGGGTCGCCGGGGGCGGCGTAGCGCTGGGTGCGGTCCAGCCGCGCGACCAGCCGCTCGGCCAGGGCCAGCGCCTCGTCGGGACCGGCGTCGACGACGAGGGCGAACTCGTCGCCGCCGAGGCGGGCGACCAGGTCCCCGGCGCGGGCCTCGGCGCGCAGCGAGTCGGCCACCTCGCACAGCAGCCGGTCCCCCGCGTCGTGCCCGGCGACGTCGTTGACCGCCTTGAAGCCGTCGAGGTCGAGCAGCAGCACGCAGGAGCGCCGGCCGCGGGAGGCCTGGGTCAGGGCGCCGTCGAGGGCGGCCATGAAGCGGGCGCGGTTGGGCAGCCCGGTGAGCGAGTCGGTGTAGGCCAGCCGCTCGAGCTCGCGCTGCCCGGCGCGGCGCTCGGTGACGTCGCGCAGGTGCAGCACCAGCCCGTCGCCGGACCGGCGGCCCGCCGCGGGGGCGGCGCCGGACACCTCGACGTCGCGCCAGGTGCCGTCGGCGGCGCGCAGCCGGCCGGCCGCGGGCAGGCCGTCGGGCGTGCCGTCGCGCAGGGCGGCGGAGACGCGGTCGAGCAGGTCCCGGTCCCCCGGGTGCAGCAGGCCGGGCAGCACCCGGCCGATCAGGTCCTCCTCCGCGACGCCGAGCCGCTCGGCGACCGGGCCGGTCGCGGGAGGTGACCCGGCCGGAGCCGTCGAGGACCAGCGTGACGGCGTCGCCGCTGTGCACCAGCGCGCGGAACCAGCCCTCGGTCCGCTCCAGGCGGCGGGTCAGGGCGGCGGCGTCCCGGGCCCAGTACAGCGTCCGCGCCGAGGTGAGGAGCACGAGCACGAAGGTCGCCGCGGCCTCGGCGGCGGGCAGCGGGCGGCCGGCGACGGTGCCGCCGGCGACCGCGAGCAGCGCGGCGGTGGCCGCGCCGTGGGCGAGCACGCCCCCGCGCAGGGGCAGCGTGCGGCGGCCGGCGTCGGCGACGGCGTGCGCGCCGGCGTCGGCCCGGGCGGCGCGCAGGCCGGCGGCGAGCACGGCCAGCCAGCCGAGCACGACGACCACACCCCATCCCGGGGCGGTGCCCGCCGACGTGCGGCCGAGCGCGCCGCCGACCGCGACCAGCGACATGGCGACGAAGGCGGCGAGCAGCCAGCCGGCGGCGCGGCGGCGGGCCTCGGGGACGGCGGTGAGGGTGACCAGGCCGATGCCGCACAGGAGCGCCCCGACCAGCGGGTGACCGGCCGCGATCAGGCCGCTGCCCGGCCCGCCGGTCCGGGCGACGAGGTCACCGAGCAGCACGCAGCCGAGCAGGGCGACGGCGACGGTGACGACGACGCCGTCGAGCAGCACCCGCGTGCCGAGCCGCCGGTGCGAGCGCGGCGGCAGCAGCAAGACGGCCGCCCCGACGGCGACCGGGACGCCGAGCAGCGTCGGGAGGTCCTCGACGCCGCCGGTGGCGAGGTCGCGACCGGGTGAGGCGAGGGCCAGGGCCTGGCCGAGCGCGAGCAGCGCGCCGGCGGCGGACAGCGCCCACCAGGGCCGGCCGGCGCGCCCCGGCATCCGGGCGGCACAGCGGGCGAGCGCCGCGGCCGAGGCGGCGGACGCCGTCCCGAGCGCGGCGGGCACCAGCCAGGCGGGCGCACCGGTGAGCAGGCCGGCGACGGTGACGACGCCGAGGACCGCCAGCAGGACCTGGACCGCCGGTGCGGCGCGGTCAGCCACGGCCGCCGGCCCGGACCGTGGAGGGCTCGACCGGCGGGACCGGGTCGGCCGAGGAGCCGACCAACCCCGGCCACAGCTGGCCGGCGCCGTCGCGCAGCAGCCGCACGAGGTCGGCCAGCGGCAGCGGGCGGGACAGCAGGAAGCCCTGCGCCTGGTCGACGCCCAGGCCGCGCAGCGCGCCGAGCTGGGCCGGCGTCTCGACGCCCTCGGCGACGACCTGCAGCCCCAGGGACCGGCCGACGGTGACGACCGCCTCGCACAGCGCGCGGCTCTGCCGGTCGCGGTCGACGCGGGAGACGAAGGACCGGTCGAGCTTGAGCACGTCGACCGGGAGCCGGGTGAGCAGGCCCAGTGACGAGGAGCCGGTGCCGAAGTCGTCCAGGGCCACGTGCACGCCCATCAGGCGCAGCGCCTCGGCGTCGACGGCCACGGAGTCCCCCTCGGCCAGCACGGTCGACTCGGTGACCTCCAGGACCAGCCGCTCGGGCGCCAGGCCGGAGGCGGAGAGCGCGCCGGCGACGTCGTCGACGAGGGTGCGCTCGGCCACGTGCGCGGCGGAGACGTTCATGCCGATCCGCAGGGGCCCGCCCCCGCCGGCGGGCAGCACGGCGGCGGCCGCGGTGATCTCCCGCAGCGCCCAGCGCTGCAGCTCCCCGATGACCCCGGCCCGCTCGGCGATCGGCACGAACTCCCGCGGCGGGACCTCCCCCAGCTCCGGGTGCCGCCAGCGCAGCAGCGCCTCGACGCCGGAGACCCGCTTGTCGGCCATCGACACCACCGGCTGGAAGGCCAGCCACAGCTCCCCGCGGCCGGCGGCGCCGGGCAGGTCCGCGCGCAGCCGGTCGCGGCGGGCGGCGGCCGCGCCGAGCGCCGGCGTCCAGCAGGTGGCGCGGGCCGAGCGGGAGGCCCGGGCGGCCGCGACCGCGAGCTCGGCGCGGGCGCCGACCTCGGCGGCGCCGGTCCCCGGCTCGACGACGACCACGCCGACGGCGGCGGTGAGGTCGAAGACGCCGGCGGCGGTGGTCACCGGCTGCTCGAGCACGGCCAGGCAGCGGTCGGCGAGCAGCGCGGCGGTGTCGCCGTCGCCCTCGGCCAGGACGGCGAAGGTGCCGCCGACGAGCCGGGCGACGACCTCGTCGCCGCGGACGGCGGCGCGCAGCCGGCGGCCCAGCTCGACGAGGACGGCGGCGACGGCGTCGCGGCCGGCGTGCTCGCGGACCTCGTCCAGGCCGGCGACCTCGAGGAGCAGGACCGCGGACCCGGCGCGGGCGGTCGCGGGCTCCAGGGCCGCGTCCCAGCCGGCCCGGTTGGGCAGGCCGGTGAGCGCGTCGGTGAACGCCAGCTCCTCCAGCGCCCGCTCCCGGGCCACCCGCTCGGTCACGTCGCGGCAGTGCAGCACCACCGAGGCGACCGCCGGGTCGGCGCGCAGGTCGGAGACGCTGGCCTCCAGGCAGCGCCGCGCGCCGCCCGCGTCGCGGACGTGCAGCGTCACCAGCCCGTCGGTGCCGGCGTCGGTGCCGGCGCCGGCGTCGGCACCGAGGACCCGGCGCAGCGCGGCGGCGTCCGCGGGCTCCAGGGTCCCGGGCCGGTTCGCGGCACCCGAGAGCACGTCGCGACCGAGGAGCTCCGCCGGCGTGGCGCCGACCAGCGCGGCCATCGCCGGCGAGACCCAGCCGACGCGCAAGCGGCCGTCGAGGACGAGGACGGCGTCGCGGCCGGAGTGCAGCAGGTTGCGGAAGTAGGCCTCGTCGCGGCGCAGCCGGGCGCCGCGACGGTGGTCCTCGTGGGCGGTGACCCAGCGGTGTGCGGCCGCCAGGCCCACGCAGGCCAGCGCCCCGGCGAGGGTGACCGCGGTCGGCCGGGTGCCCAGCGCCAGCGACACGACGACCAGCGCGACCACGGCCACCAGTGCCAGGTGGGGCAGCACCGACCGCAGCGGGTCGGTGCGGCCGTCGGCCGCGCGGCGGGGGACGTCGGGGCCGGTGCCCGGGTCGAGCAGGCGGGCGAGGACCAGCACCGCCAGGCCGACGACGACGGCCACGCGGGTGACCGGGACGACGTCGTGCGCGCCGAGCAGCGTCGCGGAGGTGGCGGCGCCGCGCGCGGCGCAGAGCAGGACCAGACCGCCCAGCAGCACCGCGGCCATGCGCCGGCGGTGCGCCTCGACCGCCCCGAGGACGGTGAGGCCGGCGGCCATGGTGGCGGCCGCGGCCACGACCGCGGCGCCGAGGACGAGCTGGGCGCCCAGGGACAGCGCCGACCAGCTGTTGCCCGGGCCGACCAGCAGGAACTGCATGACGGCGAGCGCGGCGACGCCGAAGAGGGCGAGCTCGAGCGTCGTCCGCGGGCAGGTGCGCCGCAGGCTGGACCGCTCGACCATGCCGAGCAGGGCCACGACCACGAGGACGTAGCCGGGGACCGTGGGCAGCCAGCGCAGCACCACCGCGGACAGCACGGGGTCCGGCCGGGCCGTGCTGGTCAGGACCAGGCCGAGGACGGGGAACAGCGCCGCGGCGGCCAGCACCCGCCACGGCGGGGCGGAGGGGTCGCCGGTCCGGCTCAGCGCCAGCAGCGCGAGCGCGGTGAGCAGCCCGGCCAGGCCGGTGACGGCGTCGGAGACCGGGTCCAGCGCGGGCACGGCGACCGCCAGGGCGCACGCCGCCGCGGCCGGCACGGCGCACGCCAGCAGCCACCCGATCCGCCTGTCCACACCGGGGGTGTCGGCAGCGGCGCCCCCCGGGGACAGGCCCCGGGGAGCGCCCTCACCCCATCGGGGTGCCCGCGGTCAACCGCAGATCGCGCCGTTCGCCGCGGAGCCGACCAGCTTGGCGTACTTGCCGAGGACGCCGGTGGTGTAGCGCGGGGGCAGCGGCGCCCAGCCCGCGCGGCGGCGGGCCAGCTCGTCGTCGTCGACCAGCAGGTCCAGGGTGCGGGTGGTGAGGTCCAGCCGGACCGGGTCGCCGTCGCGGACCAGCGCGATCGGGCCGCCCTCGGTGGCCTCCGGCGCGACGTGGCCGATGCACAGGCCGGTGGTGCCGCCGGAGAACCGGCCGTCGGTGAGCAGCAGGACGTCCTTGCCCAGGCCCGCGCCCTTGATCGCGCCGGTGACGGCGAGCATCTCGCGCATGCCCGGCCCGCCCTTGGGCCCCTCGTACCGGATGACGACGACGTCGCCGGCCTGCAGCGTGCCCTCGGTGACCGCGTCCATCGCGCCCTGCTCGCCGTCGAAGACCCGGGCGGTGCCCTCGAAGACGTCGCGGTCGAAGCCGGCCGACTTCACCACGGCGCCCTCGGGCGCCAGCGAGCCGCGCAGGATCGTCAGGCCGCCGGACCTGTGGATGGGCTGCGCCATCGCGTGGATGATCGCGCCGTCGGGGTCCGGCGGGGCGATCTCGGCGAGGTTCTCCGCCATGGTCTTCCCGGTCACGGTGAGCGTGTCGCCGTGCAGCAGTCCGGCGTCGAGCAGCGCGCGCAGGACCACCGGGACGCCGCCGATGCGGTCGATGTCGGTCATGACGTACCGGCCGAAGGGCTTGACGTCGGCCAGGTGCGGCGTGCGGTCGCCGATCCGGTTGAAGTCGTCGAGGGTGAGCTCGACCTGCGCCTCGTGCGCGATGGCCATGAGGTGCAGGACGGCGTTGGTGGAGCCGCCCAGCGCCATGACCACGGTGATCGCGTTCTCGAACGCCTCCCTGGTCATGATCTGCCGCGCGGTGATGCCCTTCCGCAGCAGGTTGACGACGGCCTCGCCGGAGGCGACGGCGAAGGCGTCGCGGCGGCTGTCGGGCGCCGGCGGGGCGGCGCTGCCGGGCAGGCTCATGCCCAGCGCCTCGGCGACGCTGGCCATGGTGTTGGCGGTGTACATGCCGCCGCAGGAGCCCATGCCGGGGCAGGCGGCGCGCTCGACGGCGGCCAGCTCGTCCTGGGTGATCAGCCCGCGGGCGCAGGCGCCGACGGCCTCGAAGACGTCGATGATCGTCAGGTCGTCGCGGTCGCCGAGCCTCCCCGGCAGCGTCGAGCCCGAGTAGAGGAAGACGCTGGCGAGGTCCAGCCGGGCGGCGGCCATGAGCATGCCCGGCAGGGACTTGTCGCAGCCGGCGAGCAGCACCGAGCCGTCGAGCCGCTCGGCGAACATGACCGTCTCCACCGAGTCGGCGATGACCTCGCGGCTGACCAGCGAGGCGCGCATGCCCTCGTGGCCCATGGAGATGCCGTCGGAGACCGAGATGGTGCCGAACTCCAGCGGGAACCCGCCGGCGGCGTGCACGCCCTCCTTGGCCCGCTTGGCCAGCCGGTCCAGCGAGAGGTTGCACGGGGTGATCTCGTTCCACGACGAGGCCACGCCGATCTGCGGCTTGTCCCAGTCGTCGTCGCCCATGCCGACGGCGCGCAGCATGGCCCGGGCCGGGGCCTTGGTGATGCCGTCGGTCACCTCGCGGCTGCGCGGCTTGACGTCGGCGGTGGTGCGGGGGTCGTCCACGGTCGTCACGCCCGCGAGCGTAGGCGCGGTGCCGGGGCGCTCCCAGACGCCGTCGATACTGGTACCGACACCACCACCCGGGAGCCGCCGTGTCCGCCACCGCCCGCCGGGAGCTCGGCGAGTTCCTGCGCTCGCGCCGCTCCCAGGTCGACCCGCGCGTCACCGGCCTGCCCGCCGGCGGCCCCCGGCGCACGCCGGGGCTGCGCCGCGAGGAGGTCGCGCTGCTGTCCGGGGTGAGCTCCACCTGGTACACGTGGCTGGAGCAGGGCCGCGACATCCGCCCGTCCCGGCAGGTGGTCGACGCGCTGGCCCGCACGCTGCGCATGACCCCGGCCGAGCACGGCTACGTGCTGCGGCTGACCGGCCACGGCGGCGCCGCACCCGGCGACCCCGACGGCGGGATGCCCGGCCACGTGCAGCGCCTGCTGGACGCGCTGGGCCCCTCCCCCGCCTACGCCATCACCGCCGACTGGTGGATCGCCGGGTGGAACCGCGCCTACGCGCGCTTCTACCCCGGGGTGGCGGCCGCCCCCGCGGACCGGCGCAACCTCCTGGAGCTGGTCTTCACCGACCCGGCGGTGCGGGCGCTGCTGGCGGACTGGGCCGGGGACAGCCGGCGGTTCCTCACCCAGTTCCGCGCCGAGGTGGGCCCGCGGCTGGCCGACCCGGCGGTCGTCGACCTCGTCGCCCGGCTCGAGGCGGCCAGCCCGGAGTTCCGCGCCGGGTGGGCCAGCCACGACGTCGACCGGTTCAGCTCCGCCGAGCGCCGCTTCGAGCACCCCGAGGTGGGCAGCCTGCTGCTGGAGCACCACCAGCTCACGCCCGCCGACGCCCCCGGGCTGCAGCTGGTCGTCTACACCGCGGCCGAGGGCAGCGAGAGCGCCGGGCGGCTGCGCGCGCTGGCGGGTCAGGCCGCCGGGGGCTGAGGGACGTCGAAACGGCCGCCGGACCACCCCGCCAGCCGCGGCAGGTCGCGGGCCCGCAGGACCGGCAGCGGCACCTCCCCGCCGCCGGTGGTGACCAGCCGCAGCCGGGCGTTGCGGCCCACGCGGATGCCGGCCAGGTCGTCCCAGGGCACCCGGCGCTGCCCGACCAGCCCGCGCGTGGTGATCGCCTCCTCGTCGACGTCGACGCCCACCCGCAGCACCCAGACCGCCGCCAGCAGCGGGAGCAGCAGGACGAGCGCGGCCCACGGCGAGGCGGCGGCGAAGGGCAGCACGCAGACGGCGAGGAAGACGATGGGGAGCAGCGCGACCCGGCTCAGCCGCATGCGCGCGAGGGTTGCCACGTCCCCATGATCCCGCGTCGCCGGACCCCGTTCCCGTGATCCGGCGTCAGTAGTCGCCGACGACGTCGGCCAGGGGTTCCCCGGCCAGCACGCGGCGCAGCTGCGCGACCACGGCGGCCTCCGCGCGGGCGGCGGTCTGCGGCACCGCCCCGCCCACGTGGGGGGTGAGCAGCAGTCCGGGCGCCGACCACAGCGGGTGCCCCTCGGGCAGCGGCTCGGGCTCGGTGACGTCGAGCGCGGCGCGCAGCCGGCCCGCGGTCAGCTCGGCCACCAGCGCGTCGGTGTCGACGACGACCCCGCGGGCGGCGTTGACCAGCAGCGCGCCGTCCCCCATCGCGGCGAGGAAGTCCGCGTCGACCAGGCCGGTGGTCTCCGGGGTGACCGGCACGACGAGGACGACGACGTCGGCGTGGGGCAGCAGCCGCGGCAGCTCGTCGGTGCCGTGGACGCCGTCGCGGGCGGTGCGGGCGACGTAGGTCAGCTCGACGTCGAAGCCGGACATCATCGCGCCGATCCGGCGGCCGATGTCCCCCGCGCCGACGACGAGCACCCGCGCGCCGACCAGCGAGGAGAACGTGCCGGGGCTCCACCGGCCGGCGTCCTGCGCGCGGACCAGGTCGGGCAGGCCGCGCTGGGCGGCCAGCGTCGCGGCCAGCACCCACTCGGCCGTCGACGGCGTGTGCGCGCCGCGGGCGTTGCACAGCACGACGCCCTCGGGCAGCCGGCCGACGAACCGCTCGGCGCCGGCGCTGACCAGCTGGACCAGCCGCAGCCGCGGGAGCGCGTCGAGGAACGCCTCGTCCGGGCTCGCGCCGCCGCTGGGCGGCACCCACACCTGCGCCCGCGCGGCCTCCTCCGGCGGCGGGCCGTCGGCGGGGTCGGCGCGGAAGGCGCGCACGCGCGGGGACAGCGCCTCCACCGCCGCGGCCATCTCCCGGGTGGGCACCAGGACGGTCAGGGTCTCGTCGGGGCCGACGACGTCGGACCCGCGGATCTCGGGAGCCACGGCTCCCGACCCTAGGAGGCGCCGGCGGCGACCTCCGGGCCGGGAACCGCCTGCGGGGCGAGGCCCTGGGCGGTGGCGATGCGCGCGTCCTCGGGCCGGACCACCGACAGCTGGGTGGACTCCGGCGGCAGCACCGTCTGGAACAGCCAGTCGGCCGCGACCCGCACCCGGTTGGCCATCGCCGGCATCGCGTAGAGGTGGTAGCCGCGGGTGACGACCTTGGCCAGCGGCCCGGTCAGGGGCACGCCCAGCGGCCGGGCCACGGCGTCCCAGCCGCCGAGGTCGGCGACCAGGCCGAGGTCGCGGTGCCGGTACCGGCGGGGCCGGCCGACGCCGAGGCTGGCGGCGACGTTGCGGCCGAGGACGGCGCCCTGCCGCTGGGCGTGCTGCGCCGTCGGCGGGGTGTCCGGCAGCTCGCCGTCCTGCTCCCCGGCGGCGAGGTCGGGGACGGCGGCGGCGTCGCCCGCGGCCCACACGCCGGGCGCCCCGGGGACGGCGAGGTCGGGGTCGACGGCGAGCCGGCCCCGGCGCAGCGGCAGCCCCAGCCGGCCGACGAGGGGGTGCGCGACGACCCCGGCGCCCCACACCAGCGTGCGGGTCGGGATCGTCTCGCCGTCGGTGAGGACGACGGCGTCCTCGTCGGCGGAGACCACCGACGTGCGCAGCCGGACGTCGACGCCGCGGCGGGCGAGCACGTCCAGTGCGCGGCGGCCGAGCTCGGGGCCCAGCTCCGGCAGCACCGCCGGCGCGAGGTCGACGAGCACCCACCGCACCTCGGCGGCGCGGGTGCGGTCCCACCGGCTCTCGATCCGGCGCAGCCAGCGCTGGGTCTGGGCGACCACCTCGGTGCCGGTGTAGCCCGCGCCGACGGCGACCACGGTGAGCCGCGCGGCGCGCTCGGCCCGGCCGGCCGGGGTGTCGGGCAGGGCGTCGGCGAGGTCGAGCTGCTCGAGCAGGTGGTCGCGGAGGAACACCGCCTCGACCAGCGTCTTGAGCGCCCGGCCGTGCTCGGGGACGCCGGGGACGGGCACCTGGCGGGTCACCGCGCCCGGGGTGAGCAGGAGCCGGTCCCACGCCATCGCCGTCGGGGTCCCGTGCGCCGGCCGCAGCGTGAGCGACCGCGCGGCCAGGTCGACCTCCTCGACCCGGCCCAGGACCAGGCGCACCCGGGGCAGCAGCCGCCGCAGCGAGACCGCGATGTGCCGCGCCTCGACCACGCCGGTGGCCACCTCGGGCAGCAGCGGGCTGTACAGCAGGTAGTCCGTCGGCGTGACCAGGACCAGGTCGGCGGCGTCCGGGGGGAGCAGCCGCTGCAGCCTGCGCAGGGCGGTGAGTCCGGCGAAGCCGCCGCCGACGGTGACCACCCGCGGCCGCCCGCCGCCGTCTCCCGCGATCCGCATGCCGGCCTCCGCTGCTCGCCCGGGTGAGGACGGCAACCTACCGGGGACGGGCACCGCTCCGGGGCGCTGCGCGCGTGCCGGAGCGGTGCCCGGCGTGCGGCTGCCGGTGGCGTCGCGCCCGTACTGTGGAGCGGGTGAGGCGGCAGCGGGGACGGCGCGGCGCCGCGGCGGGCTGCGCGGTCGCCCTGGCGCTCGTGCTCGCCGGCTGCGGCGAGGACGGCTACGAGCCGGCCGGGCCGTTCCGGCCGCTGCCCGAGGGGGCGCCGCCCGAGGTCGGGCCGCCCACCGAGTCCTCCCCCGCGCCCTCGCCCGGCGACCCCGCGGACCCCGGCTCCGGCACCACCGCCGGCGACCCGAACGTCGTCGCCACCGACCTGCTGGTGCCCACCGGGCTGGTCGTGCTGCCCGACGGCAGCGCGGTCGTGGGCGAGCGCGAGACCGGCCGGCTGCTGCACGTCTTCCCCGACCGGTCGCCCGCGCAGGAGCTCATGGTCCTGCCCGGCGTCGACACCGGCGGCGACGGCGGGCTGCTCGGCCTGGCGCTGTCCCCCACGTTCGACGAGGACGGGCTCTTCTACGCCTACGTCTCGACGGCCACCGACAACCGCGTCGTCCGCTTCCCGCTCGGCGGCACGCCCAACCCGGTGCTCACCGGCATCCCCCGCGGCGAGGTGCACAACGGCGGCGGGCTCGCGTTCGCCCCTGACGGCACCCTGTTCGTCGGCACCGGCGACACCGGCAACCCGGCGCTGGCGCAGGACCCGGCCTCGCTCGGCGGCAAGGTGCTGCACGTCGACGTCTTCGGCCAGCCCGCGACCGCCTCGGGCCCCGTGTACAGCCGCGGCTTCTCCGACGTCACGGCGGTCTGCCCGTCCGGCGACGAGGCGGGCACGCTCTACGCCGTCGACGAGTCCTCCGCCGGGCCCGACGAGCTCAACGAGCTGGTCGAGGGCAGCGACCACGGCTGGCCGGCCGCGGGCCCCGGGACGATGGCGCCGCTGTTCGAGGTCGGCAACGCCGAGGGCGGCCTGGGCGGCTGCGCCGCCGCGGGGACCACGGTGTTCCTCGGCGCGCTCGACGGCCAGCGGGTGCACGTCGTCCAGCTCGACGGCGACGGCGGGGTCAGCGGGGACCCGACCGAGCTCATCAGCGGCCGCTACGGCCGGCTGCGCACCGTCGTGCTCGACAGCGAGGGCGCGCTGTGGGTGACCACGTCCAACCGGGACGGCATCGGCGCCCCCGCCGAGGACGACGACAAGGTGCTGCGGATCCTGCCGCCGTCGTCGACCGGCTCCTCCCCCGTGTGACCGTGCACTCCCGCGGACCCGCACGGTGCGGATCCGCGGGAGTGCCCGCAGGTCAGCTGCCGAGGACGCGCTCCTCGAGCATCCGGCGCACGGTCGGGGCGTCGGCCTGGCCGCGGGTGGCCTTCATGACCTGCCCGACCAGCGCGCCGAGCGCCTGGACCTTGCCCGAGCGCACCTTCTCCACGACGTCGGGCGCGCCGGCGATCGCGGCCTCGACGGCGGCGACGAGCTCGTCGGACTCCCCCATCACCGCCAGGCCCCGGGCCTCGACGACGGCGCGCGGGTCGCCCTCGCCGGCCAGGACGCCGTCGAGCGCCTGACGGGCCAGCTTGTCGTTGACGGTGCCCTCGGCGACCAGCGTCGTCAGCTCGGCGACCTGGGCCGGGGTGACGGCGAGGTCGGCGAGCTCGACGCCGGCGTCGTTGGCCCGGCGGGCGAGCTCGCCCAGCCACCACTTGCGGGCGTCGGCCGGCGTGGCGCCGGCGGCGACGGTCTGCTCGACCAGCCCGAGCGCCCCGGCGTTGACCAGCCAGGTCATCTCGGTGGCCGACAGGCCCCACTCCTCCTGCAGCCGGCGGCGGCGGGCGGCGGGCAGCTCGGGCAGCCCGGCGGCCAGCTTCTCCACCCACTCGGCGTCGGGCGCGAGCGGCACGAGGTCGGGCTCGGGGAAGTACCGGTAGTCGGTCGCCTCCTCCTTGCTGCGGCCCGGCGAGGTGCTGCCGGTGTCCTCGTGGAAGTGCCGGGTCTCCTGCAGCACCCGCCCGCCGGCGTCGAGGACGGCGGCCTGCCGGCGCATCTCGTAGCGCACCGCCCGCTCCACCGACCGCAGCGAGTTGACGTTCTTGGTCTCGGTGCGGGTGCCCCACTCCAGGCTGCCGATCGGCGCGAGCGAGGTGTTGACGTCGCAGCGCAGGCTGCCCTGCTCCATCCGCACGTCCGAGGCGCCGAGGGTCTGGATGATCTCGCGCAGCTCGGTGACGTAGGCGCGGGCGACCTCGGGGGCCTTGGCGCCGGCGCCGGCCACGGGGCGGGTGACGATCTCCACCAGCGGGATGCCGGCGCGGTTGAAGTCGACCAGCGAGTGGTCGGCGCCGTGGATGCGGCCGGTGACGCCGCCGACGTGCAGGTTCTTGCCGGTGTCCTCCTCGAGGTGCACCCGCTCGATCTCCACGCGGTAGGTCTCGCCGTCCACCTCGACGTCGAGGTGCCCGGCGGTGCACAGCGGCTCGTCGTACTGGCTGGTCTGGAAGCCCTTCGGGATGTCCGGGTAGAAGTAGTTCTTCCGGGCGAAGCGCGACCAGGACGCGATCCGGCAGCCCAGCGCCAGGCCGATCCGGATGGTCGACTCGACGGCGGTGGCGTTGGCCACCGGCAGCGACCCGGGCAGGCCGAGGCAGACCGGGCAGGTCTGGGTGTTGGGCTCGGCGCCGAACGTCGTCGAGCAGCCGCAGAACATCTTCGACTCGGTGCCCAGCTCGACGTGGGTCTCCAGGCCGATGACCGGCTCGTAGCGGGTGAGGACGTCGTCGAGGTCGACGAGGGGCTCGGTCACGGGGTGGGCCCTCCCTTCGGGGTGGTGCTGCGGCCGGTGACCCAGGCACCGAGGCCGGTCAGCACGCCCAGGACGATGAAGACGGCGAAGACGGCCCTGCCGGTGACCAGCCAGAGCACCAGGCCGGCCAGGACGACGAAGGCCACCAGGCCCCAGGCGGCCTTGAGCGGGCCGGTCACGCGGCACGCTCCGCGAGCCGGTCGGCGAGCGGCGCGCCCTGGGCCGCCTCGACGGCGGCGGCCACCCGGTAGCAGCGGTCGTCGGCCAGCGCCGGCGCCATCACCTGCAGGCCGACCGGCAGCCCCTCCGACAGCCCGCACGGCACCGAGATGGCCGGGACGCCGGCCAGGCTCGCGGGCAGCGTGCACAGGTCGGCGGCGTACATGGCCAGCGGGTCGTCGACGCGGGCGCCGATCGGCCAGGCCACCGTCGGGCTGGTCGGGCTGACCAGCACGTCGACGCCGCCGTCGAAGGCGGCGGAGAAGTCGCGGGTGATGAGCGAGCGCACCTTCTGCGCCTGGCCGTAGTAGGCGTCGTAGTAGCCCGCCGACAGCGCGTAGGTGCCGAGGATGATCCGGCGCTTGACCTCGGCGCCGAAGCCCTGCTCGCGGGTGAGCGCCATGACCTCGTCGATGTCGCGGGTGCCGTCGTCGCCGACCCGGATGCCGAACCGCATGCCCTCGAAGCGGGCCAGGTTCGACGACGCCTCGCTCGGCGCGATCAGGTAGTACGCCGGCAGCGCCAGCCCGAACGACGGACAGGAGACCTCGTGCACCTCGGCGCCGGCCGCCTCCAGCAGCGCGACCGACTCGGCGAACCGCTCGAGCACGCCGGCGTCGTAGCCCTCGCGCGCGCCCTCGCCGCCCAGCTCCCGGACGACGCCGACCCGCAGGCCGGACAGGTCACCGCCGGCGCCGCGGCGGGCGGCCTCGACGACGGTGGGCACGGGCGCGTCGATGCTCGTGGAGTCGCGCGGGTCGTGACCGCCGATCGCCTCGTGCAGCAAGGCGGCGTCCGCGACCGTGCGGGCCATCGGGCCGGCCTGGTCGAGGCTGGAGGAGAACGCGATCAGGCCGTAGCGCGACACCGAGCCGTAGGTGGGCTTGTGGCCGACCAGCCCGGTGACCGCCGCGGGCTGGCGGATCGAGCCGCCGGTGTCGGTGCCGAGCGCGAACGGGGCGAGCCGGCCGGCCACCGCGGCGCTGGAACCGCCCGAGGAGCCGCCGGGGATGCGGTCGCGGTCCCACGGGTTGCGGGTGACCTTGTAGGCGGAGTTCTCGGTGGACGAGCCCATCGCGAACTCGTCCATGTTGGTCTTGCCGAGCAGCACCGTGCCGGCCTCGTGCAGCCGGGTGGCGACGGTGGCCGAGTACGGCGGTCGCCAGCCCTCGAGGATCCGCGAGCCGCTGGTGGTGGGCACGCCCTCGGTGACGAAGACGTCCTTGAGCGCGACCGGGATGCCCGCGAGCCCGGTGCCGGCGGTGCCCGAGGCGTCGATCTCGCCGGCCCGCCGCAGCGCGGCCTCGGCGTCGACGTGCAGGTAGGCGCCGAGGTCGCCGTCCTCGGCGGCGATGCGGTCCAGGTGGGCGCGGGTGACCTCGACGGCGGAGGTCTCGCCGGCGGCGAGCGCGCTCTGCAGCGCGGTGACCGGCAGGGCGGTGAGGTCGCTCACTCCTCCTCCCCCAGGATGCGCGGCACGCGGAAGCGGCCGTCCTCGGCGGCGGGCGCGCCGGCCAGGACGGCGTCGCGCGGCAGGCACGGGGTGGCGACGTCGTCGCGCAGCACGTTGGTCAGCGGGACGGCGTGGGTCATCGGGGCGACGTCCTCGACGTCGGCGCGCTGCACCTGGGCCACCGCGTCGAGGACCGCGCCCAGCTGGCCGGCGAAGCGGTCGAGCTCCTCGTCGGTGACGGCCAGCCGGGCCAGCCGCGCGAGGTGCGCGATGTCCTGGCGGCCGAGGGCGGGCGACGCTCCGCGGTCGGGCGTGGTGGGGCTCATGCTGGGGGAGGACTCCTGTCGTCGGCGCCGGCCGGCGCCAGGGACGCAACCTGTTCACTGTACGTGGGGACGGTGGGGCGCCGGTCCGGCCGGGCGCGGTGCTCGACCCCGGGCTCCGCATGGGGGAAGCTGCTCGGACCCACGATCGACGGAGATCGGCTCACCTCGTCGCCTGCGGAGGCACCCGTGTCCTATCTCCTGCGGCTGGTCGTGCCCGACCGTCCCGGTCTGCTCGGCGCGGTGGCGACCGCCCTGGGCACGGCGGGCGTCGACATCGTCTCGGTGGACGTGCTGGAGCGCGGCAACGGCGTCGCCGTCGACGACGTCGTGGTCGACCTCCCGCCCGGCCGGCTCCCGGACAGCCTGATCACCGCCGTGCAGTCGGTGCCCGGCGTCCAGGTGGAGACACTGCGCCCCTTCGCCGGGCCGCTGGACACCCACCGCGAGCTCGACCTGCTCGAGGGGCTGGCGCGGGCGGCCGAGTCACCCCCGCCCACCCTCGCGGTCAAGCTGCTGGCCGCCGAGCTGCCGCGGGTGTTCCACAGCGGCTGGGCGGCGGTGCTGCACGCCGACGGCGACGGCGGCTGCGAGACGCTGGCCGCCTCCGACGCGGCACCGGCGTTCGAGGGCATGCGGCTGCCGTGGCTGCCGCTGTCCTCGCCGCGGCTGCTGCCCAGCGAGGACGACTGGCTGCCCGAGCGCTGGCGGGAGATGGCCGTCGAGATGATGGCCGCGCCCTTCGGCGACCCGCACACCGCCGTCGTCCTGGGGCGCTCGGGCGGGCCCGCCTACCGCCGCTCGGAGCTGCTGCGGCTGACCCACCTCACCGGGATCGCCGCCAGCGTCGCCCACCTGCCCCCGGCCTGACTCACTCCCCCGCCGGCTCGCTCCCGTCGCCGATCGTCGCGACCGCGCGGGCGGCCTCGGGCCCCTCCTCGAGCAGCACGCGCAGGCCGTCGTCGTCGAGGATCGGCGCCTTGACCTGCACGGCCTTGTCGTACTTGCTGCCGGGGTCGGCGCCGACCACCACGAAGCCGGTCTTCTTCGACACCGACCCGGTCACCTTGCCGCCGCGCTCCTGGATCGCGGCGATCGCCTGGTCGCGGCTGTAGTCGCGCAGCGACCCCGTGACGACGACGGTGACGCCGGTCAGCGGCCCGGGCGGGGTGTCCTCGCCGGCGTCGGCCAGCTTCACGCCGGCCCGGCGCCACTTCTCCACGACCTCGCGGTGCCAGTCGACGGCGAACCAGTCGCGCACCGAGCGGGCGATGGTCGGGCCCACGCCGTCGGCGGCGGCGAGCTCCTCCTCCGACGCCTCGGCGATCCGGTCCAGCGAGCGGAAGTCGCGGGCCAGCGCCTGGGCGGCGGTCGGCCCCACGTGCCGGATCGACAGGGCCACGAGCACCCGCCACAGCGGCACGTCCTTGCGCGCCTGCAGGTTGGCCAGCAGCCGCTGCCCGTTGGCCGAGAGCGTGCCGTCCTTCTTGGTGAAGAAGTCGGTGCCGCGGAGCTTCTCCTCGGTGAGGTCGAAGACGTCGCCCTCGTCCTCGAGCAGGTGCTCGGCCAGCAGCGCGATCGCGGCCTCGTAGCCGAGCACCTCGATGTCGAAGGCGCCGCGGCCGGCCACGTGGAAGACGCGCTCCCGCAGCTGCGCCGGGCAGGACCGGGCGTTCGGGCAGCGGATGTCGGCGTCGCCCTCCTTCTCGTGCCGCAGCTCGGTGCCGCACTCGGGGCAGTGCGTCGGCATGACGAACTCGGTCTCGTCGCCGGTGCGCGCGGCGACGACGGGCCCGAGAACCTCGGGGATGACGTCGCCGGCCTTGCGGATGACGACCGTGTCGCCGATGAGCACGCCCTTGCGCCTGACCTCGCTGGCGTTGTGCAGCGTGGCCAGCTGCACGGTGGAGCCGGCGACCTTGACCGGCTCCATGTAGGCGAACGGCGTCACGCGGCCGGTGCGCCCGACGTTGACCCGGATGTCGAGGAGCTTGGTGGTGGCCTCCTCCGGCGGGTACTTGAACGCGATCGCCCAGCGCGGCGCCCGCGCCGTCGAGCCCAGCCGCCGCTGCAGCGCGACCTGGTCGACCTTGACGACGACGCCGTCGATCTCGTGCTCCACCGAGTGCCGCTGCTCGCGGTAGCGCTCGACGTAGGCCCACACCGCCTCGAGGTCGTCGACCACCGCGAACCGGTCGCTCACCGGCAGGCCGAGCGCGCGCAGCCGCTCGTAGGCCTCCGACTGCCGCTCCGGCTCGAAGCCGCGCCGCGCACCGAGGCCGTGCACCACCAGCCGCAGCGGCCGGGAGGCGGTCACCCGCGGGTCCTTCTGCCGCAGCGAGCCCGCCGCGGCGTTGCGCGGGTTGGCGAACGGCGGCTTGCCCTGCTCGACCATGCCGGCGTTGACGTCGGCGAAGGCCGCCGTCGGGAAGTAGATCTCGCCGCGCACCTCCAGCAGCGCGGGCACGTCGTCGCCGGTCAGCTGCTGCGGGACGTCGGCCATCGTGCGCACGTTGGGGGTGACGTCCTCCCCCGTCGTCCCGTCGCCGCGGGTGGCCGCGCGGACCAGCCGGCCGTCCTCGTAGACCAGCGCGACCGCGACCCCGTCGACCTTGAGCTCGCACAGCCAGCGCACGCCCGCCCCGGCGTCGCGGGTGACCCGCCCGGCCCACGCCGACAGCTCCTCGGCGTCGAAGACGTTGTCCAGGCTCTGCATGCGCTCGAGGTGCCGGACCGGGGCGAAGGTGGCGGTGAACCCGCCGTTGACCTTCTGGCTCGGCGAGTCCGGCGTGACCAGCGCCGGGTGGTCGGCCTCGATGGCCTTGAGCTGGGCCATGAGCTCGTCGTACTGACCGTCGCTGACCAGCGGCTCGTCGCGCACGTAGTACGCGAAGGCGTAGCGGTCGAGCTCCTCGGACAGGTCGCGGTGGCGCGTGCGCGCGTCGTCGGGGACCTCGGTGAGGTCCTCCCGCTCGGCGACCGCGGCGACGTGCGGGGTGTCCAGCTCGGCGTCCGTGCTCACGCGGGCACGGTATCCGCCGGGTCTGACTCCGGTGCCGGTCCGCCCGATCGGGTGTCGGTCACTCGGGCAGCAGGTACCGCGCGGCCTCGCGGACGTGGGCCATCGCCGCCCGCGCGTGGGCGGGGCTCGCGCCGGCCAGGCCGCAGGCCGGGGTGAGGGTGACCGCCTCGTGCAGCGTCTCGGCCGGGAAGCCGAGCTCGCGCCACCAGGCGCGCAGCCGCGAGGCGGTGGCCTTCGGCGCCGGCAGCGGCGCGTCGGTCCCGGGGACGACGCCGGGCAGCAGGTGGGTGCCGGCCTCGACGGCGGCGCCGACGGCGTCGAGGTCCTGGACCAGCCCGAGGTCGAACGACAGCCCGGCCGCGCCCGTGGCGCGCAGCAGGTCCAGCGGCGCCCGGTTCGCGCAGCAGTGCACGACCACCGGGACGGGCAGCGCAGTCACGACCGCGGCGAGCTCCGCCTCGACGTCGGGCGCGGCGACGGCGGGCAGCCGGCCGAAACCGCTCGCCGTCGGCAGCGCGCCCTGCAGGACCGCCGGCAGCGAGGGCTCGTCGAGCTGGACGACGACCTGCGCGCCGGGCACCCGCGCGGTCACGGCCGCGACGTGCGCGGCGATGCCCTCGGCCAGCGACTGCCCGAGGTCGCGGCGGGCGCCGGCGTCGACGACGGCCCGCTCGCCGCGCTCCCGCTCGAGGC
Organism: Geodermatophilus sp. SYSU D00867; assembly: GCF_054050315.1. Taxonomy (NCBI): domain Bacteria; kingdom Bacillati; phylum Actinomycetota; class Actinomycetes; order Geodermatophilales; family Geodermatophilaceae; genus Geodermatophilus; species Geodermatophilus sp. SYSU D00867. The sequence continues at coordinate 45,537 of NZ_JBJGZC010000016.1, read as the reverse complement.
CGGCGGCCAGCGTCCACGGCCCCGCGGCCTGCACCTTGAACGGGCCCCGGTGGCCGCCGGCGACGTCGTGCAGGGCGTCGAGGTCGCGGGCGAGGAGCTCCTGGGCGCGGCGCAGGTCCCGGCCGGGGCGCGGCACGAGACGCCAGCCGGCGGGGGTCAGGTCGACGGCGAGGTCGACGAGGAGGGCGGCGCTGCGGCCGAGCAGGTCCGCACCCGCGCCGCGGGCGGGCAGCTCGGGCAGGTGCGGCAGGCCGGGCAGCTCCCCCAGGACGACCCGCAGGGCCTCGACCGGGTCGGTGCCGGGCAGCGACCCGACGCCGGAGGCCGGCCCCCACGGTGCGGGAGCCGGCCTCGGGTCGGTGCCGGTCGGGTCGGGCTCGGTCGGGGTGGCCACGGCGGCGACGGTAGTACCGCCGCCGCCATGACCGGCCGGGCCCGGACGGTGCGTCGGTCAGACGGGCAGGCCGTGGTTCGCGGCCGGCGGGCTGACCGGGGACTGCGTCGCGAAGTACGCCACCAGGGCGTCGACGTCGACCGGGCCGGTGACCGGGTCCGTCCCGCCGGTGAAGGCGTCGAAGCGGTCACCACCGGTGACGAGGAACGAGTTGGCGGCGACCCGGTACGGGGCGTTCGCCGAGAGCACGGTGCCGTTCAGCGTGATCGAGCTGTCGACCACCCGGTCCCCGTAGGGCCGGGTCAGGTCGTACCGGTAGCTGAACCCGGCCGAGGTGCCCAGCACCAGCTGGCTGTTGCGCGGGCCCCCGCCCAGCTGGAACTGCTGCTCCAGCACGTCGTCGATCTGCGCGCCGGTGAGCGTGATCGCGTTGACCGTGTTGCCGAAGGGCTGGACGGCGAACAGCTCGCCGTAGGTGACCTCACCGGCCTCGATGTTGGCCCGCACGCCGCCTGGGTTCATGAAGGCGATGACCGGGTTGCCGAACTGCGCCTGCTGCAGCGCCACCCGCTGGGCCTCGGCGACCAGGTTGCCGATCGGCTGCTCGGCGCCGCGCTGGCTCGAGACCGAGTTGCCGATGAACGCCGTGGCCGAGCCGACGACGACGTTGCGGGACTCGGCAGCGCGGGCGTTCCAGTAGTCGACGATCGACTGCACCTCGGGGTCGGCGGCCTCGCGGGTCACCGGCACGTTGGTGGCCGAGTAGGTCGCGGTCCGCACGACGTCGCCCGTGCTGCGGCTGATGGTGAGACGGATGTCGGTGACCAGGCGGCCGTAGTAGCCGGCCTGGGTCACCAGGCGGGGCTTGCCGCTCGGGTCGTCCAGGCGGCAGTTGTAGGCGTTGTGGCTGTGCGCGCTGACGATCAGGTCGACTGCCGCGGAGGTGCGGGCGTTGATGTCGACGATCGGGCCGGTCAGCCCGGTGCAGCTGTTCGCCGTGGTGGTGGCGGCCGGGTCGGTGACCGCGCCGCCCTCGTGGACGAGGACGCCGATCGCCTCGATGCCCTGGCGCTGCAGCTCCGGCACCCACTGGTTGATCGCGTCGGCCTCGTCGATGAAGGTCACGTCCCGGACGCCGTCGGGCGAGACGATCGTCGGGGTGGTCTCGGTGACCACGCCGATGAGCGCGAACCGCTGGTTGGCCGGGGTCTGGAAGACCTGGTACGGCGGGAGCATCGGCCGGCCGGTGGCGTTGTCGATGACGTTCGCGGCCAGGTAGGGGAACTCCGCGCCGTGGAAGGCGTGCTCGCCCTCGCCGAAGCAGCCGTCGACGCCGGGGGTAATGCCCTCGCACGCCTCGACGTCGTCGCTGTAGGTGCCGTCGGTGGCGCCGGAGATGCGGCGCAGCTCCTCGGTGCCCCGGTCGAACTCGTGGTTGCCCACGGAGGAGACGTCCAGGCCCATGGCGTTGAGGGCCTCGATCGTCGGCTCGTCCTTGTAGACGCTCGACTCGAACGACGAGGCGCTGACCAGGTCGCCGGCACCGACGAACAACGACGTCGACGGGCCCTGGGTGGTGTCCTTGAACGTCGACTGCAGACGCTCCACGGTGGCGGCGATCTGCGGCGCGCCGCCGACCGGCACGGTGACGTCGTCCGAGGTGCCGAGCTTGCCGTCCGCACCGGGCGCGGTCGCCAGCGAGCCGTCGGCCCCGGTCTGCGGCGTGATCCGGCCGTGGAAGTCGTTCATGGCCAGCAGCTGGACGGTCACGTCCTTGGGCGCGGCCTGGGCCGCGCTCGGGACGGCCACGAGACCGGCCGTGGTCGCCACCGCGACGGCGGCGGCGAGGGAGAAGCGCGTTCGGCGCAAGGAGTCCTCCGGAGGACATGCGGAGCGGGCCACCGGAGACGGTGGCCCGGGCGGGGTCGTGAGCCGAGCTACCTAGCCGTGCTCAGGAAGCGGCTCGGACGACACGGTAGGTGACGGAGGGTTCCGACACCAGATCCTCCGGGTGACGATCAGGTGTCCGGCGGTCAGCTGCTGACGGTCCCCTGACCGAGCACCAGGTCGCCCCGCTCCGGGTCGGGCGCGTAGAGGACGGCCGACTGCCCGGGCGCGACGCCGCGCTGCGCCTCGTCGAGCGCGATCACCAGGCCGCCGTCGGGACCGGCGGTCACCGTGCAGGGGACGGCGGTCGCGTGCGCCCGCAGCTGCACCTCCGCGCGCAGCGGGAGCTGCGGTGCCGCCCCGGTCCACGTCGGCCGGCCGGTGCGCACCTCGGCGACGCCGGCGAGCTCGGCGGTCCCCACCGTCACGGTCCGGGTGACCGGCTCGATGGACAGGACGTAGCGCGGCCGCTGGTCGCCGACGGCGATGCCCAGCCCGCGCCGCTGCCCCACGGTGAACCCGTGCGTGCCCTCGTGCGTGCCGACGGTGGCGCCGGTGGCGGCGTCGACGACCGGCCCGGGCGCCGTCCCCAGCCGCCGGGTGAGGAAGCCGCGGGTGTCGCCGTCGGGGATGAAGCAGATGTCGTGCGAGTCCGGCTTGGTCGCGACGGCGAACCCGCGCTCGGCGGCGATCGCGCGCACCCGCTCCTTGGTCATCGACCCCAGCGGGAACACCGCCCCCGCCAGCTGGCGCGGGGTGAGCACGCCGAGCACGTAGGACTGGTCCTTGGCCGCGTCCACCGACCGGCGCAGCCGGCCGCCCTCCAGCCGCGCGTGGTGGCCGGTGACGACGGCGTCGAAGCCGAGCGCCAGCGCCCGGTCGAGCACCGCGGTGAACTTGATCTTCTCGTTGCAGCGCAGGCACGGGTTGGGCGTGCGGCCGGCGGCGTACTCGGCGACGAAGTCCTCGACGACGTCCTCGGTGAACCGCTCCGCGAGGTCCCAGACGTAGAACGGGATGCCGAGCTCGTCGGCGACCCGCCGGGCGTCGTGGGCGTCCTCGACGCTGCAGCAGCCGCGGGCGCCGCTGCGCAGCGTCTGCCGGTCCGGCGAGAGCGCGAGGTGCACCCCGGTGACGTCGTGGCCGGCGTCGACCGCCAGCGCCGCGGCGACCGCGCTGTCCACTCCCCCGCTCATCGCGGCGAGCACGCGCACGGGCGCTACCTCCCCGCCCCGCGGGCGCGCTCGACCACGGGGGCGATCACGGCCAGCAGCGCGTCGACGTCGTCGCCGGTGCTCGGCGAGCCCAGGCTGAACCGCAGCGAGCTGCGCGCCCGGGCGGCGTCGGCGCCGACGGCGGTGAGCACGTGGCTGGGCCGGGCCACCCCGGCGCTGCACGCCGACCCGGTCGAGCACTCGATGCCGCGGGCGTCGAGCAGCATGAGCAGCGCGTCGCCCTCGGCGCCGGGGAAGGACAGGTGCGCGTTGCCGGGCAGCCGGCCGGGCCCGCCGGCGACGACGTCGTCCAGCGGGGCGCCGTTGAGCTGCGCGTCGGGGACCTGCTCGAGCACCCCGGCCACCAGCCGGTCGCGCAGCGCGGCCAGCCGCTCGGCCCGCTCGGGCCGGGAGCCGGCGGCGGTGGTCACGGCGACGGCGAGGCCGACGATGGCCGCCACGTCGAGGGTGCCCGAGCGGACGTCGCGCTCCTGACCGCCGCCGTGCAGCAGCGGCATGCACTCCGCGTCGCGGCGCAGCAGCAGCACCCCGGCGCCCATCGGGCCGCCGAGCTTGTGGCCGGTCATGGTGAGCGCGTCGACGCCGCTGGCGGCGAAGTCCACCGGCACCTGGCCGACGGCCTGCACCGCGTCGGTGTGCAGCGGCACCCCCGCCGCGTGCGCCACCTCCGCCAGCGCGGCGACGTCGCTGACCGTGCCGATCTCGTTGTTGGCCCACATGACGCTGGCCACCGCGACGTCCGAGCCGTCGCCCAGCGCCTCGGCCAGCGCCTCCGGCGTCACCCGCCCGGTGGGCTCCAGGCGCAGCCAGGTGACCTCCGCGCCCTCGTGCTTGGCCAGCCACTCGGCACTGTCGAGGACGGCGTGGTGCTCGGCCGGGCTCACCACGAGCCGCCGCCTGCGCGAGTCGGCCTCGCGTCGCGCCCAGTACAGGCCCTTCACCGCGAGGTTGTCGCCCTCGGTGCCCCCGCCGGTGAACAGCACCTCCGACGGGCGGGCGCCCAGCGCCTCGGCCAGCCGCTCCCGGGACTGCTCGGCGGCCCGCCGCGCGGCGCGGCCGCTGGCGTGCAGCGAGGAGGCGTTGCCCACCCGGCCGAGCTGTTCCGTCATCGCGGCCAGGACCTCGGGGAGCACCGGCGTGGTCGCCGCGTGGTCGAGGTAGGTCACTCCGCCCAGGTTAGTCGCGCACGACGGACCCGCTCGGGTGACGCCGGTGACCCCGGAGACGACGACGGGCGCCGACCCCCGGAGGGATCGGCGCCCGTCGCTGGTGACGTGCCGGAACGACCCCGCTGCAGGGGCCCGCGCCGCGCGGAGCGTGGTGCGGGGGGCAGCGGGGTCCTCCGACTACTTGCGAGCGGCGATCTTCTCGGTGGCGGCCGGCACCACCTGGAAGAGGTCACCGACGACGCCGAAGTCGGCCAGCTCGAAGATCGGGGCCTCGGGGTCCTTGTTGACGGCCACGATCGTCTTCGAGGTCTGCATGCCGGCGCGGTGCTGGATCGCGCCGGAGATGCCGACGGCGATGTAGAGCTGCGGCGAGACGGTCTTGCCGGTCTGCCCGACCTGGAAGCTGTGCGGGTAGAAGCCGGAGTCGACCGCGGCACGCGAGGCACCGACGGCGGCGCCGAGCGAGTCGGCCAGGGCCTCGATGATCGAGAAGTTCTCCGCGCTGGCCACACCGCGGCCACCGGAGACGACGATCGAGGCCTCGGTCAGCTCGGGCCGGTTGCTCTTCTGCTCCACGACCCGGTCGACGACGCGGGTCTGCTTCGCCTGGTCGGACAGGCTGACCTCGACCGGGACCTCCTCGCCGGCGGCGGGGGCCGGCTCGGGGGTGACCGAGTTGCCGCGCAGCGTGTAGATCGGGGTGCCGGTCGTCACCTTCGAGTGGACGATCTGCTGGCCGGCGAAGACCACCTGGGTGGCGGTGCCGTCGGCGGCGATCTCGCTGACGTCGGTCAGGAAGCCGCTGCCGGTCTTGAGCGCCAGCCGCGCGGCGACCTCCCGGCCCTCCGCGGAGGACGGGATGACGACGGCGGCCGGGGACGCCTGCTGCACCAGCTGGGCGAGCACCTCGGCCTTGGGGGCGACGAGGTACTCGTCGATCTCCGGGGACTCGGCGACGTAGACCTTCGCCGCGCCGTACTGGGCGAGCTGCTCGCGGGCACCGGCGGCGACGCCGGGGCCGCCGGCGACGACCGCCGAGACCTCACCCAGCGCGCGTGCGGCGGTGAGGGCCTCGAGGGTGCCCTTGCGGACGGTGCCGTCGGCCGGGTTCAGCTCGACGAGGACCAGGACCTCTGCCATGGCTGTTCAGTCTCCTCTTCGCTTCGGATCCGGGCCGGGTCAGACGAGCTTCTGGGCGGCGAGGAAGCCCACGAGCTCCTCGGCGCCGTTGCCCTCGTCGGTGACCTTGACGCCCTCGCCCTTCGGCGGGCGGCCGGCGAAGTCGAGGACCTGGCTGGTGGCGGTGGCGAGGCCGACGGCCGAGGCGTCCACGCCCAGGTCGGCCAGCGACCGGCTCTCCACCGGCTTCTTCTTCGCGGCCATGATCCCCTTGAAGGAGGGGTAGCGCGGCTCGTTGATGGTGTCCCAGGTGGACACGATGGCCGGCAGCGGGGCCTCCAGGGCCCAGTAGCCGCCGTCGGTCTGCCGCTCCACCTTCACCGTCGAGCCCTCGACGGTGAGCTTGCGGGCGCCGGAGACCTGCGGGATGCCCAGCCGCTCGGACAGCAGCGCCGGCATGACGCCCATCTGGCCGTCGGTCGACGTGGCGCCCATGAGGACCAGGTCGTACTCGAGCTGCTGCAGCGCCGCGGCGAGGACCGCCGAGGTCTGGACGGCGCACGAGCCGTGGATGGCGTCGTCCTGCACGTGGACGGCCTTGTCCGCGCCCATGGAGAGGGCCTTGCGGATGGCGTCGGTGGCGCTGCCGGGGCCGACGGTCAGCACGGTGACCTCGCCGCCCTGCGCCTCCTTGACCTGCAGCGCCTCCTCGATCGCGTACTCGTCGATCTCGTTGATGACGTTGTCCGCGGTGGCGCGGGCGACGGTGTTGTCCGACGGGTCCAGCGAGCGCTGGGTGCCCGAGTCGGGGACCTGCTTGACCAGAACGACGATGTTCATCGCCAGACCTACCTCCGCAGTCGGTCATGGGGGACGCGGGCCGCGGCCCGCCTGGCTCCGATAGTGGAGGTTACTGCGGGGTAACGGAGCGGCGGACCGGGGTGCCGGTGAGCCCGGTCACGCCGTCCAGCGGCCGGTGGCGGTGAACTCCTCGAGGACCGCCCGGTGGGGCGCGAGGTCCAGTCCGTGCTCGGCCACCCAGACGTCGGAGTGGTAGGTGTGCGCGTACCGCTCGCCGCCGTCGCAGAGCAGGGTGACCACGCTGCCGGCCCGTCCCTCGGCGACCATCTCCGCGACCAGCCGGAACGCGCCCCACAGGTTGGTGCCGGTCGAGCCGCCGGCCAGCCGCCCGGTCACCCGCTCCAGGTGCCGCACCGCCGCCAGCGACGCGGCGTCGGGGACGCGGATCATCCGGTCGACCACCGACGGCAGGAACGACGGCTCGACCCGCGGCCGGCCGATCCCCTCGATCCGCGACGGCATCCCCGTCGTCCAGCCCGGCTCCTCCTCCACCCAGCCGGGGAAGAACGCCGAGTTCTCCGGGTCGACGACGGCCAGCCGGGTGGGGTGCCGCCGGTAGCGCAGGTAGCGGCCGAAGGTCGCGCTCGTGCCGCCCGTGCCCGCCCCGACGACGACCCACTCCGGCACCGGGTGGCGCTCCAGGGCCATCTGCTCGAACACCGACTCGGCGATGGTGTTGTTGCCGCGCCAGTCGGTGGCCCGCTCGGCGTTGCTGAACTGGTCCAGGTAGTGCCCGCCGCACTCGGCGGCCAGCCGGCGCGCCTCGTCGTAGACGTCGGGGGCGTGGTCGACGAAGTGGCAGCGCCCGCCGGCGAACTCGATGAGCGCGACCTTCTCCTGGCTGGTCGAGGCGGGCATGACCGCGACGAAGGGCAGGCCCAGCATCCGGGCGAAGTAGGCCTCGCTGACCGCCGTCGACCCGCTGGAGGCCTCGACGACGGTGCTGCCCTCGGTGATCCAGCCCGAGCACAGCGCGTGCAGGAACAGCGAGCGGGCCAGCCGGTGCTTGAGGCTGCCGGTCGGGTGGGTCGACTCGTCCTTGAGGTAGAGGTCGACGCCCCACTCCGGCGGCAGCGGGTAGACGAGCAGGTGGGTGTCGGCGCTGCGCACCGCGTCGGCCTCGACGACGGCGATCGCCCGCTCCACCCACGCCCGCCCGGCGGGGTCGGACCGGTCGACGTCGGTGACCCCGTCCTCGGGGCTGGGGCGCTCGCTCACCCGGCCATCCTCGTGCACGGCCCCGGCGACCTGCGGCGACACCGGCGCGGCGCCGGGCACCCTGTGTCGTGGCACCGTCGCCGTCCGGCGGGACGCGGCGGTCCGCACGAGGACCTGCGAGCCGATCCGGTCCGTGCGCCGCCGGCCGGTCCCTACCCTCCCGACGCCCGCGCCACCGATCGGCCACGTCCCGGACCGGCCGCCGAGGGAGCCGACCATGCCCCGTCAGTTCGGCCGATACCTGCTCGAGGAGATGATCGGCGCGGGTGGCATGGGCGAGGTGTGGCGGGCGCGCGACACGCGCTTCGACCGGCTCGTCGCGCTCAAGCTCCTGCCCGAGGCGCTCAACCGGGACACGGAGTTCGCCGCCCGGTTCCGCCGGGAGTCGTACGTCGCGGCGCGGCTGCGCGAGCCGCACGTCGTCCCGATCCACGACTTCGGCGAGATCGACGGACGGCTGTACCTCGACATGCGCCTGGTCGACGGGCGCGACCTCGGCCGCCTCCTGGAGGACGGGCCGATCCCGCCGCAGCGCGCGCTGTCCCTGCTCGGCCAGGTCGCCGACGCCCTCGAGGCCGCGCACGCCGACGGGCTGGTCCACCGCGACGTGAAGCCCAGCAACGTGCTGGTGACGCCGACCGACTTCGTCTACGTCGTCGACTTCGGCATCGCCCGGTCGGTCGGCAGCACCCGCACCTCGCTGACGATCACCGGCGCCACCGTCGGGACGCTGGACTACATGGCGCCCGAGCGCTTCACCGACCAGCCCATCGACGGGCGGGTGGACGTCTACTCGCTGGCCTGCGTCCTCGCCCAGACCCTCACCGCCCGCAAGCCCTTCGGCGGGGAGGACCTGCCGGCGCTGCTCTACGCCCACCTCTACGCCGACCCCCCGCGGCCTAGCGAGGTCGTCCCCACCCTCCCGCGGGCGCTCGACGACGTGATCGCGCGCGGGATGGCCAAGCGGCCCGAGGAGCGGTACGCCACGCCGGGCGAGCTGGTCCGCGCGGCCCGGGAGGCCCTCGCGGAGCCGCCGGTGCCGGTCGTGCTGCCCACGGCGCCCCGGCAGGCGGCGACGGCCGCCGCTCCCCCGCCTCCCCCGCCGCCCGCCGCGCCGACGGTCCTCGGCGTCCGGTCCGGGGACGGGCGGCACAGCTCGGTGCGGCCCCTGGCGCCGGCCGGCCGCCCGCCGCACCGGGGCCGCCGCGCCGCCCTGGTCGCCGGCCTGGTGCTCCTGCTCGCCGTCGGGGGGCTCGCCTGGTGGCTGTGGCCGCGGGGGCAGGACGCCGACGGGACGGCGGGGGCCGCGGAGAGCACGACGCCGTCCCCGCAGGACACCGCCCCGCCGCCGAGCCCGCCGCCGGCCAGCCTCGCCGTCCCCACCCGGCTCGGGGAGCCGATCGAGGTCCCGCCGACCCCGGGCTTCCTCGCCGTGGCCCCCAACGGCCGCTACGCCTACACCGCCCACCGGGCGGAGGGGGTGGTCAGCGTCCTGGACACGACCTCGCTGGAGGTCGTCTCCCGGATACCCATCCCGGCCGGGCCGCCGCAGTTCGTCACGTTCTCCCCCGACGGCGGCCGCGCCTACGTGACGGTGACCGACGCGGACCACACCGAGAACTCCGTGGCCTTCGTCGACACCGCCACCAACGAGGTGGTCCGCACCGTGGAGGTGGGCCTGCGCCCCTTCGCGCCGGCGACCTCGCCCGACGGCCGGCTGCTGTACATCCCGCTGCACGACGAGGGCCGGGTCGAGGTGCTCGACACGGAGAGCGGCGACGAGGTCGCCTCGTACGACGTCGCGCCCAACCCGCACTGGATCGCCGTCTCCGCCGACGGCACGCGCGCGTACACCGCCAACCACGAGTCCGACGTGCTGTCGGTGCTCGACCTCACCGACGGCGGGCGGGTGCTGCAGGAGATCCCGGCCGGCGACTCGCCGCACAGCGTGGCCGTCTCCCCCGACGGGAGCCGGGTCGCGGTGGTGGCCTACGACAGCAGCGAGGTCCACCTGGTCGACACCGCCACCGGCGCGGCGGTCAGCGGCCCCGTGGGGCTGCAGCCGCAGGACGTCAGCTGGGCGGCGGACGGCCGGCGCCTCTACACCGCGGACGTCGACGGCGACACCATGTCGGTGGTCGACGCCCGGACCCTGCAGGTGACCGCCAGCGTGCCGACCGGGGACGGCCCGACCAGCGTCGCCGTCTCCCCCGACGGCCTGCGGGCCTACGTCACCAACCTCAACGACGCGACGGTGGTCGTCTACGAGCTGACCGCCTGAGGGTCGGCGCCCGCGGGCTCGACCAGCGCGGGGCGCTCGGCCGGGGTGACGGTGACCGCCGTCCCGGGGGTGAGGCCCTGGCTCCCGGCGCTGGGGACGTCGGCCTGCACCTCGACCCCGTCGGGCAGCGCGACCGCCAGGCGGGTGGTGGCGCCGGAGAACGTGCGGGTGACCACCCGGCCCACCCCGCGCGGGTCCTCGACGACCTCCAGCGCCTCGGGCCGCACCAGCGCGAACGCGGGCCCGGACGACGGGGCGGTGCCGAGCACCTCGCGGCGCACGCCGAGGAACTCGACGTCGCCGTCGCCGAGGACGGCCGGGATGCGGTTCATGGTGCCGACGAAGCCGGCCACGAACGCCGTCGCCGGGCGCTCGTAGAGGTCGTCGGGGGTGGCCACCTGCTCCAGCCGGCCGTCGCGCATGACGCCGACCCGGTCGGCGACCGACAGCGCCTCGGACTGGTCGTGGGTGACGAACACGGTGGTGATGCCCAGCTCGAGCTGGATGCGGCGGATCTCCTCGCGCAGCTGCACGCGCACCTGGGCGTCGAGCGCCGACAGCGGCTCGTCCAGCAGCAGCACCTGCGGCGCCACGGCCAGCGCGCGGGCCAGCGCCACCCGCTGCTGCTGGCCGCCGGAGAGCTGGTGCGGGTAGCGCTGCCCGCGGTCGGCGAGCCCGACCAGCTCCAGCAGCTCCGCGGCCCGCCCGGCGCGCTCCTCCCTGCCCCGGCGGCGCACCCGCAGCCCGAAGGCGACGTTCTCGGCCACGGTCATGTTCGGGAAGAGGCTGTAGGCCTGGAACACCATCCCGACGTCGCGCTTCGACGGCGGGATGCCGGTGACGTCGCGGCGGTCGAACCAGACCCGGCCGGCGTCGGGCACCTCGAAGCCGGCGATCGCGCGCAGCGCCGTCGTCTTGCCGCAGCCCGAGGGTCCCAGCAGGGCGAGGAACTCCCCGCCCGCGACCTCCAGGTCCAGCCCGTCGAGCGCGAGCACCGGGCCGTAGCGGCGGGTCAGCCCCTCCAGGCGGACGCCGACCGGCGCCTGCTCGCGCAGGTCGGCGGGCGCGGCGGCCCGCGGGGCTGCGGGGACGGCGGTCATGCGGGGTCCTCCTCGCGGCGCCGGCGGTCCAGCGCGGAGATGAGCAGCAGCAGCACCCAGGTCAGCAGCAGCGAGAGCACCGAGACCGCCACCGACAGCCGCGGCTGCGAGCCGGAGATGCGCACGATCCAGGTGGGGAAGGTCTCGAAGCCCAGGATGTTGGCGACGGTGAACTCGCCCAGCACCAGCGCCAGGGTGAGGAAGGCGGCGTTGAGCACCGACGTGCGCAGCACCGGCAGGACGACCGAGGCCATCACCCGCGGCCACGAGGCACCGAGCACCCGCGCGGCCTCGGTGAGCGTGCGCAGCTGGGCGCCGCGGACGCCGGCGTCGAGCGCCCGGTAGACGAACGGCAGCGCCAGCACGACGTAGACGAGCACCAGGATCCACGGCAGCGCCGGCTCCTGGAGCGCGAAGAACGCCTCGGCGAGCGGGGTGCCGTAGAAGTAGTCGGGCGCCCAGGCCAGCACGCTGCGCACGCCGACCACCAGCGCGATCGGCGGCAGCAGCAGCGGCACGAGGGTGAGGAACTCGACCAGCGGGCGCAGCCGCGGCAGCCGCAGCTCCACGAGCACCACGGTGGGCACCACGAGCAGCAGCGCGATCCCGACGGTGAGCACCCCGAGCAGCAGCGAGCGGCCGAAGTTCTCGGCGAACCCCTCGGCGCCGGGGATGCTCGTGTAGGCGTCGGCGGTGACCCCGTCGCGGCCCCGGACGGTGAACCACAGCGAGGCGCCCAGCGGCACGAGGAAGTACAGGCCGAGGACGGCGAACACCGCCCACCGCCACCGGCCGCGGCCCCGCCGGGCGGGCCGGACCGGGGTCTCCGGCTCGACGCCGCCGGCGCCGGTGACGCCCGCGGTGGAGACGCCGGCCGTCGTCGCGCTCACGCCAGCCACCGCGACGTGCGCCGCTGCACCCAGGTGTAGAAGGCCATCACCAGCCCGACGAGGACGACCATCCCCAGGGCCAGCGCCTTGCCGAGGTTCTCCGCGCCGACGACGACGTTGCTCGACAGCGAGTCGGCGATCTGCAGCGTCACCAGCGGCAGGCTCGAGCCGACCAGCGCCTTGGCCGTGGCGTAGGCGGCGAACGCGGAGGCGAACAGCAGCATCGTGGCGCCGAGCACCGGCGGGAGGAGGACGGGCCCGCCGACGTGGCGCCAGTACTGCCAGCGGCTGGCGCCGAGGACGTCCGAGGCCTCGCGCCACTGCGGCCGCAGCGCCTCGACCGCCGGGACGATGGTCAGCACCATCAACGGCACGAGGAAGTACAGGTAGACCAGCGCGAGGCCGGCCATCGAGTACAGCGAGAAGCCGTCGAGGCCGAGGGTGTCGGTCAGCAGGGCGGTGACCACACCGGCGTTGCCGATGGTGGCGAGGAACGCGAACGCCAGCGGGACGCCGCCGAAGTTGGCCAGCACGCCCGAGGCGGTGAGCACCAGTCGCCGCAGCAGCCGGCCGCGCCGGGTGCCGACGACGGCGAAGGCGAGCGCCAGGCCGAGCACCGCGCCCAGCACCGCGGTGACCGCCGACAGCTGCAGGCTGCCGAGGTAGGCGCGGGCGTAGGCGCCGCCGGTGACCGTGCCGAGGTTCGCCGTCGACCAGCTCTCCTCGAAGGTGACCGGGTCGGTGGCGCGGAACGCCTCCACGGCCAGCACGCCGACCGGCAGCAGCAGGAAGACCGCGACGTAGAGCAGGAACGGCAGGACGCCCAGCGCGGGCAGCAGCGCGCCGCGCCGGCGTCCGCTGCGGGACGCCGGCGGGGCGGGGGCGGGTGCGGTGCTCAGCCCGACATCTCCTGGTTCCACCGGGTGGCGACCACCTGCTGGGCGGCGCTCTCCTGCTCCTGGGTCGGGAAGTCCGCGGTGCCCTCGACCGGCGGCAGCGCGGCCAGCGCCTCGGCGTCGGCGGTCCCGGCCTCCTCCATCGCCGGCAGCCGGACCGGCCGGGCACCGCCGGCCAGGTACAGGTTCTGGCCGCGGTCGCTGTAGAGGAACTCCTGCCACAGCCGCGCGGCGGCCGGGTGCGGGGCGTAGGCGCTGATCGCCTGGCTGTAGTAGCTGCCGAACAGCCCGTCGGAGGGGACGGCGACCTGCCACTCGACGCCCTGCTCGGCGAGGGTCCCGGTCAGGGCGGCGTTGTTGTAGTCCCAGTCGATGGCCAGCGGGGTCTCCCCGCTCTGGATCGTCGCCGGGGTGATCTCGACCGGGTTCCAGTTGCCGGCGTCCTTGACCTGGACGAAGAAGTCGATGCCCGGGCCGATGTCGTCCAGGCTGCCGCCGTTGGCCAGCGACGCCGCCCAGACCCCGGAGAAGGCCGCCGCGGCCTGGGTCGGGTTGCCGTTGAGCGCCACCTGGCCGGCGTACTGCGGGTCGAGCAGCTGGGCGAAGGTGGTCGGGCACTCGGCGATCACCGTGGCGTTGCAGCCGATGGAGATGTAGCCGCCGTAGTCGTTGTACCAGTACCCCTCGGGGTCCTTCTGGCCCTCGGGGATGTCGTCCCAGGTCTCCACCTGGTAGGGCGCGAGCAGGTCCTGCGCCTGCGCCTGGCGGGCGAAGGCGGTGCCCAGGTCGAGGACGTCGGGCGCGCGGTCCTGGCCGCGCTGGCTCTCGACGGCGTTGATCTCGTCCTGGCTGGACCCGTCGGGCGAGGCGCTGTTGACGGTGATCCCGTACTCCTCCTCGAAGGCGGAGATGATCTCGCCGTAGTTCGCCCAGTCCGGCGGCAGCGCGATGACGTTGAGCTCACCCTCCGCCTGGGCCGCCTCGACGAGGGCGTCCATGCCGCCGAGGTCCTCGGCCGAGCGCGCGGTGGCCGCGTCCGATCCGCCGCCCCCGCCTCCCGAGCCGCCGTCGTCGCCGCCGCCGCACGCGGTCAGCACGAGGATCGCGGCCGCCACGACGGTCGCGGTCCTCAGGGTGGGGGTGGATCGCACGGGTCCTCCTCGGGAGCTGTCGGACTGCCCTCCGGGCCCGGCGGGACGCCGTCCGGGGGGCTCGACGGATGGTGGCAGAACCGGACCGTCCGGAGGGCCGGTTCCGGTGACGGTCCGGGGAACGTTCGGGAGACGCCGGGGGTCAGCGCCCGGTGAAGGTCGCCTTGCCGGGCCCGCTCTCGAGGAAGGAGCGCATCCCGGTCTTCTGGTCCTCGGTGTCGAACAGCCCGGCGAACAGCCGGCTCTCCAGGGCCAGGCCGCGCTCGAGCGGCCCGTCGAGCCCCTCGTCGATCGCCTGCTTGGCCGCGGCCAGCGCCAGCGGCGGCCCGGCGGCGAACTTCCGCGCCATGGCGACGGCGGTGTCGTACACCTCGGCGTCCGGGACGACGGCGTCGGCCAGGCCCATCTCCAGCGCCTCCTCGGCGCCGACGTGCCGGCCGGTGAAGACGAGGTCCTTGGCCTTGGCCGGGCCGACCAGGCGGGCCAGCCGCTGGGTGCCGCCGGCGCCGGGGATGACGCCGAGCAGGATCTCGGGCTGGCCGACCTTCGCCCCGGCGCCCATGACCCGGAAGTCGGCGCACAGCGCGAGCTCGTAGCCGCCGCCGAGGGCGTAGCCGGTGATGGCGGCGATGACCGGCTTGGGGATGCGGGCGACCGTGGTGAAGCTGTGCGTGAGCTCGCGGCCCCAGGCCACCATCGTGGAGCCGGTCAGCTGCGACATGGCCTTGATGTCGGCGCCGGCGGCGAACACCCGCTCCCCGCCGTAGACCACGACGGCGCGCACGTCGGCCCGCTCGGTCGCCTCGATCGCCGCGGTCCGCACCTCGGTGTGCAGCTGCTCGTCGATCGCGTTCATCTTGGGCCGGTCGAGGCGGATCGTGCCCACCCCGTCCTCCACCGACAGGGTCACGAACTCGGGCGCTGCCATGCACGGCCTCCAGCGAGGGGGACGACGTCGTCGCCTGGACCCTAACCAGCGGGCCGTGGTCAGCCCCGGCGACGGGCGGTGAAGCGGCCGTCGGAGCGCTCGAGCGCCAGCGGCAGGCCGAACGTCTCCGACAGCAGCTCGGCGGTGATCACCTGCTCCAGCGGGCCCGACGCGACCACCGCCCCCTGGCGCAGCAGCAGCGCATGCGTGTAGCCCGGCGGGATCTCCTCGACGTGGTGGGTGACCAGCACCTGCGCCGGGGCGTAGAGGTAGGTGGCGAGGTCCGACAGCCGGCTCACCAGGTCCTCGCGGCCGCCGAGGTCCAGGCCCGCGCCGGGCTCGTCGAGCAGCAGCAGCTCCGGGTCGGGCATCAGCGCGCGGGCGATCTGCACCCGCTTGCGCTCCCCCTCGCTGAGGGTGCCGAAGGGCCGGTGCGCGATCCGCTGCACGCCCCACTGCTGCATGAGCGTCGCGGCGCGGGTGAGGTCGTGGATGTCGTAGCGCTCCCGCGCGCGGCCGACGATCGCGTACCCGGCGGACAGGACGACGTCGCCGGTGCGCTCCCCCGACTCGATCCGCTGCGCCAGCGCCGCGCTGGTCAGGCCGATCCGCGGGCGCAGCTCGAAGACGTCGACCGCGCCCATCGTCTCGCCGAGCAGCCGCACCTCACCGCGCGTGGGGTGCATGTGCGCCCCGGCCAGCTGCAGCAGCGTCGTCTTGCCCGCGCCGTTCGGGCCGAGCACCACCCAGCGCTGCTCGGGCCGGACGGTCCAGTCCACCCCCCGCAGCAGGTGCGACTGCCCGCGGACGACGTCCACGCCGCTCATCTCGACGACCGGTTCTGCTCCGCCGACGGCGGGACTGCTCGACACGACCCCATCCAACCAACCCGCCCGCCTGCACCCGGGGAGGTGGCGGTCTTGGCACGATCACCCGGTGAGGACCACCAGCGAGGACGTCGAGGTCTGGCCGGGCTCCCCCGCTCCCCTGGGCGCGCACTGGGACGGCACCGGCACGAACTTCGCGCTGTGGTCGGCCGGCGCCACCGCCGTCGACCTGTGCCTGTTCGACGACGGCGGCTTCGAGCACCGGCACCGGCTGCAGGAGACCACCCACCAGGTCTGGCACGGGCGGCTGCCCGGCATCGGCCCCGGCCAGCGCTACGGCTACCGGGTGCACGGGCCCTGGGATCCCGGCGCCGGCCACCGGTGGAGCCCGGAGAAGCTGCTGCTGGACCCCTACGCCCGCGCCGTCGACGGCGACCTCTCGCTGCACCCCGCGCTGTTCGCCTACCGCGCCGACGGCCCGGACACCGGCCCGGCCGACCCGCGGGACTCCGCGCCGTACGTGCCGCGCGGCGTCGTCGTCCACGACTCCTTCCCCTGGGACGGCGACCGGCGGCCGGCCACCTCGTGGTCGGACACCGTCGTCTACGAGGTGCACGTCAAGGGCGCGACCATGCGCCACCCCGGCGTGCCGCCGGCGCTGCGCGGCACCTACGCGGGGCTGGCGCACCCGGCGTTCGTCGAGCACCTGGTGTCGCTGGGCGTCACCGCCGTCGAGCTGCTGCCGGTGCACCACTTCGTCAGCGAGCCGCACCTGCTGCGCCGCGGGCTGACCAACTACTGGGGCTACAACACCCTCGGCTACTTCGCCCCGCACGCCGCCTACAGCTCGGCCGGGTCCGGCGGGGCGCAGGTGACCGAGTTCAAGGCGATGGTGAAGGCGCTGCACGCGGCCGGCATCGAGGTGGTCCTCGACGTCGTCTACAACCACACCGCCGAGGGCGACCACACCGGGCCGTCGCTGTCGCTCAAGGGCATCGACAACCCCGGCTACTACCGGCTCAACGGCGAGAACCGGGCCCGCTACACCGACTACACCGGCTGCGGGAACACCCTCGACGTCCGCCGGCCGCAGGTGCTGGCGATGCTCATGGACTCCCTGCGGTACTGGGTCACCGAGATGCACGTCGACGGCTTCCGGTTCGACCTCGCCGCCGCGCTGGCCCGGTCCTTCCACGACGTCGACCGGCTCTCGGCGTTCTTCGACGTCGTCCACCAGGACCCGGTGGTCAGCCAGGTGAAGCTCATCGCCGAGCCGTGGGACGTCGGCGAGGGCGGCTACCAGGTGGGCAACTTCCCGCCGCTGTGGACCGAGTGGAACGGCCGCTACCGCGACACCGTGCGCGACGTCTGGGCCGGCTCGCACGTCGGCGTCCGCGACCTGGCCTACCGGCTGACCGGCTCCTCGGACCTCTACCGCTCCGACGGCCGCCGCCCGTTCGCCAGCGTCAACTTCGTCACCGCCCACGACGGGTTCACCCTCACCGACCTGGTCACCTACGAGCGCAAGCGCAACGAGGCCAACGGCGAGGACAACCGGGACGGCGAGAGCCACAACCGCAACTGGAACTGCGGCGTCGAGGGACCCACCGACGACCCGGAGGTGCAGGCGCTGCGCGGCCGACAGGTCCGCAACCTGCTGACGACGCTGCTGCTGTCGACCGGCGTGCCGATGCTCACCGCCGGCGACGAGCTCGGCCGCACCCAGGGCGGCAACAACAACGCCTACTGCCAGGACAACGAGGTGTCCTGGATCGACTGGGACGCCGTCGACGGGGACCTGCTCGCCTTCGTCCGCCGGCTGGTGCGGCTGCGCCACGACGCGCCGGTGCTGCGCCAGGAGGCGTTCTTCGAGGGCCACGAGATCCCGGGCACCGGCGGCACCCGCGACCTGGCCTGGTTCGCGCCCGGCGGCGGGCAGCTGACCACCGCGGACTGGTTCGACACCGGCCTGCAGACGGTCGGCATGTACCTCGACGGCCGCGGCATCCGGCACCGCGACGAGCGCGGCCGCCCGGTCGTCGACGACTCCTACCTCGTGCAGCTGCACGCCGGGCCGGAGCCGGTGACGGTGCAGCTGCCGGGGGCGCCGTGGTCCGACGGCTACGAGCTCGTGCTGAGCACCGAGTACCCGACCGGGGCGCCGCCGCGGCCGGCCGTCGTCGCGCCGGGACCGATCGAGGTGCCGCCGCGCACCGTCTGGCTGCTGCGCGTCCTGCGCCGCCCGCACGATCAGGTGAGCTGATCGTGCGGCGTCCCGGCTCACCGTCGACGCCGAGCCAGGACGCGTTCCGGTGAGCCAGGACGCGTCGAGGTGAGCCCGGAGACGCCGCGGGCCCGGTCCCCTCGGGGAACCGAGCCCGCGGAGGGCAGTGCGCCTAGTCCTGGGGCTGCTCGTAGGTGATGACCGTCCAGCCGAGCAGGAGGCGGTCGCCGTCGGAGAGCGGGTGGGCGACGCCGGGCTCGAGCTGGGTCCACTCGGTGGCCTCGGGGCCGGCGACGTGGGTGCCGTTGAGCGAGCCGAGGTCGGTGAGGGTGACCTCGCGGCCGGAGCGCTGGATGGCCGCGTGCGCCGAGGAGAGCACGTTCTGCGTGTCGGCGATCGGCACCGGCCGGGCGTTGCCCGCGGTCACCAGCTCGTGGCTGTCGGGGCGGCGGCCGAGGACGAGGTCCTCGTCGACGGTGACGACCAGGCCGTCGTCGAAGCGCAGCACCGGCGCGGCGGCGGCGTCGGGCTTCCAGAACGCCGTCTCCTCGCCGCCGTCGTCGACGCGGGTGGAACCCTGCCCCGACGGCGAGGACCCGACCGCGGCGCCGTAGGACGGCGCGGCGGCGAAGCCGGCGTCCGAGCCCGCGCTGAACGACGACGCCGGCGTGTGGGTGGCCGGCGGGACGGCGGCCGGGGCGGCGGAGGCCGCCGCGAGCTGCAGCAGCGCGCCGGCGCCGGGGACCGCGCCCTCGACGAGGTCGTAGGCGACGCCCGGCGGCATCTGCGGCGTGGCCTGGCCCGGGCCGACGTAGAGCGTGGCGCCGAGCGGGAACCCGGCGGCCAGGCTGCACCCGTCGGCCGGCTGGCCGGAGACCGGGACGCCGTCGACGGCCGGCTGGCCCTTGCCGGACCACAGCGCGACGCCGGTGCCGGTGCCGCCGCTGGTGTCGACGAGGACGAGCGCGAAGGAGGCCGAGCCGCCCCCGAGCGCGGGCACCTGGGCGGCGACCGCCGCGAGGACGCGGTCGGCGCCGGGGCCGGACACGCCGAGGCAGGCGTGCAGGGCGGCGACGAGGGCCGGCGAGCCGGGAGCGTCGACCCAGAGCAGTCCCCCGCCGCGACGGGCCACGAGGGCGTCTCCGGGCAGGACTTCACAGCGGTCGGGCATGCGCGCCAGCCTAGTGACCGCACGCCGCCGCGCGTGGTCCGGCCGCACCGCCACGCCACCCGTGGGGACGCTGCGACCGGCGTGACTGGTGGGTCGCCGCTACGCGGAACGCACCAGGCCCAGCTCCGCCGGGTCGGCCAGGTGCTCGGAGTGCGGCAGCACGCGCACCGTGTACCCGAACGCGCCGGTGCGCTCGAGCGGCAGGGTCGCGGTGAACCAGTGCCGCGAGCCCTCGGTGTGCTCGTGCCGCATCGGCACCGTCGTCACCTGGTGCAGGCCGTCGGCGTCGTCGACCCGCCCGTAGGCCGCCTGCACCTCGACGTCGGCCGGGGTGAGGTGCGGCAGCTCCACCTCCGCGCGCAGCGCCAGGGTCGAGCCGATCTCCGGGGTGTCGCCGGCGCCGGTGGCCTCGACGTGGGCGACCCGCACGCCCGACCAGTTCTCCAGCAGGTGCGCCCGCCACTGCGCCTCGGCCCGCGCCGGCGCGTACCCGCCGTCGGCCATGGTCCGCGACGAGCCGGCGGCCGGCACGTACAGCCGCTCCACGTAGTCGCGCACCATCCGGGTGGCGAGCACCTTCGGGCCGGTCTCGCGCAGCGTGTGCCGGACCATCTCGACCCAGCGGGTGGGGATGCCGTCGCGGTCGGTCTCGTAGAACCGCGGCAGCACCTGGGTGGACAGCAGGTCGTAGATGGCCCGCGCCTCGACGTCGTCGCGTCGCTCGGGGTCGGTGACGCCGTCGGCGGTGGGGATCGCCCAGCCGTTCTGGCCGTCGAACCACTCGTCCCACCAGCCGTCGCGGATGGACAGGTTGAGCCCGCCGTTGAGCGCGGCCTTCATGCCCGAGGTGCCGCAGGCCTCCAGCGGCCGCAGCGGGTTGTTCAGCCAGACGTCGCAGCCCCAGTAGAGGTAGCGGGCCATCCCGATGTCGTAGCCGGGCAGGAACGCGATGCGGTGCCGGATCGCGGGGTCGTCGGCGAACTTCACCATCTGCTGGATCAGCTGCTTGCCGCCGTCGTCGGCCGGGTGGCTCTTGCCGGCGATGACCAGCTGGACCGGCCGCTCCCCGTCGAGCAGCAGGGCCCGGAGCCGGTCGGGGTCGCGCAGCATGAGGGTCAGCCGCTTGTAGGAGGGCACCCGGCGGGCGAAGCCGATGGTGAGGACGTCGGGGTCGAAGGCGGTGTCGGTCCAGCGCACCTCGGCCTCGGCCGCGCCGCGCGAGCGCGCCGTCTCGCGCAGCCGGCGGCGCACCTCCTCGACCAGCCGGCCGCGCAGCATCCGGCGGGTGTTCCACAGCTCCAGCGCCGGGATCCGGTCGACGCCGTCGAACGACGCCGGCCCGGTGCCCTCGAACGGGTCGCCGTCGCTGGAGGTCTGGGTGCCCAGCTCCACCAGCTCCCGGGCGGTCCAGGTGGGCGCGTGCACGCCGTTGGTGATCGAGGTGATCGGGACGTCGGCCTCGTCGAAGCCCGGCCACAGCGGGTTGAACATGGACCGGCTGACGTGCCCGTGCAGCTCGCTGACGCCGTTGGCCCGCTGCCCCAGCCGCAGGCCCATGTGCGCCATGTTGAACTTCGTCGGGTCGTCCTCGGCACCGAGCGGGATGAGGTGCTCGAGCGGGACGCCGAACCCGGCGAAGTACCGCTCGATCAGCGCGCGCGGGAACCGGTCGATGCCGGCGGGCACCGGCGTGTGCGTGGTGAACACCGTGCCGGCGCGGACGGCCTGCAGCGCCTCGGGGAAGGTCAGCCCGTGCGACTCGGTGAGCTCGCGGATCCGCTCGATCCCCTGGAAGCCGGCGTGGCCCTCGTTGGCGTGGAACACCTCCGGCTGCGGGGTGCCGGTGAGCTGGCAGTAGGCGCGCAGCGCCCGGACGCCGCCGATGCCGAGCAGCATCTCCTGGCGCAGCCGGTGGTCCTCGTCGCCGCCGTAGAGCCGGTCGGTGACCCCGCGCTCGGCCGGGGCGTTCTCCTCGATGTCGCTGTCGAGCAGCAGCAGCGACACCCGGCCCACCTGCGCCCGCCACACGTGCGCGTGCAGGGTGCGGCCCTCGGGCAGCGGGACGGCGATGACGACGGCGGCCCCGTCGGGCTGGCGCAGCAGCTTGACCGGCAGGCCGTGGGGGTCCAGCGACGGGTAGTGCTCCAGCTGCCAGCCGTCGGCCGACAGGCCCTGCTCGAAGTAGCCGGCCCGGTAGAGCAGGCCGACGCCGATCAGGGGCACGCCGAGGTCGGAGGCGGCCTTGAGGTGGTCGCCGGCGAGGATGCCCAGGCCGCCGGAGTACTGCGGCAGCACCTCGGTGATGCCGAACTCGGCGGAGAAGTAGGCGATGCTGCGCGGCGCCTCGGGGCCCAGCGACTGGTACCAGTGCTCGGAGGACAGGTAGTCGTCGAGGTCGTCGACGACGTCCTGGAGGCGGCGGAGGAACCGGCGGTCGGTCGACAGCGTGGCCAGCCGCTCGGCCGACACCTCGCCCAGGACCTTCACCGGGTCGTTGTTGCAGGTCCGCCAGAGTTCGGGGTCCAGCGCCTCGAACAGGTCGCGGGTCTCCGGGTGCCACGACCAGCGCAGGTTCATGACCAGCTGGGACAGCGGCATGAGGGCCTCGGGGAGGGCCGCCCGGACGGTGAACCTACGCAGAGCTCGCACGCGGGGAGCCTAGCCAGCGGGACGCCTCCGGACAGGTCGGAGGCACCACACGACCGGGTGCCGGGCACCCGGTGGGGGACGTCTCGGCGGCCGAGGTGTGACCGGTGCCGGACCTGGATAGCGTGGCCGGGATGACTCGCCGCGCTGACCTCCGCCTCGGCATCACCGATGTCGCCCCCGTCGTGTCCTGCGGGTCGTTCTCGGCCCGCGCCGTGGTCGGCGAGCACCTGCCGGTCACCGCCACCGTCTTCCGGGAGGGCCACGACGCCGTCGCGGCCGACGTCGTCTGGACCGCTCCGGACGGCACCCGGGGTCCCCTCAACCGCATGCGCCGCTTCGGCGAGGAGCCCGACCGGTGGATCACCACCGTGGTGCCCGACCGGGAGGGGCGCTGGACGTTCCGGGTCGAGGCGTGGAGCGACCCGCTGGCCACCTGGCACCACGCCGTCGAGGTGAAGATCGAGGCCGGCCAGGGCCCCGGGGAGCTGGCCAACGACCTCGAGGAGGGCGCCCGGCTGCTCGAGCGGGTCGCCGAGGGCGCCGACGACGAGTGGCGCGGCCGCCTCGGCGAGGCCGTCGCGGCGCTGCGCGACACCTCCCGCACGCTGCCCGACCGGGTCGCGCCCGCGCTGGCCGCCGGGGTGCAGCGCTACCTCGACGAGCACCCGGTCCGCGAGCTGGTCACCCCGACGCCGGAGTACGAGGTGTGGGTCGACCGGCCGCGCGCGCTCTACGGCTCCTGGTACGAGTTCTTCCCCCGCTCCGAGGGCCCCGTCGTCGGCGGCGTCCCCGTGCACGGGACGTTCCAGACCGCGGGCGACCGGCTGCCGGCGGTCGCCGAGATGGGCTTCGACGTCGTCTACCTGCCGCCGATCCACCCGATCGGCAAGGTCAACCGCAAGGGCCCGAACACGCCGCAGTTCCCCGGCGGCAACCCGCACGAGGTCGGCCCGGACGACGTCGGCTCGCCGTGGGCGATCGGCAGCGACGAGGGCGGCCACGACGCCGTCCACCCGCAGCTGGGCACGATGGAGGACTTCCGCGCCTTCGTCGCCCGCACCCGCGGCCTGGGCATGGAGGTGGCGCTGGACCTGGCGCTGCAGGCCGCGCCCGACCACCCGTGGGTCAAGGAGCACCCGGAGTGGTTCACCACCAAGCCCGACGGGACCATCGCCTACGCGGAGAACCCGCCGAAGAAGTACCAGGACATCTACCCGGTCAACTTCGACAACGACCCCGAGGGCATCTACGCCGAGGTGCTGCGGGTGGTGCGGGTCTGGATGGACGCCGGCGTGCGGATCTTCCGCGTGGACAACCCGCACACCAAGCCGCTGGACTTCTGGCACTGGCTGATCTGGAAGGTCAAGGAGACCGACCCGGACGTGCTCTTCCTCGCCGAGGCCTTCACGCGGCCGGCGATGATGCACCAGCTGGCGCGGATCGGGTTCACCCAGTCCTACACGTACTTCACGTGGCGGACCGCCCGCGGCGAGATCGAGGACTACGGCCGCGAGCTCGCCACCAACGCGCACTACATGCGGCCGAACTTCTTCGTGAACACCCCGGACATCCTGCACGCGAGCCTGCAGTACGGCGGCCCGCCGATGTTCAAGATCCGCGCGGTGCTCGCGTCGATGATGAGCCCGACCTGGGGCGTCTACTCCGGGTACGAGCTGTACGAGCACGTGGCGGTGCGGCCGGGCAGCGAGGAGTACCTCGACAGCGAGAAGTACCGGCTGCGCCCGCGTGACTGGGCCGGCGCCGAGGCGGCCGGCCGGAGCCTGGCGCCCTACCTGCGGAAGCTCAACGAGATCCGCCGCCGGCACCCGGCGCTGCAGCAGCTGCGGACGCTGCGGTTCCACCAGGTCGACAACCCGAACCTCATCTGCTTCAGCAAGACCGACCCGGCCTCGCAGGACGCCGTCCTCGTGGTCTGCGCCCTCGACAGCCAGAACCGGCAGATCGGGACGACGGCGCTGGACATGCCGACCCTCGGGCTGGACTGGCACGAGCGCTTCGCCGTCACCGACGAGGTCACCGGCGCCCGCTACGACTGGGGCCAGTTCAACTACGTCGAGCTGGACCCCTACTGGGAGCCGGCGCACGTGTTCTCGGTCCACCTGCCCCGGCCGGTGACCTGGCCGCCGCCGGTCTCCTGACCCCTCCCCCACCTCCTGACGAACGAGGGCTTCCCGCACCGATGACGCTCCCCGTGCCCGACTCCCCCGACGCGGGCTCCGCGCTGCCACCGCGGGGCAGCGACCCGCTCTGGTACAAGCGCGCCGTCTTCTACGAGGTGCTCGTCCGCGGCTTCGCCGACAGCAACGCCGACGGCGTGGGCGACCTCCGCGGCATGATCGACAAGCTCGACTACCTGCAGTGGCTCGGGGTCGACTGCCTCTGGCTGCCGCCGTTCTTCGCCTCGCCGCTGCGCGACGGCGGGTACGACGTCAGCGACTACACCGCGGTGCTGCCGGAGTTCGGCGACATCGACGACTTCCGCGACCTGCTGCACGCCGCCCACGCCCGCGGCATCCGCGTGATCATCGACTTCGTCATGAACCACACCTCGGACCAGCACCCCTGGTTCCAGGCCAGCCGCAGCGACCCCGAGGGCCCCTACGGCGACTTCTACGTGTGGGCCGACGACGACACCGGCTACGCCGACGCGCGGATCATCTTCGTCGACACCGAGTCGTCCAACTGGACGTTCGACCCGGTCCGCAAGCAGTACTTCTGGCACCGCTTCTTCTCGCACCAGCCGGACCTCAACTTCGAGAACCCGAAGGTGCAGGAGGCGATCATCGACGCCCTGCGCTTCTGGCTGGACCTGGGCATCGACGGCTTCCGGCTCGACGCCGTCCCCTACCTGTTCGAGGAGGAGGGGACCAACGGCGAGAACCTCCCCCGCACCCACGAGTTCCTCAAGCACGTGCGCAAGGTGGTCGACGCCGACTACCCCGACCGCGTGCTGCTGTGCGAGGCCAACCAGTGGCCGGCCGACGTCGTCGAGTACTTCGGCGAGGACGGCGACGAGTGCCAGATGGCCTTCCACTTTCCGGTGATGCCGCGCCTGTTCATGGCCGCCCGCCGGGAGCAGCGGTTCCCGATCTCGGAGATCATGGCCCAGACGCCGCCGATCCCCGACAACTGCCAGTGGGGCATCTTCCTGCGCAACCACGACGAGCTGACCCTCGAGATGGTCACCGACGAGGAGCGCGACTACATGTGGGCGGAGTACGCCAAGGACCCCCGCATGAAGGCCAACATCGGCATCCGCCGCCGGCTGGCGCCACTGCTGGAGAACGACACCAACACCCTCGAGCTGTTCAACGCGCTGCTGCTGTCGCTGCCCGGCTCGCCGGTCCTGTACTACGGCGACGAGATCGGCATGGGCGACAACATCTGGCTCGGTGACCGCGACGGCGTCCGCACGCCGATGCAGTGGACGCCCGACCGCAACGGCGGCTTCTCCACCGCCGACCCGCAGCGGATGTACCTGCCGCTGAACCAGGACCCGGTCTACGGCTACCAGACCACCAACGTCGAGGCGCAGCTGCGCAACACCAACTCGATGCTGCAGTGGATCCGCCGGATGATCGCCGTCCGCAAGGAGCACCCCACCTTCGGCCTGGGCAGCTACGAGGAGGTCGGGTCGCGCAACCCCACGGTGCTGTCGTTCGTCCGCGAGTTCGGTGACGACGTCGTGCTGTGCGTCAACAACCTCTCCCGCTTCCCGCAACCGGTGGAGCTGGACCTGCGCCGCTTCGAGGGCTACACGCCCATCGAGCTCACCGGCCGGGTCGAGTTCCCGCAGATCGGCGTGCTGCCCTACATGCTCACCCTGGCCGGGCACGGCTTCTACTGGTTCGAGCTGGCCAGGCCGGTGGAGCCGGCCGAGGAACCGGCCGCGGAGCCGGAGGCCGCCACCAGCCCGGTCGCCGACTCGCTGCTGGCCGCCGGCCTGGTCAGCGAGGCCGAGGAGATCCCCGGCGACAGCGACACCAGGACCGGCGACGACGTCCCGCCCAGCACGGGAGGACCCCGATGAGCGGAGCACCCGAATGAGCGGAGCACCCGAATGAGCAAGGCCCTGGCCGACGTCCTGCGCGAGTGGATGCCGCACCAGCGCTGGTTCGGTGGCAAGGGACGGGAGTGGGCCGACGTCACCGAGGAGGGCTTCTTCCTCTCGCGGTCCGAGCCGGTCCTGTCGGTCCACCGCGTGCGGGTGACCTACGCCGACGGCGCCGTCGAGACCTACCTGGTGCCGCTGTCGTGGCGGGCGCACCCGGAGGAGGAGCTGTCCTCGGCGCTCGTGGGCGCCGTCCCGGCCAGGGGCGCGGACGGCGCCGACCGGGAGAACTACGCCTACGACGCGATGCGCGACCGCGACGCCACCCCGCCGTGGCTGGTGCACCTGGTGGCCGCCTCGACGGTGGGGCCGATGCACTTCCACCCCGCCGGCGTCGCGCCGATCCCCGAGGGCGTGCCCGGCGACGTCGTCTCGACCGAGCAGAGCAACACCTCGCTGGTCTACGGCCAGGACGCCATCTTCAAGCTGTTCCGCCGCCTCGAGCCCGGGCTCAACCCCGACGTCGAGATCGGCGAGGCGCTGCGCAAGACGGAGAACCCGCACATCGCGCCGCTGCTCGGCTACATCGAGATCGACGACCCCGACGGCGGCGAGCCGGCGACCGCGGCGATGCTGCAGACGTTCGTCCGCGGCGCCAGCGACGGGTGGCGGCTGGCCACCGCCAGCGTCCGCGACCTCTACGCGGAGGGCGACCTGCACGCCGACGAGGTCGGGGGCGACTTCGCCGCCGACAGCGAGCGGCTGGGCGCGGCGACCGCCTCGGTGCACGCCGACCTCGCCCGCGTCCTGGACACCGAGCCGGCCGACCGCGAGTGGTTCGCCGCCACCGCGCGGGCGATGACCGACCGGCTGGAGGCCGCGCTGCCCGTCGTCCCGCAGCTGGAGGAGCACCTCGAGGGCCTGCGCGCGGTGTACGCCGCGGTGGCCGACAGCCCGGAGCAGGTGGTGCGCCAGCGGGTGCACGGCGACTTCCACCTGGGCCAGGTGCTGCGGACGGCGACCGGCTGGGTGGTGCTCGACTTCGAGGGCGAGCCGGCCCGGCCGCTGGCCGAGCGGCGACAGCTGGACAGCCCGCTGCGCGACGTGGCGGGCATGCTGCGCAGCTTCGACTACGCCGCCCGGCACATGCTCGTGGAGCAGCCCGACGACCCCCAGCGCGCCTACCGGGCGCAGGAGTGGGCCGAGCGCAACCGCGGCGCGTTCTGCGCGGGCTACTCGGCGGCCAGCGGCATCGACCCGTGCGGGGACTCGCCCCTCCTGCGGGCCTTCGAGGCGGACAAGGCGGTCTACGAGTGCGTCTACGAGGCGCGCAACCGGCCGAACTGGCTGATGATCCCGCTGCACTCGCTGTCCCGGCTCACCGCCGCGAGCACCTGAGTCCCCCGCCAGACGACACGCAGCAGACGACGACGCAGCAGACGACGACGCAGCAGACGACGACGCAGCAGACGACGAAGAGGACGGCAACGCGACGATGACGACGAGCGACCCGACACCCGCGAGCGGGACGGCCGCCGAGACCGCTGACTCGCCGGCCACCAAGGAGCAGCTGCAGCGGGCGGTCGAGGAGATGACCGCGCAGGCCGAGACCGCCGAGGCCGAGCCGGTCGTGAACCCGACCCCGGCGCGCAAGCGGGCGCCGGCGAAGAAGGCCGCCGCGAAGAAGGCCCCGGCCAAGAAGGCCGCCGCGGAGAAGGCCCCGGCTGCGGACGCGGCCACCGCCGCGGTGGCCGGCGGCGACGGCGCCGCCGAGCCCGCCGCGGCGAAGAAGGTCACGAAGCGGACCGCGAAGAAGGCCGCGCCGGCCGCCGACGGCGAGGCGCCGGTCAAGGCCACCCGCAAGCGGGCGCCGCGCAAGACGGCCGCGGAGAGCATCACCGAGCCCACCGCCGAGGTGGTCGCCGAGCAGGGCGGCACCGCGGCGCCGGTGGTCGCGCCCGCGCCGATCGCCGAGCCCGGCTCCCCCACGGGCGCGCCCGCCGGGCAGCCGGAGCCGCCCTCGCCCGACCCGGCCGAGCCCTCGACGCCGCAGGCGCCCGAGGAGGAGTCGGCTGCTGTCGGCACCGCCGACGCGGGGACGGCCGCGCCCGCGCCCGCAGCCGGCGACGGTGGCGGCCTCACCAGCGGCGCCGGCGGCGGGGGCGAGCACGACGCCCCCGAGGAGGTCACCGAGGAGGACCTGCGGGCGATCGTCGACGGCTGGTCCCGCGACCCGCACCGGGTGCTCGGCGCGCACGCCGCCGCCGAGGGCTGGGTGGTGCGCACGCTGCGGCCCGACGCGTCCGCGGTGGTCGTCGTCGACCAGGACGACTCCCGCTACGAGGCCCGGCGGATCCACGGCGGCGGGATCTACGAGGCCGCGCTGCCGCAGCAGCCCGGGGACTACCGGCTCGAGGTGACCTACGGCGGGGACACCTTCACCGTCGACGACCCCTACCGCTGGATGCCCACGCTCGGCGACCTCGACCAGTACCTGATCGGCGAGGGCCGGCACGAGCGGCTGTGGGAGGCGCTCGGCGCGCACGTGCGGCGCTACGAGACCCCGCGCGGCACCGTCGAGGGCGTCTCCTTCGCCGTCTGGGCGCCCAACGCGCAGGGCGTGAAGGTCACCGGCGACTTCGACTACTGGGAGGCCCGGGCCTACCCGATGCGCCAGCTCGGCGGCATCGGCGTCTGGGAGATCTACATCCCCGGGGTCCAGGCCGGCACCCGCTACCGCTTCCACGTCCTGGGCGCCGACGGCGTCTGGCGGGAGAAGTCCGACCCGATGGCGTTCGCCACCGAGGTGCCGCCGGCCAACGCCTCCGTCGTCGTCGAGTCCTCCCACGAGTGGAACGACGACGCGTGGCTGGCCGAGCGCGAGCGCGGCAACTGGCACGAGCGGCCGATGAGCGTCTACGAGGTGCACCTGGGCTCCTGGCGGCAGGGCCTGTCCTACCGCCAGCTGGCCGAGGAGCTCGTCGACTACGCCGTCGCCGCCGGGTTCACCCACCTGGAGTTCCTGCCGGTCGCCGAGCACCCGTTCGGCGGCTCGTGGGGCTACCAGGTCACCAGCTACTACGCCCCGACGTCGCGGTTCGGCAGCCCCGACGACTTCCGGTACCTCGTCGACCGGGCGCACCAGGCCGGCCTCGGCGTCATCGTCGACTGGGTGCCGGCGCACTTCCCCAAGGACGCATGGGCGCTGGGCCGGTTCGACGGCACCGCGCTCTACGAGCACGACGACCCGCGCCGCGGCGAGCAGCCGGACTGGGGCACGTTCGTCTTCAACTTCGGCCGCACCGAGGTGCGCAACTTCCTGGTCGCCAACGCGCTGTTCTGGGCCCAGGAGTTCCACGTCGACGGGCTGCGGGTCGACGCCGTCGCCTCGATGCTCTACCTGGACTACTCGCGCAAGGACGGCGAGTGGATCCCCAACGCGTACGGCGGGCGGGAGAACCTCGAGGCGGTGTCGTTCCTGCAGGAGGTCAACGCCACCCTCTACCGCGAGGTGCCGGGCGTGGTGACCATCGCCGAGGAGTCGACCGCCTGGCCCGGGGTCACCCGGCCCACCTACCTCGGCGGCCTGGGCTTCGGCTTCAAGTGGAACATGGGCTGGATGCACGACTCGCTGGCCTACGTCCAGCGCCAGCCGGTGCACCGCAGCTACCACCACAACCAGCTGACGTTCTCGATGATGTACGCCTACTCCGAGAACTACGTGCTGCCGATCAGCCACGACGAGGTCGTGTACGGCAAGGGCTCGCTGCTGCGGAAGATGCCGGGCGACCGGTGGCAGCAGCTGGCCGGCGTGCGCGGCTACCTCGCGTACATGTGGGCCCACCCCGGCAAGCAGCTGCTGTTCATGGGCTCGGAGTTCGCCCAGGACGGCGAGTGGGCCGAGAGCCGCTCGCTGGACTGGTGGCACCTGGACGACCCCGCGCACCGCGGCGTCCTGCAGCTGGTCACCGACCTCAACGCCCGGTACCGGGAGACCGAGGCGCTGTGGTCGCTCGACGTCGACCCGGCCGGCTTCCAGTGGATCGACGCCAACGACGCGTCGGGCAACGTCATCACCTTCCTGCGCTACGGCCGGCCGAAGGTCGCCGACGTCCCGACGCCGACCGAGGCGGCCGAGAGCGGCACCGACGCCGCGGTGGTCGAGGGCGGCGGGCAGACGCCGGGCCAGGTGCTCGCCGTCGTCTGCAACTTCTCCGGCGCCCCGCACCACGGCTACCGGATCGGCCTGCCGCGCGGCGGGCGCTGGCGCGAGGTCCTCAACACCGACGCCGAGGGCTACGGCGGCTCCGGGGTCGGCAACTACGGCGGGGTCGACGCGGTCGAGGAGCCCTGGCACGGCCAGCCGTTCTCGGCCACCGTCTCCGCGCCGCCGCTGGGCACCCTCTGGCTGCTGCACGAGGGCTGATCCCGGCCGCTCCCCCGGCTCCGACCTGCGACGGCCGGGCCGCTCCACCCGTGGAGCGGCCCGGCCGTCGTCGCGCGCGGACCCGTTCCCAGCCGCTGCCCGCCCGTGCATCATGGCCCGGCTCCGCGCCCCGGTGGCGCGGGCCGGCCCCGGCTCCCTCGGGGGCCCGCACCCCGGCAGAGAAGGAACCCCAGCTCCATGAGGCATGGTCTGCGCCGCGCGATCGTCGCGGCAGCGGCGGGCAGCGTGCTGCTCACCGGTTGCTCGAGCACCGTCGTCGGCGCCGCCTCCCGCGGGCCGGGCGTCCCGGTCGACGTGTCCGACGGCGAGTTCCCCATCACCGGTTCCGCGGACACCGAGGCCGACCGGCTGGCCCGCAACGCCCTGGCCGACCTCGACACCTTCTGGAGCGAGGCCTACCCCGAGTTCTTCGGCGAGGAGTACCAGCCGATCACCGGCGGCTACTTCTCGGTCGACTCCACGGACATCGACGAGTCCGCCTACCCCAGCACCGGCATCGGCTGCGAGCGGGCGCCCGAGGACCCCGACGGCGTGGCGAACAACGCCCACTACGACCCCAACTGCGACGCCGTCGCCTACGACCGCGCGCTGCTCGACCAGCTCAGCGCCGAGTTCGGGCCCTACCTCGGCCCCGCGGTGATGGCGCACGAGATCGGCCACGCCATGCAGGGCCGGTTCGGTTTCGCCAACTCGACGATCGTCGTCGAGACGCAGGCCGACTGCCTGGCCGGCGCCTTCACCCGGTGGGTGATCGACGGCAACGCCGAGCACATCGCGCTGCGCGTCTCCGAGCTCGACCAGGTGGTGCTCGGCTTCATCGGGCTGCGCGACCCGGTCGGGTTCTCCCCCGACGACGACCGGGCGCACGGCTCGGGCTTCGACCGGCTGTCGGGCTTCTACGCCGGCTACGAGGGCGGCGTCGGCACCTGCCGGGACGACTTCACCGAGCAGCGGCTGTTCGTCGCCACCGAGTTCCTCACCGAGGACGACCTCGACAACGAGGGCAACGCGGCGTACGACGAGATCGGCCAGATCATCGGCACCACCCTCCCCGCCTTCTACGAGTCGGTCTTCCCGGGCCTGGGTGAGCAGTTCAGCGCCCCGACCGTCGAGTCGTTCGACGGCACCGCGCCCGACTGCGGCGACATGGGCGCCGAGGACCGCGACCTCGGCTTCTGCGAGGCCGACGGCACCGTCTACGTCGACGAGGCCGACCTGCTCGGCCCGGCCTACGAGGGGATCGGCGACTTCGCCGTGGCCACCGCCGTCTCCCTGGCCTACGCCCAGGCGGCGCGGGCGCAGCTCGGCCTGTCCATCGACGACGCCACGGCCGTCAGCTCCGCGGTGTGCCTGACCGGCTGGTACGCCGGGCGGTTCTGGACCGGCGACTTCCAGGCGCAGGAGATCTCCCTCTCCCCCGGCGACGTCGACGAGGCGGCGATCTTCCTGCTCACCTACGGCCAGCAGGAGAGCGTCTTCCCGAACACCGACCTGTCCGGCTTCGAGATGGTCGACGCCTTCCGCGACGGGTTCCTCAACGGCGGCGCCGGCTGCGAGATCGGTCTCTGACAGCGCACCACCCG
This sequence comes from Geodermatophilus sp. SYSU D00867, assembly GCF_054050315.1. NCBI lineage: Bacteria > Bacillati > Actinomycetota > Actinomycetes > Geodermatophilales > Geodermatophilaceae > Geodermatophilus > Geodermatophilus sp. SYSU D00867. The sequence goes on along the minus strand of NZ_JBJGZC010000016.1, from coordinate 13,435 downwards.
TGACGGCGCCCGTCCCCCGGGGAGGCGGGCGCCGTCCGCGTTCACGCAGGCCCGTGGCGGGTAGAGGCTCCCGCGATGGACCTCCGCACGCGCTCCCGGGGCGCACTCGCCGTCGTCGTGGCGCTCGGCGTCCTCCTGACGTCGGGGTGCTCGTACGTCGTCATCGGGCAGGCGCGCTCGCAGGGTGCGCCGTCGCAGTCGGTGGGCGACGACGCCCTGCGCGTCGTCGGCGCCTCCGACGGGCCGATCGACACCCTCGCCCGCAACGCCCTCGCCGACCTGCAGACGTTCTGGTCGGACACCTTCCCGGCCGTCTTCGGTCAGCAGTTCCAGCCGCTGACCGGCGGCTACTTCAGCGTCGACCCGGACGACGTCGACCCGGCGGCCTACCCCGAGGGCATCGGCTGCGGCACCGACCCGCGCGAGCTGGAGAACAACGCCTTCTACTGCTCCTCGCAGGGCGTGCCCAACTCCGACTCGATCAGCTACGACCGCGCCTTCCTCGGCGAGCTGGCCGCGCAGTACGGCGAGGTCCTGCCGCAGCTGGTGATGGCGCACGAGTACGGCCACGCGGTGCAGGCCCGGGTCGGCTACCCGCGGACCTCGATCGCCACCGAGACCCAGGCCGACTGCCTGGCCGGCGCGTGGACCGCGTGGGTGGCCGACGGCAACGCCGAGTTCTCCTCCGTCGACACCACCGACCTCGACCAGCTGCTGCGCGGCTACTTCCTGCTGCGCGACCCGGTGGGCACCGGCACCGGCGAGCAGCAGGCGCACGGCTCCTACTTCGACCGCGTCTCGGCGTTCCAGGAGGGCTTCGACGACGGCGCCGAGGCGTGCCGCGACAACTACGGCCCCGACCGAGTCTTCACCCAGGGCGAGTTCACCAGTGACACCGACTTCGCCAACCGGGGCAACGCGGACCCCGCGACCACGCAGCAGATCATCGAGGACTCGCTGCCGGAGTTCTGGACCCGCGCGTTCAGCGAGGTGCTGGACGCCGAGTTCACCCCGCCGCAGCTGGAGGCCACCTCGAGCCCGCCGGACTGCGCCCCGTCCGACGTCGCCCTCGTCTACTGCCCCGACGGGGGCAGCGCCGGCCTGGTCGCCTACGACGGGGACTTCGCCGAGCAGGCCTACGAGCTCGGCGACTTCGCCCTGGTCACCGGGGTGGCCATCCCCTACGCGCTGTCGGCGCGCGACCAGCTGGACCTGTCCACCGACGACACCGACGCGCTGCGGTCGGCGGTCTGCCTGACCGGCTGGTACTCCGCGCAGGTCTACAACAACCAGCTCCGGTCGGTGCGGATCTCGCCGGGGGACATCGACGAGAGCGTGCAGTTCCTGCTCGAGTACGGCAACGACCCCGACGTGCTGGCCGACGTCGAGCTGACCGGCTTCCAGCTCGTCGACGTGTTCCGCGCCGGGTTCCTGCAGGGCGCCGGCCCCTGCGACGTCGGGGTCTGAGCCCCCGTCCGCCGAGCCGGCCCCCCGCAGGGCCCCACCGCGAGCGGTGGGCCTCCTAGTACAGGGCGGCCATCAGCTGGCGCCGCGCCGCGGCGACCCGGGGGTCCTCGGCGCCCACGACGTCGAACAGCTCGACCAGGTGCCTGCGGGCCGCGTCGCGGTCCTCGCCGGCGGTGCGGCGGACGACGTCGACCAGCCGGGTGAAGGCGCCCTCGACGTCGCCGGTGCCGAGCAGGAAGTCCGCGGCGCGGGTCTGGGCGGCGACGTCGTCGGGGGCGGCGTCGGCCTTCGCGAGCGCGTCGGGGCCGGCGGCGTCGGCGCGGCGGAACAGCTGCACCTGGCGCAGCGCGAGGCCGGCGACCGGGTGGTCGGGCTCGGCGTCGACGATGGCCCGGTAGGCGGCCTCGGCGGCCTCCAGGTCCCCGCGCTCGAGGGCGGCCTCGGCGGCGTCCAGGCGCGGGTCGTCGAGGCCCTCGTCCTCGGCGCCCTCCGCGCCGGGCACCGCGCCGCCGGTGGTGGCGCGCACCAGCTCGGTGACGAACTGGCGGGCCTGCTCCTCGGGGATGGCGCCGGTGAACTCGGCGACCAGCTGCCCCTGCCACACGGCCTTGACCGCCGGGATGCCCTGCACCCGCAGGCCCTGCGCCAGCGCGGGGTTGGCGTCGACGTCGACCTTGGCCAGCACCCACGAGCCGCCGCCCTCGGCGGCCAGCCGCTCGAGGACCGGGGACAGCTGCTTGCACGGCCCGCACCACTCGGCCCACAGGTCGAGGACGACCGGCACCTGGAAGGAGCGGTCGAGGACCTCGGTCTGGAAGGTGGCCTCGGTGACGTCCACGACGGCCGAGCCGGGGGCACCCGCCGTCGCGGCGGCGCTCGGGGGCGGGGCGGCCTGGGCCCGAGCGGCGGCCTCGGAGCGCGCCTTGACGGCGGCGAGGTCGACCGCACCGGCCAGGGAGGCGGCCAGCTGTGCCTGCTGGGCCTGCGCGCGCGGGTCGGGGCGTCCGGGACGGGTGGGCTGCATGCCGTCCATGATCCCACCGGCGGGCCGGTGTGGTGTCAGCCCTCGGCGGACGGGGCCGGATCGACCTCCGCGACGTCGCCGGCGCCCAGGCGCACCCGCCGGAGCAGCGTGAACAGCGTCTCCTGCTCGGCCTCGGGCAGGTCGCTCAGACCGAAGTCGAGCGCCATGAGCTGACCGGTGGCCACCTCGACGACCTCGCGGCCGCGGTCGGTGATCCCGGCCAGGACGCCGCGGCCGTCGGCGGGGTTGGGCCGGCGGTCGACGAAGCCGGCCGCCACCAGCCGGTCGATGGCGTTGGTGACGCTCGTCGGGTGCACCATCAGCCGGCTGCCGATCACCTTGAGCGGCAGCTGCCCGGTGCGGCTGAAGGTCAGCAGCACGAGGACCTCGTAGCGGGCGAAGGTCAGCCCGTGCGGGCGCAGCACCTCGTCGAAGCGGGCCAGCAGGATCTGCTGGACCCGGAACACCGACGTCGCCGCGCGCATCGCCGAGGCGGGGCCGAAGCGCTGCTCCCAGGTCTCCCCCGCCCGCTCGATCGGGTCGAACGGCAGCCCCAGCGCCCGGACCATGCGCCCGACGCTACCTGCCTCCCGCCGCGCCCCCACCCCTGACGCCGACGCTGTCATCCGGACGCGTCACGTCGACCTGCTGCGGTCTCGGCCGCTCCGAGACGGCACCATGTCGACAACGGGCGCCGTGCCTGTGGACGGCGTCAGCGGGGCACGGGCCAGCTCCGCCATCCTCCGGCGGTGCCCATCCGACCCGTCCGACCCGCCCGGCTGCACGGCCGGGTCTTCCGCGGCTCGTCCCAGGTCGCCGCCGGTCGCCTGACCCGGGCGCAGCTGCGCAGCACCGCCTGGCAGCGCCTCTTCCGCGACGTCTACGCGTGCTCGTCGGTCGCGGTCACCCACGAGGTGCGCGCCGGCGCGGCGGCCCTGCTGCTCGTGCCGGGCGCGGTGGTCTCCGGCCGGAGCGCCGCCGTCCTCTGGGGCGTGGACGCCGCCGGACCGGACGCCGACGTCGAGCTCACCGTCCCGCCCGGGTCGTCGGCGTCGACGGCACCCGGCGTCCGGGTCCGCCGGCGGGCCCTCTCGGCGGACGAGGTGACCACCCGCCGCGGGGTCCCGGTGACGACCGCGGAGACCACCGCGGTCGACGTCGGCCGCGGCCCCGGACCGCTGGAGGAGTCGGTCGCGCTCGTCGACGCCCTGGTCGCGTCCCGGGTGACCGACCTGGCCGCCGTCCGGACGGCCGCGGCAGCCGCGAGCGGACCCGGCTGCCGGCGCGCGCGGCGCGTCGCCGGCCTGGCCGACGGGCTGGCCGGCTCACCGCAGGAGACCCGGCTGCGGCTCCTGCTGCACGGCGCCCGCCTCCCCCGGCCGGTCGCCCAGCACACCGTGCTCGACAGCGACGGACGGTTCGTGGCCCGGGTGGACTTCGCGTGGCCGGAGCAGCGGCTGGCCGTCGAGTACGAGGGCCGGTGGCACGGCCGTCCGCAGCAAGTGGCACCGGACCGGGCCCGGCTCAACCGGCTCACCGCGGCCGGGTGGCGGGTCGTGTTCGTGACCGCCGATGACCTGCGGGAGCCGGACCTGCTCGTCGCCCGCCTCGCCGCCGCGCTGACGACGACGCCGGTCGTCGACCTGTGGTCGCCTCGCGGGCGCTGAGACAGCCGCAGGTCGACGACCGGCGCTGTCACCGCCGGGGGGTGCCTCAGGCGGCGGGGCGCAGGCGGGGCACCTCGCGGACGCCGAACACCTCGCGCAGCGCCACCTGCGCGGCGTTGTCGCCGCAGGCGCCGTGCACCGCGGGCCCGGGCGGGGTGGCCGAGGACGCGAGGTACACGCCGTCGACCGGCGTCTTGTACGTGTTCCACCGCGGCACCGGGCGGAACAGCATCTGCCGCAGCGTGGCCTGGCCGTTGGAGATGTCCCCGCCGATGTACACCGGGTTCCACGCCTCCATCTGGACGGCGTTCTTGGTGACCCGGTCGACGACCGTGTCCTTGAAGCCCGGCGCGAACCGCTCGACCTGGTCCTCGATGGCCGCGGTCATGTCGACGTCGGAGCCGTGCGGCACGTGCACGTAGGCCCAGAAGACGTGCCCACCCTCGGGGGCGCGGGTCGGGTCGGGCACGGTCGGCTGGACGGCGAGCACGTACGGGCGCTCCGCGGCCCGCCCCTGGTTCGGGGCCCGCTCGCCGGCGATCGTCTCCTCCAGCGTCCCGGCGACGTGCAGCGTGCCGGCCCGCCGGACGTCGGGGTTGGTCCACGGCACCGGCTCGGACAGGATCCAGTCGATCTTGAACACGCCGGCGCCGTGCCGGTACCGCCGCACCCACCGCCGGTAACCCTCGTTCACGCGGTCGCCGGCCATCGACACGAACGCCTCCGGCGAGGTGTCCAGCAGCACCGCCGGGACGCCGTCGAACTCGCGCAGGTCCGTGACCAGGTGCCCGGTGACCACCTCGCCGCCCTGCTGCTCCAGCGCGGTGACCATCGCGTCGGCGAGGTTCTGCGACCCGCCCTCGACCAGCGGCCACCCGACGTGGTGGCCGAGCATCGTCAGCAGCATCCCGAGCGCGGACGTCAGCGGCTGGCTGAGGTCCAGCATGCCGTGCGCGGCGGCCCCGCCCAGCAGCGCGCGGGCCTCCTCGGTGCGGAAGTACCGGTGCGCCAGCCAGCTCACGTTGGGCAGCCCGTTGAGCCCGAAGTGCACGATCTGCGGCACGCTGCGGGTCGGCAGCCGCCGCAGCCGGCTGGTCAGGAAGAAGTCGACGACGTCCTGCCCGTGCTCCACCAGCGGCTCGAACAGCCGGCGGTAGGCCGCGCCGTCGGGCCCGAGCGCGTCGGCGGTCTCCTCCAGCGAGTGGTACTGGACCGCGGCCCGACCGCCGTCGAGCGGGTGCGCGAAGTTGACCTCCGGCTGCACCAGCCGCACGCCGCGGCTGGGCAGGTCGAACTCGCGGAAGAACGGCGCCGCCGCGGCCATCGGCTGCACGATCGAGCAGACGTCGTGCCGGTACCCGGGCCGCATGAGCTCCTCGGTCCGCATGCCGCCGCCGGGCCTGTCCGCGGCCTCCACCACCTGCACGCGCAGGCCGGCGGCGGCCAGCCGGAGGGCGGCGGCCAGGCCGTTCGGCCCGGCCCCGACGACGACGGCGTCCGGCTTCCCGTTCACCGGGCCAGTCTGCCCGGGGCAGGTCAGAGCTGCGCGAGGAGCCGGTCGGCCGCGCGGTAGGGGTCGGTCTCCCCCGCCACCACCTCGTCGGCGAGCGCGGCCAGCGCCGCGGACCCGCGCACCTCGCCGATCCGCTCGCGCAGCCCGGCCAGCGCGATCGCCTCGATCTCCCGGGCGGCCCGCTCGGCCCGGCGGCGGACGCCCTCCCCGGCGTCGGCGAGCCAGCGGCGGTGCGCCTCGACCTCGGCGAGGACGCGGTCGATCCCCTCGTCACGCGCGGCCACGGTCCGCACGATCGGCGGCCTCCACGCGCCCGGACCGGCGTGCCGCCCGCCGAGGGACTGCACGTACCGCAGGTCCCGCACGGTCTGGTCGGCGCCGTCGCGGTCGGCCTTGTTGACGACGAACACGTCGGCCACCTCGAGGATCCCGGCCTTCGCCGCCTGGATGCCGTCGCCCATGCCCGGCGCCACGAGCACCAGCGTCGTGTCGGCCAGCGAGGCGATCTCCAGCTCCGACTGCCCGACGCCGACGGTCTCCACCAGCACGACGTCGCAGCCGGCCGCGTCGAGCACCCGCAGTGCCTGCGGCGTCGCCCAGGCCAGCCCGCCGAGGTGCCCGCGGGAGGCCATCGACCGGATGTAGACGCCGGGGTCGCCGGCGTGGTCCTGCATCCGCACCCGGTCGCCGAGCAGCGCCCCGCCGGAGAACGGCGACGACGGGTCGACGGCGAGCACGCCCACGCGCCTCCCGGCCGCCCGCAGCGCGCGCACCAGCGCCGTCGTCGTCGTGGACTTGCCCACGCCCGGGGAGCCGGTCAGGCCGATCACCTGCGCGTGCCCGGTGTGCGGGGCCAGCGCGGCGGCGACCTGGCGCAGCACCGGGCTCGCGTCCTCGACCAGCGAGATCAGCCGGGCCACCGCGCGGGCCTCGCCGTCGCGCGCGCGGGCGACCAGGTCGGGGACGTCGACAGCGCGCCGGCCCCGCCGCCCGCGGGGGGCGACGGGGCCGGGCGTCCGGACAGCCGTCCCCTGCGGGGACTCCGTCACGCCTTCGCGGGCACGTGCAGGATCAGCGCGTCGCCCTGGCCACCACCGCCGCACAGCGCGGCGGCGCCGACGCCGCCACCGCGGCGGCGCAGCTCGAGCGCGACGTCGAGCACGATGCGGGCGCCACTCATGCCGATCGGGTGGCCGAGGGCGATCGCGCCGCCGTTGGGGTTGACCTTCTCCGGGTCGATGCCGAGCTCCCGGGTCGAGACGAGGGCGACCGCGGCGAAGGCCTCGTTGAACTCGACCAGGTCGAGGTCCTTGGGGTCGATGCCCTCCCGCTCACAGGCCCGCTGGACCGCGCGCGAGGGCTGGCTCTGCAGGGTGGCGTCCGGCCCGGCGACGACGCCGTGGGCGCCGATCTCGGCGATCGGGGTGATGCCCAGCTCCGCGGCCTTCTCCGCGCTCATGACCACGACCGCGCACGCGCCGTCGGAGATCTGCGAGGCGGTGCCGGCGGTGATGGTGCCGTCCTTGGCGAAGGCCGGCTTGAGCCGCGCGAGGGTCTCGACGGTCGTGTCGGCGCGGACGCCCTCGTCGTCGCGGAACTCGATCGGGTCGCCCTTGCGCTGCGGGACGAGGACGGGGGTGATCGCCTCGTCGAAGACGCCGTTCTTCCCCGCCCGGGCGGCCTTCTGGTGGCTCTCCGCGGCGAAGGCGTCCTGCTCCTCGCGGGTCAGGTCGTACCGGCTGTTCGCCTGCTCCGTGAGGGCGCCCATGGCGACCTGGTCGAAGGTGTCCGACAGCCCGTCGTGGGCCATCGCGTCCACGAGGGTGGTGTTCCCGTACCTGGTGCCGGTGCGGGAGTTGGGCAGCAGGTGCGGCGCCTGGGTCATCGACTCCTGGCCGCCGGCCACGACGACGTCGAACTCCCCTGCGCGGATGAGCTGGTCGGCCAGCGCGATGGCACTGAGGCCGGACAGGCACACCTTGTTGACGGTGATGGCCGGGACCGTCATGGGGATGCCGGCGGCGACGGCGGCCGGACGCGCCGGGTTCTGGCCGGCGCCGGCCTGCAGCACCTGACCCATGATCACGTACTCGACCTGGTCGCCCGAGATGCCGGCGCGCTCCAGGGCGGCCTTGATGGCGATGCCACCGAGGTCGGCGGCGGAGAAGTCCTTGAGGGAGCCGAGGAGCCGACCCATGGGGGTCCGGGCGCCGCTGACGATGACCGAGCGGGACATGCTGCCTCCAGTGCGGGTCGCCGACGCTGGCGACCGCGGGTCGGGCCGCGCCGGGCGGACGGGTCGCGGCGGTCGGGCTGCCGGACAGGATAGATCGGTTCTCCAACCGGGGTCGACGGCCAGCTCGGGGGGTGTGGGGCACCGACCGGGTCAGCCGCGCCGTGCTGGCCGCCGCCGTCCCGCCGTACCTGTGCCGGAGCGAGGACGACCCCGACGGCGGGCTCGACGACGCCACCATCGAGCAGTTCCCGCAGGGCGTCCGCGGCGACCGGCCGGCGTTCCTCGACGACTCCACCAAGGACTTCTCCACCCCGGGCGGGCAGCGCCTGCTCGAGAGCCCGGCGGTCAGCGAGGCGCAGCGGCAGTACCCGCCGCAGATCGCCGCGTTCGCGTCGCCGAAGGGCACGGTCGACTGCATCACCGCGTTCGGCCGCACCGACTTCCGGGCCGACGTCGCGAAGGTCACCGTCCCCACGCCGGTGAGCCACGGCGACAGCGACGCGATCGTCCCGTTCGAGGTGAGCGGCACGCGCGCGCACGAGGCGATCGCCGGCAGCGAGCTGGTCGTCATCGAGGGCGGCCCGCACGGCGTCAACGCGTCGCACGCCGAGGAGTTCGACCGGGCGCTGCTGGACTTCCTCGCGCGCTGACCCCCTCCGCACGGCCGGCCGGGGCCCGTCGTGGTCGACGGGCCCCGTGGCGTGATGGTGGCCACACCGGGGAGTCGTCTCAGACGTCTTGCGTCAGGATGACGCGGTGACCGCCGACGCGACTGCTCCCGCGGGCCTGCCCGCCGAGCTGTTCACCACCATCGACCACGTGGGCATCGCCGTCCCGGACCTGGACGAGGCGATCGCCTTCTACGCACGGGCCTTCGGCGTGCGCTCGGTCCACGAGGAGACCAACGAGGAGCAGGGCGTCCGCGAGGCGATGCTCGCCGTCGGCTCCGGCGACACCCGCATCCAGCTGCTCGCCCCGCTGACCCCGGAGTCGACGATCGCCAGGTTCATCGGCCGGTCGGGGCCGGGCCTGCAGCAGCTCGCCTTCCGCGTCGACGACGTCGAGGCGGTCAGCGCCACCCTCCGCGAGCGCGGCCTGCGGCTGCTCTACGACACCCCGAAGCGCGGGACGTCGGACAGCCGCGTCAACTTCGTGCACCCCAAGGACGCCGGCGGCGTCCTGGTCGAGCTGGTCGAGCCCGCCCGCGCCCAGCACTGACCACCCGCGGTCGGAGCCACCCGACCTGCGCGCGACCCCTGGGTTACCGGTCGGTAACCTGCCGCGCACCGCCCTACCACCCCTCCGAGCCGACGAAGACCCGGGAGAGACACGTGGACGAGATCAGGGACGCCATCCTCGCCGACCAGCTCAGCGACATCGGCGGTCTGCCGGTGCCGGAGTCCTACCGGGCGGTCCTCGTCCGCAAGGACGAGCAGGACATGTTCGCGGGGATGCCGACCAAGGAGAAGGACCCGCGCAAGTCGCTGCACGTGGAGGAGGTCGCCACCCCCGAGCTCGGCCCGGGCGAGGCGATCGTGGCCGTCATGGCCTCCTCGGTGAACTACAACACCGTCTGGACCTCGATCTTCGAGCCGGTCTCCACCTTCGGGTTCCTCGAGCGCTACGGCCGGCAGAACGACCTGACCAAGCGGCACGACCTGCCCTACCACGTGGTCGGCTCCGACCTGGCCGGCGTCGTGCTGCGGGTGGGCCCGGGCGTGAACAAGTGGAAGCCCGGCGACGAGGTCGTGGCGCACTGCCTGTCGGTGGAGCTGGAGGACCCGGCCGGCCACGACGACACGATGATGGACCCGCAGCAGCGGATCTGGGGCTTCGAGACCAACTTCGGCGGCCTCGCCGAGCTGGCGCTGGTCAAGAGCAACCAGCTCATGCCCAAGCCCGCGCACCTGTCCTGGGAGGAGGCGGCCGCCCCCGGGCTGGTCAACTCCACCGCCTACCGGCAGCTGGTGTCCCGCAACGGCGCGGGGATGAAGCAGGGCGACGTCGTCCTGATCTGGGGCGCCTCGGGCGGGCTGGGCTCCTACGCCACCCAGATGGCCCTCAACGGCGGCGCGATCCCCGTGTGCGTGGTCTCCAGCCCGGAGAAGGCCGACATCGTCCGCTCGATGGGCGCCGAGCTGGTCATCGACCGGTCCGCCGAGGGCTACCGGTTCTGGAAGGACGAGGACACCCAGGACCCGAGGGAGTGGCAGCGGTTCGGCAAGCGGATCCGCGAGCTGACCGGCGGCGACGACGTCGACATCGTCTTCGAGCACCCCGGCCGGGAGACCTTCGGCGCCAGCGTCTACGTCGCCAAGAAGGGCGGCACGATCGTCACCTGCGCCTCCACCAGCGGCTACATGCACTCCTACGACAACCGCTACCTGTGGATGAACCTCAAGCGGATCGTCGGGTCGCACTTCGCCAACTACAAGGAGGCGTGGGAGGCCAACCGGCTCATCGACAAGGGGCTGATCCACCCGACCCTGTCGAAGACCTACGCGATGGACGAGGTCGGCCAGGCGGCCTACGACGTCCACCACAACCTCCACCAGGGCAAGGTCGGCGTGCTGACCCTCGCCCCGCAGGAGGGCCTCGGCGTCAAGGACGCCGAGAAGCGGGAGAGGCACCTGCCCGCGATCAACCGCTTCCGCGGCGTCTGAGAGAACCCCGGACGGGGGTGCCCGGACGCCGGCAGGCGTCCGGGCACCCTGGGGGAGCCGCCTCGTTGTCCGACGGGGCGCCGTCCGGGGCCCACCGGCACCACCCGGGGCGCACACGCCGAACGGCCGGACCCGCCTCGACACGCTGACGACCCTCCCCCGACTCTGCGAGGATGACCCGCATGACCGATCCCCGCCGCGACCTGCTGCCGATGCGCGAGGCCCAGCACTCGTTCGACGTGGTGCTGCGGGGTTACGACCGCCACCAGGTGGCCGAGACCATCGAGCGCCTCGAGGCCGACATCCGGGTCGCGCTCGCCGACCGGGACGCCGCGGCCGCCCGGGTCAGCGAGCTGGCCGGCCAGCTCTCGGCGATGCACGGGGAGATCGACCAGCTGCGCCGGAAGGCCGCGTCCTCCGGCCCGGCCACGTTCGAGAACATGAGCGAGCGCATCTCGCACATGCTCCGCCTGGCCGAGGAGGAGGCCGCCGACATCCGCGCGACCGCCGAGCAGGAGGCCCGGGCGCTGCGGGAGCAGACCGCCGCCGAGGAGCGCGCGATGCTCGAGCGGCACGCGGCCGGGCGGGCCGAGGTGGAGCGGATGCTCGCCGAGGCCCGCCAGAACGCCGAGCAGATCGCCAGCAAGGCGCAGATCCGCGCCGACGAGCTGGTGGCCAAGGCGCAGGAGAAGGTCGCCCGGCTCGACGCGGAGTCGCAGGCCCGCCGCGCCAAGGTCGAGGAGGACTTCGAGATCGCGCAGCGCGCCCGCCGCGCCGAGGCCGCGCGGATCGAGGAGGAGCGCGACCAGCAGTCGGTGCGGGCCGCGCAGGAGCGCGTCGCCGCCGCCGAGGCGCACGCGGCGGGCGTCGTCGCCGACGCCGAGGCCTCCGCCGCCGCCGTCCGCCGGGTGCGCGACGAGCTCGCTGCCCGGCTCAACGAGGCCCGACGGGTGCTGTCCACCCTGCCGGACCTGGCCGACCGGCCCCAGCAGCAGCGCCCGGGCCCGCCGGCGCAGCAGGCCGCCCGCCCGCCGGCCCCGGCGCCCCAGCCCGCCGCGCAGCCGGTTCCCCAGCCGGCGGCCTCGGCCCCGCAGTCATCGCCGCAGGAGCAGCAGCCCGCGGCCCGCCGGGACGCCGACGGCACGCGGGCCGCGGTGCCGCCGGCCGTCGGCCGTCCCGCCGGGGAGCCGCAGACGCTCGTGCAGCCCGCCGTCGGCCCGCAGACGGCCGTGCAGCGCACCGTCGGCCCGCAGAGCGGCGGGCAGCCGGCGGCGCCGCGCCCGACCCCGCACGCCCGGCCCGCCGAGGCCCCGGCCGGAGAGGCCGCCGCCGCCCGGCAGCCCACGCGGCCGTCGTCGCCGCAGACGCTGCCCGCCGTGCAGCCGGCGGCCGGGCAGGAGTCCGCGTCCGGCCGGCCGTCGGTGGCCGAGACCCAGCAGATCCGCCCGGTGCACACCGCGAGCCAGGAGGAGGGCCGGCACGGCGGCGGGTCGAGCCGCGCCGAGCAGCCGTCCCCCGACGGCGCCCCGGAGCCCCAGGGCCCGCAGACCGCGGTGCAGCCGGCCGTCCGCAGCGGCGACACCGGCGGCCAGCCCGCCGTCCCCAGGCGTCCCTGACCTGCTGCCCGGCGCGCCGCGGCCCGCCGGGCGCTCGCCGACGCCGTCGGCGGGGCGCCGGTGCCCGCGGACCCGGAGGCCACCGAGCGGCTGCGGGCGTGGCTCGCCGCACAGCTGCCGCCCTTCGCCCCGGACGACGTCGAGGTGACCGACGCCGGGGTGCTCGTGTCGTCCCGCCACGCCTCCGCGCCGGAGACCCCGGTGACCACCGCCTGGCGGCGCGCCCGGCGGACCCCACGGGTGTGGCCCGCGGACCCGCGAGGTAGACGTCGGGTCATCCCCTGACTACAGCGGGTCCGACCCTGCACCGGGAGGCGGAAGTGAGCAGGACGAGCCGGGTCCTGGCGGTGGTGGCCCTGACCGCGGCGGTGGCGGGGCTGCCCGCCGGCCCGGCGGCCGCGGACGACGGCGGCCTGCTCCGGCTCGCGCACCTGTCCCCCGACACCCCCGCCGTCGACGTCTACGTCGACCCGGTCGCCGACCCCGCGGCCGGCCAGGTCTTCCCCGCGGTCGGCTACGGCACGGTGTCGGACTACCGACCGGTCCCGGCCGGCGCCTACGCGGTCAGCATGCGCGCGGCCGGCGCGGACCCGCAGAGCCCGCCGGTGCTGTCGACGACGGTGCAGGTCGCCGCGGACAGCGCGCACACCGTGGCCGGCATGGGCCCCTTCGCCGATCTTGGCCTCGAGGTGCTCGACGACGACCTCACCCCGCCGCCGCCGGGCACCGCGCGACTGCGGGTCGTCGCCGCGGCGGCCGGCGCGCAGACCCTCGACGTCGCCGTCCCCGGCGGGCCGGCGCTGGCCACCGGCCTGGGCTTCGCCGACACGACCGGCTACGTCGACGTCCCCGCGGGCGCCACGGCGGTCACCGTGACGCCGCGGGGCGGCCGGGCCACGGACCTCCCGGTGCAGGTCGACGCCGGCTCGGTGTACAGCGTGCTGGTGCTCGACCGGGCCGGCGGCGGGCTGACCGTCCGCACCACGCTCGACGCTGCCGGCCCCGGGGTCGTCCCCTCGGGCGGGGTGGAGGCCGGCGCCGGTGGCGCGGCCGACGCCTCCTCGCTGCCCGCCCTGGTCGCGACCGCGGCCGCCGTCCTCGCCGCCGCCGCGGCCCTGTTCCTGCCCACCGCGCGACGGACGGCGACCGGCGCCGCTCCGGGCCGGCACGCCGCGGGGGGGGGGGGGGGGGCGGGGGGGCCGCGGCCCGCCCCCGCCCCCCCCCCCCCCCCCGCCCCCCCGGCGCCCCC